>CAXYZX010000237.1:0-3528 GCA_964293845.1 uncultured Dechloromonas sp.
CATCAACAATCACTGGTTCTGCTCGTCGGTGCCGATGCATTTGCTGGTTTGTCGACCTGGCATCGCTGGCGTGAGCTGTTTTCTCTCGCCCATATCGCGGTATCGCATCGCCCCGGATTTCCCGTCGAACGGGCCAGTCTGCCGGACGAACTGGCTAGCGAGTTCGCCGAGCGTCGCGCGGCAGATCCGCAAGTGCTTGCGGCGACAGGCGCCGGGCAGATTGTCACCTTTGCCATGACGCAACTCGCGATCTCGGCGACACAAATTCGTCATTTGCTGTCTAACGGTAAATCAGCACGTTATTTGCTGCCAGATGCCGTTCTCGACTATATTCAGCTTCACCAACTTTACAGAAACGCCTAATGGACATCCGCAAGCTACAAAAAATCGCTGTTGCCGCCCTCGAAGACATCAAGGGCAAGAACATTGAAATCCTCAATACTGCCAAAATATCGTCAATGTTTGATCGCGTCATCATCTGCACCGGTGACTCCAATCGACAAGTCAAGGCGCTCGCCCGTAACGTGCTTGAAAAAGTGCGCGAAGCCGGCGGTGAAGTTATTTCCATCGAAGGCGAAGAAGGCGGCGAATGGGTGCTGGTTGATTTGGGCGATGTCGTTGTCCACGTCATGCAAGCCTCAGTCCGCCAGTTCTACAACCTCGAAGAACTCTGGCAGGCGACCCCGGCCCAGCGCCGCAAAGCAATGGAGCAGGCTGCCGCCAAATGAAACTTGCCGTACTCGCCGTCGGCCATCGTCAGCCCGCCTGGGTGAACGAAGGCTGCGCCGAGTACCTCAAGCGCATGCCGCGCGAAATGGCGGCCAGCGTTACTGAAATCAAGCCGGAACCGCGTGGTTCCAAAACCCGGGAACAACTGTTGGCTGCTGAAAAAGCTCGCATTCGCGAAGCCTTGGCGGCCGGTAGTCGCCTTGTCGTACTTGATGAAAAAGGCGACGACCTGACCACGCTCAAGCTGGCCAAACGGCTTGAAGTCTGGATGCAGGACGGTCGTGATGTGGCCCTGCTGATCGGTGGCGCCGATGGTCTGGATGAAGAGTTCAAGCAGCAGGCCGACGACAAGTTGCGCCTCTCCAGCCTGACTCTGCCGCACGGCATGGCCAGAATGGTGTTGTGCGAACAGCTTTACCGTGCCGTCAGCGTTCTGAAGAACCACCCTTATCACCGGGAGGGATGATGCGAATTTACCTGGCTTCACGTAGCCCGCGCCGTCGGGAGTTGCTGACCCAGATGGGCATCGCCTTCGATACCATCGTCTTTCGCGACGGTCTGCGTGCCGATAGTGAAACCGATGAAACCCCCCATTCTGGTGAAGAGCCGGTGGCTTACGTTGAGCGCGTCGCGCGGGCCAAGGTTGAGCATGGCCTGAAGATAGTCTACGAGCGGAAATTGCCTTTGCGTCCAGTGCTGTCGGCCGATACCACGCTGGAATTCAATGGTCAGATCATTGGCAAACCGGTTGATATGGCGGATGCCGTAGCAATTTTGCGCCGTCTTTCCGGCCAGACCCATCGCGTCTTGACCGGTGTTGCGGTCAACCATGTGGGGCGCACCGAATTTGTTCTATCGAGCAGTGAAGTGCGTTTCCGCAACCTTGATGAGGAAGAAATTCGTCATTACGTGATCAGCGGCGAACCGATGGACAAGGCCGGGGCTTACGGCATTCAAGGCCGCGCCGGGATGTTTGTCGAGCATCTGGCCGGTAGCTTCACCGGGGTCATGGGCCTGCCTGTCTGTGAAACCGGCGAATTGCTCAAGCGGTTGGGTTTCCGACTGCTTTAAGGATAGTGACTGCGCCGACATGACCGGCGGACAAGTCAGTTGCTTGCGTGGTGTAGCAGCACTTCTGCTGCTTGCAAGATGCCATTTGCTGGTGGGCGGGGAAATAAGCGCTGTTTTTGAATGGTTTCAAGCGCTGGCAAGATTTGCCCGGTTTCCAGTGCATGCACCGCAATTTCAGTACAGCGGCCATTGTGCTGTAGCCAGTCAATCAGGCAATCCTGCTCGGGCCAGTCTTCACGCTTCTGATAAATGACCGGGGTGCCATTGCAGGCAGCTTCGGTGAAGGTGCCGTAGCCAGGCTTGGTGATTACGGCGTCGACAGAGCAAAGCAGATCGGTAAAGCTCAGACCAAATGATTCGCTGACGATGGCATCGGGGTGCTGACACTTCCATTCGCCCGGAACCAGCCAGCGCACACCGGGTATGGGTGGCCAGTTTTCCACTGGCAGACGATGGGTAATACCGCCCATGGCGACCAGAACGGCTTGCTCGCCATTTAGCCCAAGCTCATGCTTGTTACCGAGGGCGGCAATCGGGCCAACCGATTGCTGATTACCCAGCGCGTTCATCGCCATGCCGGGCGTGATCCTGATAAATGCTTGTGCCGAACGGTAGGCCAAAAGCATTTCGGCATGGATTGCTTTGGCCCAGGTTTCATGGCCAAAAAAATGCGCAAACAGATCTGCCCAGTTCAGCGAACATAGACTGCAGGCCGGAATCCCGGCAGCAGCGGCACCGGCCAGCGGCAGGTAACTGACGTTGGTCAAAACAAGATCGGGTTTGAGGTCAGCCAGAAAACGCGCTTCGTCGGCAACCCGCGCCGGCCAGTTGGCATGGGCCTGACGATAGGCGCTGGCGCTGGCCTCATGATCGATGCGCGTCGCGTCTATCATCACATAACCGAAATCGCTGGCGCTGGCGATCAGTTCGTAAGGAATTCTGATCCGTTGCTGCAGTTTGGCGGCGGGTAGCGCACTTCTTACGGTCAACCGCAAATTCGGGCTGATTTTTTCCAGGGCATTGAGCACCGGCGCCGTGATGGCGAGGTGCCCAAAGCCGTGGCTGGAAATGTCTACAAAGAGGTGCAACTCAGCGGTTCTTGAAGGTCGCCTTGCGCTTCTCGGCAAAGGCGGCCATGCCTTCCTTCTGGTCTTCCAGGGCAAAGGCCGAGTGGAAGACACGGCGCTCGAAGAGCAGGCCTTCGTTCAGAGAGGATTCGAAGGCGCGGTTGACCGATTCCTTGATCATCATGACCACCGGTAGCGAGAAACCGGCGATGGTGGTAGCGGCTTTCAGGGTTTCTTCGAGCAGTTGATCGGCCGGAATGATGCGGGCAACGAGGCCGGCCTTTTCAGCTTCGACGGCGTCCATCATGCGCGCGGTCAGGCACATGTCCATCGCCTTGGCCTTGCCGATGGCGCGTGGCAATCTTTGCGTTCCACCGGCCCCGGGCAGGGTGCCGAGGCGGATTTCCGGCTGGCCGAATTTGGCGGTATCGGCGGCATAAATCATGTCGCACATCATCGCCATCTCGCAACCGCCGCCCAGCGCAAAGCCGGCCACCGCCGCGATCACCGGCTTGCGCGTGGTCTTGATGCGCTCCCAGTTGCGGGTGATGAAGTCCGTCTTGTAGGCATGCATGTAGTCGAAATCCTTCATGAAGCCGATGTCGGCTCCGGCGGCGAAGGCTTTCTCATTGCCGGTGATGACGATGCAGCCGATGTTTTC
>CAXYZX010000238.1:0-3511 GCA_964293845.1 uncultured Dechloromonas sp.
GGTGAGAGGAATGCGTAAACTACGTCGTAGTCACCGAGATTGGCCTGCCAGAGATCATCCCAGCGCCAGTGGATGTTGGGTCGGCCCAGGCTGAAGTAGCGGCCAACCAGCCAGGTTAGTGGGGCGTTTTCGTAGCCGGTGAAGTGGCTGTCCGGACGTGCGTCGGCCAGCGGTACGGTGGTGCTGCCAAGTCCGGCGCCGAGATCAAGAAAGCGGCAGGGGCCGCGTTCAGCCAACATTTCGGCCAGTGTGGCGACGGTTTCCTTGTTCGACAGGTAGAGCGGTACCTGTCCGCTCAAGGCACCGCGATAGACCAGTAGCAAAAGCACGAAGGCAACCAGGAACCAGCTGGGATCGATGGAGAGACTGTGGGTCAGCCAGACCAGTGGCATGAAACCAGCATGAATGACGCGCCACCACCACGGCTGGCGTGAGATGGTCGCAAAAACCAGCGCGACGCTGCCAATCGCCAGGCTGGTTTGCAGCCAGGGCATGGCTTCTGCGGTCCAGCCGAAATACGGCCAGGCGATGGATAAAACGAGAATGACTGCCGCCCCCTGCAGGGCGAACTGGCGCATCGGAGTCGAGGACATCCGCTAATTTTATGCGATCAAGGCCATTCTGGCTGTTTCTCTCGTTTTTGCGGCTTTTTCGGCAGCCTGAGCACGCACCGGGCCAAACCCCCGCACCTCGCCGGGCCAGTTGGCCAAAGTGAGTGCATCGGCCATGTTGCCTTGGGTTTCGCTGATCAGGTCGAGGTCGGCTTCGTAGTCGGCAAGCAGTTTGCGTTCGCTCTGTTTGTCCTGGCCAAAACGGAAAGGGTCAAGCCAGCTACCGCGTAGCTTGCGGGCTTTGGCCAGCCATTTCAGCACTGGCATCAACCACGGGCCGAAGGCGATTTTCTTCGGGCGGCCATCGGGGCCGGGCTGGCTGAACAGGGGAGGTGCGAGATGGAAGCTGAGGCGGAAATTGCCCTCGAAGGTTTCGCCAAGGTGCTTGAGGAAGTCGGTTTCGGCATAGAGGCGGGCGACTTCGTATTCGTCCTTGGGGGCGAGGAGGCGGGCATATTGGGTGGCAACGATGCGTAGCAGCGCTTCGTTGCCGATGCTGCGGATGCTGGCCAGGCGGTTTTGATAGCGTTGGGCGAGCGAGCTATCCTGATAGGTGGTCAGGTGGGAAATGCGGCTGCGGATCAGCTCATCCAGCGATTGCGCGACAAAATGCTCGCCACTTAGCGGGCCGGCGATTTCTGCCACCTTTTGCGGGTAAACCGCAGCACGTCTGCCCCACAGGAAGGCGGCACGGTTGGCGTCGACCGCCGTGCCGTTGATCGCGATGGCCTGATCGAGGGCTACCGCCGACACAGGTACCAGCCCATTTTGCCAGGCATGGCCGAGCAGGAGCATGTTGGCGAAAAGGGCATCGCCCATCAGTTTGCTGGCCAGTTGCTGGGCATCAATGAATTGCAGTTGCTCGCTACCCAGAGTGTCGATCAGTTGCTGCTTCATGCCAGCGAGCGGGAAATGCCAGTCGCGGTTCTTGGTGAACTCGGCGGTTGGTGTTTCGGTGCAAGTGACGATGGCGCGGGTGCGTCCGGCAAGCATTTTCGAGAGCGCTTCGGGGCTGGCGCTGACCACCAGATCGCCACCCAGTATGGCGTGGGCTTCGCCGGTGGCGATGCGTGCGGCGTGGATGTCTTCCGGGCGCTCAGCAATGCGCAAATGTGAAAAAACCGCGCCGTACTTTTGCGCCAGTCCGGTCATGTCCAGGGTGGATATGCCTTTGCCGTCGAGGTGGGCGGCCATGCCGATCAGGGCGCCGAGCGTAATCACACCGGTGCCGCCGACGCCGGTGATAAGCAGGTTATAGGGTGTTTCGATGACGGGCAGGCGGGGTTCCGGTAATTCCTGCCAATTGTTATCCCCCAAGGGGACTTCCTGCGGGGCGCGGTCGACCGCCGAAATGCGACCTTTTTTTAGTTGTCCGCCTTCGATGCTGACGAAACTGGGGCAGAAACCTTTAACGCACGAAAAATCCTGATTGCACGAGGATTGATCGATCTGGCGCTTGGTGCCGAAAGCGGTTTCAACGGGAACGATGGACAGGCAGTTGGATTGCACCGAACAGTCGCCGCAGCCTTCGCAGACTGCCTCATTGATCACGAGGCGGCGGTTGATGAGCGGCATTTTGCCGCGCTTGCGGCGGCGACGTGCCTCGGTGGCGCAGACCTGATCGTAGATCAGCACCGAGACGCCGGCTTCCTCGCGCAATTCGCGCTGTACGATATCCAGCTCGTCGCGGTGGCGGATCGGAACATTCGGTGCGAGGTCGGTGATCTCGGCGTATTTGGCCGGATCGTTGGTGACGATGACCATCTTGCCGACGCCTTCGGCCTCCAGCTGGCGAGTGATGCGGGCAACGCTCAGGATGCCATCGACCGGCTGGCCACCGGTCATGGCGACGGCGTCGTTGTAGAGAATCTTGTAAGTGATCGCCACCTTGGCGGCAATCGATTGGCGAATGGCGAGCAGCCCGGAGTGGAAATAGGTGCCGTCGCCGAGGTTGGCGAAAATATGTTTTTCTTCGGTGAACGGGGCCTGGCCGACCCAGGGCACGCCTTCGCCGCCCATGTGGGTGAAGGTGGCGGTTTGGCGGTCCATCCAGGTCACCATGTAATGGCAGCCGATGCCGGCGACGGCGCGCGAGCCGATCGGGACTTTGGTCGAACTGTTGTGCGGGCAGCCGGCACAGAAATGCGGTTTGCGCTCGGCCAGCACGATGGGGGTCAGGGCGGCTTTCTGTTTGGCCGCAATGACCTTGAGGCGGGCGGCGATGGTTGGTGAGGTGAAAAATCGACCGACGCGTTCGGCGATGACGCGGGCAATGGTGGCGACTGCCAGTTCGCCGGTGGCCGGCAACAACCAGTTGCCTTCCGACCATTCGCCGATTTCGTCGAACTTGCCGATGACGCGCGGGCGCACGTCGTCCTTCCAGTTGTACAGTTCTTCCTTCAACTGATATTCGAGCAACTGGCGTTTTTCCTCGACGACGAGGATTTCCTCCAGCCCTTCGGCAAAGTGGCGGACGCCTTCCGGTTCGAGCGGCCAGACCATGCCGACCTTGTAGAGGCGGATGCCGATTTCGGCGGCCAGCACATCATCAATGCCCAACTCGTCGAGCGCCTGACGGACATCGAGATAGGATTTGCCGGCAGTCAGAATGCCCAGCCGTGGACTCGGTGAATCGATGATGACTCGGTTGAGCCGATTGGCGCGGGCGTAGGCGAGGGCAGCATAGAGCTTGTGGTTGAGCAGCCGTGCTTCCTGAAGCAGTGGCGGATCGGGCCAGCGGATGTTGAGACCGTCGGCCGGTAACTGAAAATCGCTGGGGAAAACGATGTCGACCGCAGCAATATCAACGCGCACCGAGGCCGAGGTTTCGACGGTGTCAGCCAGTGCCTTGAAGGCGACCCAGCAGCCCGAATAGCGGCTCATCGCCCAGCCATGCAGAC
>CAXYZX010000239.1:0-3497 GCA_964293845.1 uncultured Dechloromonas sp.
TAGTCCGTGAGGCTGTTGCCATCGAGATCATCCATCCATAACGCGCGCGGCAGGGGGTCGGGAACGATGTCGGCGAGCGTAATCGGGTGTTTGAAACGCACCACGTCGTGTGCCGAGGCAATGCCCTCGCCGTGATGCTCGCTGCTTGGCCCGTGGGCTATCTTGTCGTGATAATGCTCTTGGTAGCGGCGCAGGGTATCGCCAAAATTGTGGCTTAGGGCATAACTGCTCAGTTCATGCGCCGCCGCCAGGCCATCATCGCGAATGACAATTTGCAAGGTTGGCGTGTGAGCGATGAGTTCATTTTTTCCGTCCAAATCGAGGTCGACCGCAACAATTGCTGCGCGCGGCGTCAGTTCGTCCAGTTTGGCCTCCAGCGCGACGATGTTGCGCCACACCGCACGCCGTAGATGGGGCAGGTAAAGGCCGCCGAACAGGCCGTGCCAGTAGGCATCGTTGGCCTGGGCGCGATAGAGGTCGGCAATCAGCTCTGGCGGCGAGTCAGGAATTTCAGCAAGGCGGGCCGAGAGCGCCAGCATGCGCTTATGCATCCAGTTGGCTTCCGGGTAACGCGTCAGGAAGTTGCGCCAGATGCCGCCGCGCAGGAAGGGGCGGTGCTGGTCGCCACGCCCGGCGGCCTTTTCGCTGGCCAGTAGATTCGAATAGATGCCGGCAGCAGGCATTGGCAGCGTCCATTCGTTCATCTCGCTGTACGAGGTGGTCGGTAAATAGACGATACCGCGTGTGGCATTGCTGGCGTGGAAGTCGGCGTAAGTGGCGGTGCGGATTTTCGGGCTGGCCAGCACGCCTTCGATCAAGGCCTTGAGCCAGCCACGGTTGTAAACCCAGTCGTAGGTTTCAGGCCAGATGCCGAATTTCTCGATGTCGTCAAAGTAGATGGCGGCGGATTGCCCCTGGTCGGCGAGGTGTTCGAGATAGCCGATGACTTCATGTGCCGGCGAGAAGGGCAGGCGGTAGCGTAGCGCTTCCGAAATCGGGAACAGGTCGAGCCGGGTGCCGTCTTCTTCGGTGCTGAAATAGCCGTCAAGTTCTGCCGATGATTTGCCGGTGCAGAAAAAATGGTAGTCATCGACCGTGACGTAGCCAATGCCGGTAGCGGCCAGCGCCGGCACGACGGCGGATTCCCAGACGCGTTCGGTGAGCCATGCGCCACCGGGCTTGACGCCGGTCCAGGCGGCCAGTTTGTCATTCAGGGTGTTGAGCTGACCGACACGATCACGGTGCGGGATGGCGGCGAGCACGGGCTCGGTGTCGCCGGAACTGAATAACTCGACTTGGCCGCGTTTGACCATTTGCGCCAACAAATCCATATCGGCCGGATAGCGCTCACGCAACCAGTCGAGCAGCCAGCCCGAGAAATGGGCGGCGAAACGGAAGTCCGGGTAATGGTAGAGCGTTTCGAGAAAGGGTTTGTAGCAGCGCAGGTGGGCGTCGGCTATTACTTCCGGGAAATTGCCCACGGGTTGGTGGGCGTGCACGCCGAGCAGCAGGGTAACTGGGTGAGTCATGATGTTTCTGTCTAAGTGGCGCGGCGCATGGTGCCGCCGCTTTCCGGCTCGCCGCCGCCTTTGCTGATCGGATGATCGAGGCTGGAGGAGATCGGCAGGTTGAGCAGGCGATAAAGGGCCTTGAGGTTTTCGCGGAACAGGCAGTCAAAACAACGGACTGACTCAGGTGAGTTGTAGTCGCCCAGCCACCAGAACCAGTCCGAACTTTCACAGATAGCGAGGCGGCGCAGGACTTCGTGGCGCGCCGATTGGTCAAGCCGGCCGCTATCGAGAGCGCGGTCGGCGCATTGTTTGACGTCGCACAGCATCTCCCAGGCGCGGTTTTTGTCGGGGTTGCCAATCCAGGTCGACAGGGTGCCAAAAACCCAGCTGCCGGCGGTAAGTTTCGGCAGACGCTGGCGCCGTGCCTGCTGCTTGTCGGCGGCTTCGGAGAGGGTCACAGTGCGAATGCCGGGGTTTTTCTCCAGGGCATCGTAGAGATCGGAGAAAAAATACCAGCCGTTGTACGGGTAGTATTCCCAGGCATTTTCGCCATCGAGAAAGACCGGAATCAGGTTGTCGGCATCCTGAATATGGATGGCCTTGAGCTCGGTCATGAAATGCTGCGCGGCGTCGCGCCCATGCCAGTTGGCGTATTCAAAGCCAATCAGGTCCGACAGATGTTCGTTGCGGAAAAATAAGGTGATGTCGCCCGGTATTTCTTCTGGCGCTTGCCAGGCATTGGTTGTTCGGGCGCTGTTGCCAGCTGAGTGCTTGAGCACCCCGTGGCTGCTTGCCGTCCATTTGAAGCCGGCCTCGGCAATCTGCTTCAGAAACGGCGAGGAGAGGGCACCTTCGGCTGGCCACAAACCGGCAGGCGCTTGCCCGAAACGGCGGCTGTGGCTTGTCTTGGCCATCTGTAGATGTTCTTCAACTCTTGAGCGCCCGCCGGGATAGGTTGGTGCAGCCGGTAGCGGGCAATCGGGCCACGCTTCACGGGCCGCATTGAAGTCGATCAGCAAGGGGGCGAGCGGATGGGTGGCCGGTGTGCAACTCAGTTCGATCTGTCCGCTTTCAGCCAGCGCCCGATAGCGCGGGATCAAGCCGGCGACGGCTGCGCCGAGAGCGCCGAGCAGGCTTTGGCGATCAGCCAGCGAGAAACTGTCGCCCTTGGCCATCATCTCCGGGATGATGGTGCCGCTACGGCGCAGGCTTTCACCGCTCCAGGCCAGCAGGTACCAGGTGGCGAGGTCGGACAGGTAATTGCCGGAAAGATAGCTCAGGCCATTGCCGTCATGGCTGCGCACGAAGTTCAGGATATCGCGCAGGCGGCGGTATGGGGCAAAGGGTTCCAGCATGGTCGGTGCATGGCAGCGGAAAGCCATGTCGAGCAGCCAGTTTCTATCTTCAGGCGGCAGGCGGTCTGGGTCCGGCCAGCTGGCGATGCGCAGTAGCGGATCACGCCATTTTCCGGTTTCAAATTGTTCTGCGTAATCCTCGATCTGGTCGAGCAGCACGGGGACGAAATTGACCGTGCATTTGATGCCCGGATGGCGCTCCAGATGCGCCGCCATGTCTGTGTAGTCCTTGATCGCGTGCAAAAAGACCCAAGGCAGCAGGAATTCCCCGCTGTCCGGGTGCCGGTAATCCGGCTGATGCATGTGCCAGAGGAGTGCGAGATCAGCCATCAGCGGGGAGTCGCCGCGCCCTGTCCGAGCATTTCAGCAGTAACCAGCGTGATGCCCTTGGGGCTGACATGAAAGCGTTTTCTATCCTCTTCGGGATTGACGCCGATCACCATGCCCTCGGGGATGCGGCACTGCTTGTCGACCACACAGCGCTTGAGCACGGCATGGCGACCAATGTCGACGCCGGGCAGGATGACCGAGTCTTCGACCGTTGCCCAGCTATGCACATTGACGCTGGAGAAGAGTAGCGAGCTTTTGACCGTGGCGCCGGAGATGATGCAGCCGCCGGCAATCAAAGAAT
>CAXYZX010000240.1:0-3488 GCA_964293845.1 uncultured Dechloromonas sp.
TCAAGATCACCACTCTCGCTACTTTCTGCCAGATGCAACATGTCACCGAGCTGACCGCTGCCTTCACACAACGCCTCGCGAACGTCGCCGGTGAGACCGAGAGGCGCAACGATTTCTGCTATCGGCAGGCCGACCAGTGCCGGCATCAGGGACATGATGCCGGCCATGAAAGCGCGGTCGGCTAGTGCGCCATCACCCGGACGCAGGTCTTCGGCGAGCAGTTCCATCAGGCGGCCACGGGTGGCGGCCAGCATCAGCAACGGGTTGCTTGCACCGGCCTGTGCGCCTGAGGAAAAAACCAACAACTGCAGCCAGCGTTGCAGCTGACGGCGGCCAAGCACGGTAATGGCGTGGCGCAGCGAGGTGATTTTTTCGGCGGTGCCGGCACCTACCGAATTGGTCATGCGTAGCAAGTTGACCGTCAGGCCCGGTTCCGGCTTCAGTGCCTCTTCAAGTTTTGAGGTTTCGGCATCGCTGAGCAGCAGCCCCATCAGTTTCATCAACGAGAGTTTTGAGTGCTCCAGTTTTTTGCCGGCGATGATCGTTGGTTTGGCGAAGTAGTAGCCTTGAAACAAGGTGAAGCCGAGTTTCAGGCATTGTTCCATCTGCTCCCGAGAGTCGACTTTCTCGGCTAGTAATTGCTTGCCCATGGGCTTCAGTTTCATGACCAGTTGCATCAACTGGACGCGAGAGAGCGGCTGGATGTCGACCTTGACGATTTCGACCAGTGCCAGCAACTCGGCATACGCCGGCTCGAGCTGAATCACATCATCCAGGGCCAGCGTAAAACCGGTGGCCTTCAAGGCAAGGCAACGTTCGATCACGGCTGCGGTCGGCGGCACGGTTTCGAGAATTTCCAAAACCACCGACTGGCGCGGCAACAGTTCCAGCATGTCGCTGAACAGAAAAGCTTCGTCGACATTGATGTAGCCACGGCATTTGCCTAGCGCAGCCTCGACGCCCAATTCGGCAAAGGCATTGACGATGACGGTGGCGGTGGCCTGAACGCCATCGGTTACCTCGGCGCTGTTACGTGTGCCATTGCGAAAGAGCAATTCATAAGCGACAAGTTTCTGGTCGCGGTCCAGAATAGGCTGGCGCCCGAGGAAAAGCTGGTCGGTGGCAGTTTCGCTCACTTCAGTTCCTTAAAAGGGCAGCTCAATGCCGGGCCAGACCGCCTTGATGGCCTGGCGGAAGTCTCCCTGAATGCGTTCCAGTGCAACAGTATTGTCTGCCTCGAAGCGCAGGACGACAACCGGGGTGGTATTGGAGGGGCGGGCCAGACCGAAGCCATCGGCGTACTCGACACGCACACCATCGATGGTAATCAACTCGACTGCATCGCTGAACTTACCTTCGGCCTTGAGTTTGTCGATCAACGTAAATGGCTCACCTTCGGCCATCTTGATATTGAGTTCCGGGGTTGACGGGGAATTCGGTAAATTTTTCAGCACGGGATTGCCGTCGACCGCACGCGACAGGATTTCGAGCAGGCGTGCCCCCGTGTAAAGGCCGTCATCGAAGCCGTACCAGCGCTCCTTGAAGAAAGTATGGCCGGACATTTCGCCGGCGAGCGGAGCGCCGGTTTCCTTGAGTTTTTTCTTGACCAACGCGTGGCCGGTGTTCCACATCAGCGGCACGCCGCCGTGCTTTTTGATCCACGGCGCCAGCAGGCGGGTGCATTTGACGTCGTAAATGATCTGGCCGCCGGGTACGCGCGACAGCACATCGGCGGCGAAGAGCATCAACTGACGATCCGGGTAGATGATTTCGCCGTCCTTGGTGACGACGCCGAGGCGGTCGCCGTCGCCGTCGAAGGCGATGCCGATTTCAGCATCGGTTTCCTTGAGCGCCTTGATCACATCGGCGAGGTTTTCCGGTTTCGACGGGTCCGGGTGATGATTGGGGAAATTACCATCGACTTCGCAGAACAACGGCACGATTTCACAACCGAGGCGCTTGAAGAGTTCGGGGGCGATGGCGCCGGCGACACCGTTGCCGCAATCCATGACGATCTTCATTGGCCGTGCCAGCTTGACGTCGCCGATTATCTTTTCAACGTAGGCACCCAGCACATTAGCGCTCGTGCGCTTGCCCTGTCCATGTTTCAAATTGCCAGACTCGGCGCGGCGCTTGAGATCCTGAATCGCCTCGAGGGCCAGCGTTGTGCCGCCGATCACCATCTTCAAGCCGTTGTAGTCCGGCGGATTGTGGCTGCCGGTGACCGAAACGCAGGAATGGCAGCCGAGCTCGTAGGCGGCAAAGTAGGTGACTGGCGTTGGCACGCAACCGACATCGATGGCGTCTACTCCGGCGGCGCAGATGCCGTCCATCAGCGCGCCAGCCAATTCGGGGCCGGAGAGGCGTCCGTCGCGGCCGACGGCGATCGCGCTCTGGCCCTGTTCGATGGCCAGCGAACCGAGCGCATGGCCGATGCGGCGGACGACATCGGCGGTCAGCGATTTGTTGACGATGCCGCGAATGTCGTAGGCCTTGAAGATTTCAGCAGGGAGTTGGCTCATGATGTTTGTTTATGACGTTTCGGAAAGGAAGAAGTGTAAGAGTCTTTGCGGCAGCCAGTCCAGATTTCCCGGAAAAGTGCCGCTGACGAAGCCAACGTGGCCACCGTCTGCCGGATGTTCAAGGCGCACGAAAGAGCTGACTTCGGACGGCTTGGGCAGGTAACTGGCGGGCAAAAATGGGTCGTTTCTGGCGTTGACCGTAAGAGTTGGGACGGCGATCGATTTGAGCCACGGCTTGGACGAAGCGCGCAGCCAGTAATCGTCGGCGCCGGCGAAACCATGTACCGGGGCGGTGACGGCATCATCGAACTGGTAAAGATTGATCGCGGCGCGCATTTTTACTTCGTCGAACAGCCCTGGAAACTGCTTTAGCCGGGCTGCCGAAACAACGCGCATCGTCTGGAGAAAATGTCGGGTATAGACGCGATTGAAGCCGCGCGCCAGATGATGGCCGCAGGCTGCCAGATCGAGTGGCGCGCAGATTGCCGCAACGCCGGTGACCACTTCAGCCGCTACACTACCCCGTTCGCCAGCCCATTTAAGCAGGGCATTGCCGCCGAGCGAGACACCGGCGGCATGGAGCGGCCGCCCCTTGTTAGCGACATGCAGACGACGCAATATCCAGTCGATTTCATCCGAATCGCCGGAGTGATAGGCGCGCGGCTTGCGGTTCAATTCACCCGAGCAGCCGCGAAAATGCGGCAGTGCCAGACGCCAGCCGGCCTTGTGGCAGGCGTCGGCGGTAGACAGTGCGTAATGGCTTCGCGCGCTGCCTTCCAAACCGTGAAAGAGAACCAGCAAGGGAGAATTGGGCGGCCCATCGAGATGATCGACGTCGATGAAATCGCCATCCGGCGTTTCCCAGCGTTCGCGGCGCAGTTGGAGTGGGCGCGGCTTGATCAGCAGCGGCCAGATAGTTTGAGCGTGGCCGCCGGGTAACCAGGCCGGGGGCAGGTAGGGCTTCAA
>CAXYZX010000241.1:0-3466 GCA_964293845.1 uncultured Dechloromonas sp.
AATTTGATTTCGTCGATCAGATCAAGTTCGTTCAACAATACGGCGCAGACCAGTCCGTCGAAGTCGCTTCGGGTAACAAGACGGAATTTTTCCTGACTCATTTATTTGGCTCCAGTGGCAGTGTGTAAAGTTAATTAAAGCACAACACCAAGCGCCCTGCAGAGGCATTTTCCAGAAATGGACGAGGCGATTGAGGAAGGCCACCAGCGTTGTCTGGATGCGGACATGAGTGATTTTCAACCACTGGTGAAGTGGCCAGCACGGGAGCCGGAGCGGCTCAGATGCGTACTGTAATCGCCGTGACTGGGCAGGGGGCGATGCAGGCGCCGCAGCCAGTACATTTCTCCGTATCGATTTCCGGTAATGGACTGCCACCGATGCGTGGGGCAAAGCGGATCGCCCGTGCGTCACAGTAGTCGCCACAAACGCGACACTCGACCCCTTGGTGCGGCAGGCAGGTGAGGCCGATGAGCGCCTTGTAGGGCCAAGGCTGGGTATCCGGTACTTCTTTAAGCGCCTGCGGAGTGCAGGCCTTGAGACAGTCGCCGCAGAAGGTGCATTCGCCACGGGCAAAATTGATGGTCGGGAAACCGCCATCGCCGCTGACAATGATCTGTTCCGGGCAGGCAGCCAGGCAGTCATTGCAGCGTGTGCAACGGTCGGTGAATTCGGTTTCGGGAAGCGCCCAGGGCGGGCGAATTTCAGCCTTGGGGCGCGGTCGACCGCGAAAGAATCCGCGGCGGCTGGCGTCCACCACGCTTTATTTGCCCTCTTTCATCTTGTCGATGCCGCTACGCAACATCTGGTCGATTTCCGAACCCGGTTCAACCTGCGGCAGCAGTGATTCCCAGTAAGTAATGCCCTTCTTGTTGTCGCCGGCTTCCATGGCGGCCGCTCCGGCGAGGAACAGGGCGTGTGGATGCTTGGGGTCGAGTTTGAGGGCGCGTTCGACCAGCTGGATCGGTTTACCCTTCAAGCCCTTGCCGTTGGCCATGGCGACGGTTTCGGCATAACTGGCGAGCAGGTCGGGGTCTTCATTGACGAGCTTTTCCGCCTTGCCGTAGGCGGTGACCGCATCTTCATAGCGGCCCATGGTCTTGTAAGAGCGGGCCAGCATCAGCCAGCCTTTGAGATCGTCCGGGTTGGCGGCCATACGCTCGGCGAGTTTGGCGACCATGCCGTTGATTTGATCCTGCGTCATCTTGGGCGGAGCGCTGGTTTGTGTCGGGTCGAGCGCCTTCGGATTGCCGAGCAGGCCATAGCCGACCGTGGCGAGGACGGGCAGCAGGAAGAGCAGCGCGATCGCAGTTTTGCGGCTGGGGCTGTGGCTTGCTTCAGTCGTTTGCGGGGCCGTACCTTCCGGCTCGATTTCTTCAAGCAGGCGGCGCTGGACTTCGCGTTTGGCCTGTTCAAAGTCGCTTTCAGACAGAAGACCTTCGACTTTTTCACGTTCCAGACCGGCCAATTGGTCGCGAAAGATGGAGAGATTCAATTCCTTGCGATCAGCCTTGGCTTTGGGGGCGCGCAGGCCCAGCCAAAGTGGCGGCAAGACAAAGGCAGCGACCACCACAATCATCAGGGTGGCGAAAATGGCAAACTGGGTCATTTCGGGTTGAGTTCCTTGAGCAGCGTATCGGCGCGGCTGGTTTCGTCGGCTGTGAGTGGCTGGTCTTCAGCATTGATGCGTCTGCTACGGCGGCGCAGGTAGCGTTGCAGGACAAAGAAGCCGAGCAGCATCAGGGCAATCGGGCCGCCCCAGAGGAGCAGGGTAATACCCTTGACTGGCGGGCGGTAGAGGACGAAGTCACCATAGCGGACAACCATGAAGTCGACGATTTCCTTGTCGGTCTTGCCATCCTTGATCATGGCGCGGACTTCGCGGCGCAGATCCTGCGCCAGTTCGGCGTTGGAGTCGGCAATCGTCTGGTTCTGGCAGACCAGGCAGCGCAATTCTTCAGACAGTTTCTGCAGGCGTTTTTCGGCCACCGGATCGACGGCGAGGGCGGCTTCGGTGGTGGCTGAGGCAAATGTTGCGGTCGACGTGAAAAATGAGGCAAAAAACAGGGCCAGGATGATCGCACGCCAGGTCATTTGTTCAACTCCGCGAGCAGCGGCATGATCCTTTTGCCAAGGATGTCCGGTGTGATCGGGCCGGTGTGCTTCATGCGGATGACTCCGGCCTTGTCGATAACGTAGGTTTCCGGCACGCCATAAACACCGTAATCGATGCCGACGCGGCCATCAAGGTCCATTACGGTCAGCTTGTAGGGGTCGCCATGATCGGCCAGCCATTTGTTGGCACGCTGGAAGGCGAGTTTTTTCTCTTCATCGGCGGCCATCTTGCTCATTTCAAAACCGCCGTCACCACGCACTTCCTTGTAGTTGAGACCGATCAGCGGCACGTCGACTTTCTTCGAGAACTCAACCAGTACCGGGTGCTCGGCGCGGCAGGAAACACACCACGAAGCCCAGACGTTAAGTAGCCAGACCTTGCCCTGCATGTCCTTGGGACCGAGCGTCTTGTCCGGCGTCGCCAGTACATTCAGGTTGAAGGCAGGGGCCGGCTTGCCGACCAGTGGCGAGGGGACGTCACGCGGGTTAAGACCGAGCCCGACCGCGAGCAGTAGAACGAGGGCAGCAAAAGCGCCGAGGATCCAGAAATAACGATTCATGCTTGTTGGGTTCCTGCCGGGGTATTGATTGCCGAAGTGGCGCGTGACTTGATGCGGTAGCGGCGGTCGAGCATGGCCAGCAAGCCACCCAGTGCCATCAGCAAGCAACCACCCCAGATCCAGTCGACAAAGGGTTTGTAATAAACGCGTACCGCCCATTCACCTTCCGGTTTGTCGCGATCAATCGGTTCACCAAGCGAGACATACACATCGCGCAGTAACCCGGCATCGATGGCGGCTTCGGTCATCGGCATTTGCGATGAGTGGTAATTGCGCTTTTCCGGACTCATTTTCAGCAGAAACTTGCCGTCGACCGACAGATCGAAGTCGCCTTGCGCTGCGATGTAATTCGGGCCTTCCACCGCTTTCACCCCGTTGAAGGTGAAATGATAGCCAGCGACATCAACACTTTCACCGGGGGCCATCTTGACGTCTTTCTCGTCTTGGAAGCTGCTGACCATGGTGACACCGACCACAAAGACGGCAATGCCGATGTGTGCGACATGCATGCCAAAGAAACTGCGCGGCTGCTTGAGTGCTGCACTCAGGAAGGACTGCCCGGCGCGGGTGCTCTGGACACGGCCGATGAAGTTGGTCAGCCCGGCCATGACGATCCATGAAGCGAGTAGCAGGCCGAGTGCGGTCAGAGGTGTCCACGTGCCATAAATTAACGGTACGGCAATGGCGACAATGACGGCAACAAGGAAAGCCCAGCGCAAGGTGCGCAAAATTTCCGGGAATGAGGCTTCTTTCCAGTTGGCAAAGGGTCCAATCGCCATCAGGAATAACAGGGG
>CAXYZX010000242.1:0-3377 GCA_964293845.1 uncultured Dechloromonas sp.
TCAGTGTGTGTTTATGTAGCTAATGCTTTAGGTCTTTTCTTGAAGATCAGCGTAGGGCAAAGGGTATAGCTCTTTTGGATAAATTGCATGCTGCGACGCAACAATATTAGTTGTTGACTATATAAGTGTGTAGTTATATCGTTATATTTGACTGAAATCAATTGCGAAAAATGGACGAAGAAAATTACGTATTCGAGCAGGTGGCAAATTACTTCGGATTACTGGCCGACCCGACTCGTCTCCGCATCCTTTCCTGCTTGTGTGCAGAAGAGCGCCCGGTTCGCGAGGTTGTGGAAACGGTTGGTTTGACGCAAGCCAATATTTCGCGCCATTTGAACATCCTTTTTCGTGCCGGGGTAGTGGAGCGGCGGCGGGATGGAAATTCGGTGTTCTACCGCGTCATAGATCCAAATTTTGTCGATATTTGCCGAGTGGTCAGCATAACCGTGGCCAGTCGTGACATGGGTGATGTCTTCGGAGTCTCGGCAACGCATTAAATCATTGAAGTAAACAACACAGAGGGGATGTCATCGCTATGGTGGATCGTGTTCAAAATCCGGGACGTCTGCGGCCTGCACCGGAAAACTTCCTGTCGGAAGAGCAAGTCAAGGCTGTTGCGGCAGGGCGCCGTGATTTTCTGAGGAAGAGCTTTTTCGCGGCTGGCGCCGTCATGGCAGCGCCGCTTGCGGCACGGGCGGCGGCCGAAGGTGACAGCAATATTCTTAACCTGCCGGAATGGTCGACGACACTGGGTAAACCAGTTGCCACCAACCCGTACGGTATGCCGTCGAAGTTCGAAAGCCAGTTGCTGCGTCGCGAGTCGCCGGGTCTGGCCCGGGTTGGCGGCGCCTCGGTGTCTTTTGCGCCGCTGCAGGGCCTGTTCGGTATCATCACGCCGTCCGGCCTGCATTTCGAGCGCCATCACCAAGGTTGGCAGGATGTTGATCCGGCGCGGCATCGCCTGATGGTCAATGGTTCAGACGATACGCTGCTCAAGAAACCCAAGGTTTACACCATGGACGAGCTGATGCGTCTGCCCTCCGTGTCGCGCATCCACTTCATCGAATGCGGTGCCAACACTGGCCTGGAATGGGGCAACGTGGCGGTGCCGACGGTGCAATACACGCACGGCATGCTCTCCTGCTCGGAGTTCACCGGGGTGCCGCTCAAGTATCTGCTGGAAGACTGCGGCGTCGATTACAAGAAAGCCCGCTACGTGCTGGCTGAGGGGGCCGATGGCTCCTCGATGACACGCACCATCCCGATGGAAATGGTCGAATCCGGCGAAGTGTTCGTCGCCTACGGCCAGAACGGCGAAATGCTGCGTCCGGAAAACGGCTACCCGCTACGCCTTGTCGTGCCGGGCGTGCAGGGCGTGTCGTGGGTCAAGTGGCTGCGCCGCATCGAAGTCGGTGACAAGCCGTATGCGACCAAGGATGAGGCAGTGCATTACATCGACCTCCTGCCGAGCGGCCTGCATCGCCAGTACAGCTCGATTCAGGAAGCCAAGTCAGTGATCACGACGCCATCCGGCGGTCAGACCCTGCTCGACAAGGGCTTCTTCAATGTTTCCGGTCTCGCCTGGTCTGGTCGCGGCCGTATCAAGCAGGTCGATGTCTCCTTCGATGGCGGCATCAACTGGCAGACGGCACGCATCGAAGGTCCGGTGCAGAACAAGGCGCTGACCCGTTTCAACATCAACTGGGTATGGGATGGCAAACCAGCCATCCTGCAGTCGCGTGCCATCGACGAAACGGGCTATGTGCAACCGAGCTACGGCCAGTTGCGCAAGGTGCGCGGTACCAAATCCATTTATCACAACAACGCCATCCAGTCCTGGAAAGTGGTCGAAAGCGGGGAGGTCAGCAATGTCCAGGTTCTCTAAATCCATCCTCTTTTTGGCCGTGTTTTCGGCGTCGACCGCAACATTTGCTTTCGACAGCTTCAAGGGCATCGGCCGTCAGGCGACACCCGCCGAAGTGAAGGCCTGGGATATCGACGTGCGCCCCGACTTCAAGGGTTTGCCCAAGGGCTCAGGCAATGTAGAAAATGGCAACGAACTCTTCGAGGCCAAGTGTGCCTCCTGCCATGGTTCCTTCGGTGAGTCGAACGAGGTCTTCACGCCGCTGGCCGGCGGCACGACCAAGGACGACATCAAGAATGGCCGCGTCAAGGGTCTGTCGTCAGGCGAACTGCCGCAGCGCACGACCTTTACCAAGGTGGCGACGATTTCAACAGTCTTCGACTACATCCAGCGCGCCATGCCCTGGACTTCACCGAAGTCGCTGAAGCCGGATGAGGTGTACGCCATTCTGGCTTACCTGCTCAATCTGCAGGAAATCGTGCCTGCTGACTTCGTTTTGTCCGACAAAAATATTGCTGACGTGCAGAAACTGCTGCCCAACCGCAATGGCATGACCACCGAGCACGGCCTGTGGCCGGGTGCTGCTGCCAAAAAAGGTGGTATCGGCAACGGTGGTGTGCCTGATGTCAAGAACGTCGCCTGCATGAAGAACTGCAAGACAGAAGTGCAGATCGGCTCGACGCTGCCTGACTACGCCCGCACTGCTCACGGTGAACTGGCTGACCAGAATCGCAATTTTGGCCCGGTGCGCGGTACCCGAACGTTGGGCGCAGCGGCTGCGGCGCCCGTTGCGGTCAATCCGGCATTGGAGATGGCGACCAAGAACGGCTGCATGGCCTGCCATGGCGTCAATAACAAGATTGTTGGCCCCGGCTACAACGAGGTGGTTGCCCGCTACAAGGATCAGGCCGATGCCGAGTCCCGTCTGGTAGCCAAGGTCAAAAATGGCGGTCAGGGTGTCTGGGGTTCAATCCCGATGCCGCCGAATGGTCATCTGAAGGATGAGGATCTGAAGACACTGGTCAAGTGGATTCTGGCAGGCGCAAAGTAATTTCAATTCCAGATCGCCCGTGACTTTGTCGACTTCGCCTTGCCGTGCTATTCGCACTGTCTGCGGCTTGTCTTCGCGTCACGAACGAACTGGAAATGGAATCTGATTATTTCTGAGAGGAGAAGTTATGAACAATCAACGTCGTAATGTACTGAAGAGCGGCTCTGGAGCAGCTCTTTTAACCGTTCTCGCTGCTGCCGGCATCATCACGCCGGGTATGGCACTGGCCGATTGGAACAAGGCGGCTTTTGACGCCAAGAGCATGGCCGATACGCTGAAGGCAATTGGCGCCGGCACGCCGACCGATAGCAAGGATGTTCAGGTCACCGGTCCGGATATCGCTGAAAACGGTGCTGTGGTGCCGGTTGGCGTCAGCTCGACGCTGCCCAATATCACGATGGTTGCCATCCTGATCGAGAAAAACCCGAACGCCCTGTCGGCTGTCTTCAATTTGCCCGAGGG
>CAXYZX010000243.1:0-3346 GCA_964293845.1 uncultured Dechloromonas sp.
GTTGCTTCTTCGCGTGGTGCTTTCTCGGCACCACGTTCGTTGCGATTGCCTCGCTCCGGTCGCTCACTGCGCTCTTCATCATTGCGCTTGGTGGTGTTGCGTCCGCCGCGGCGTCCATCGTTACGATCACGACGGCCGTCACTGCGTCCTTCGCGCGGTTTTTTGGCTGGCTCGGGTGCAGGAGTAACTTCAATCGACTTCGGCTCACTACGGAACCACGAGCGGATCTTGGCGAATAACCCACTGTCAGTAGATGCCTGCGTCGCTGCAGGGGCAACCACTTCAAGCATTTTTTCCGGCAGATTTGGTGCCGGCTGTTCAGGCGAAATCCCCTTGATGACTGCTTCCTGACGTGGCTTGGCAGCTTCGTCCTTGCCATTGCCAACCTTGGTTGTTTCTTCAAGCGGCGCATCAACCATCTTGTAGGACGGCTCACGCGGTTCTTCGCTGTTCAGATCGTCATGCTTGAGACGGGTGATCGAGTGTGCCGGCGTTTCGAGATGAACGTTGGGGATCAACAGGATGGTGACCTTGTGGCGCAACTCGATAGCCTGAACTTCTGGGCGCTTCTCGTTAAGCAGGAAGGTGGCAACATCGACGGGAACCTGAACATGTACGGCACCCGTGTTTTCCTTCATCGCCTCTTCTTCGAGAATACGCAGGATGTGCAGCGCAGCAGATTCGCAGGAGCGAATGTGGCCAGTACCGGTACAGCGCGGGCAGGAGATGTAGCTGGTTTCGGCAAGGGCCGGGCGCAGACGCTGACGGGAAAGTTCCATCAGACCAAAACGACTGATCTTGCCCATCTGGACGCGGGCACGGTCAAAACGCAGACCATCGCGCAGACGATTCTCAACTTCACGCTGGTTGCGCTGGGCTTCCATGTCGATGAAGTCAATGACGATCAGGCCACCCAGATCGCGCAGACGGAGCTGGCGGGCCAGTTCGTCGGCAGCTTCAAGATTGGTCTTGAGCGCAGTTTCTTCGATATCGGCGCCCTTGGTTGAGCGTCCGGAGTTCACGTCGACCGCAACCAGTGCTTCGGTATGGTCGATGACAATGGCGCCACCGGACGGCAGATTTACCTGGCGTACGAAAGCGGTTTCAATCTGGTGTTCGATCTGGAAACGGGAGAACAACGGCACGTCGTCGCGGTAGCGTTTGACGCGATTGACGTTGCCCGGCATGACGGTGCCCATGAAGGCGCGGGCCTGTTCATAAACCTCATCAGTATCGATGAGAATTTCGCCAATTTCAGAGTGGAAATAGTCGCGGATGGCGCGAATAACCAGACTGCCTTCCAGATAAATCAGGAATGCACCAGATTGCTGCTGGGCGGCGCCTTCAATGGCGGTCCACAGTTGCAACAGGTAGTTCAAATCCCATTGCAGCTCTTCGGATTGACGACCAATCGCAGCGGTGCGAGCAATCAGGCTCATGCCATTCGGCACTTCAAGCTGATCCATTGTTTCGCGCAGTTCAGTGCGCTCATCGCCATCAACGCGACGGGAAACACCACCACCGCGCGGGTTGTTCGGCATCAGAACCAGATAGCGGCCAGCCAGGGAAACGTAGGTGGTGAGGGCGGCGCCCTTGTTGCCACGCTCGTCCTTGTCGACCTGAACGATCAATTCCTGACCTTCTTTCAGGGCTTCACTGATCTTAGCACGGCCAACATCAACGCCGGCCTTGAAGTAAGCGCGCGAGACTTCCTTGAAAGGCAGGAAGCCATGGCGCTCCGCGCCGTAATCGATAAAGCATGCTTCGAGGCTGGGCTCGATGCGGGTGATTACACCTTTGTAAATATTGCTTTTGCGTTGCTCTTTGGCGGCCGATTCAATGTCTAGATCAATCAGTTTCTGACCATCGACGATGGCGACACGTAATTCTTCGGCCTGTGTCGCATTAAATAACATACGTTTCATTGTATTGGGGCTCCGGCGCACCAAAGCTGGTGCAACAGAAGGCCCGTACAGGGCAGCGACAGTTTCAGTTCTCGAGTTGCGTCATAGGTAAATGGCGATGGCGATGATGAATGTGCTGATCAACAACGGTTGCGTGCTTTTTATTGAAATGCGCAACCTGAAAATTCCTGCAACGGGCAATCCGTGCGTGCTTACGGCGGGCTAATACATTAACATCACTACTTTTGGTGAGTGAACTTAACCAGTCGTTTTGCGTTGGTCTGGCTTGTGCAAGTCGCGCAAGTGAGACTTCGGAGCCTGCCGTTTGGCGGTCGCGCTTGTAGCGCGAGGGCGAACGGTCTGACGGTTCAGAATCTCTTGCAAACCGAGACGCAAAACGTGGGCAGTATATTAGAAAATGAATAGTGCTGGTAACAATTCCGTCACCCATGTGGTGGTCACTGAAGAGGAGCAGGGCCAGCGTCTTGATAACTTCCTCATTCGCCGTTGCAAGGGTGTTCCCAAAAGCCATCTTTACCGTATTTTGCGTAGTGGAGAAGTGCGGGTAAATAGCGGGCGGGTCGATGCAACTTACCGTCTTTGCACTGGCGATAAATTGCGTATTCCGCCCATCCGCATCGCCGAGCGACCACAAAATGAAGTGGATGAAGTAGCCAAGCAACGTGTTGATTTGCCCATCATCTACGAAGACGAGGCGCTGCTCGTGATTGACAAGCCGGAGGGTATTGCGGTTCACGGCGGCAGTGGCGTTAGTTTTGGCGTCATCGAAGCGCTACGTCGGCAACGTCCCTTGGCCAAGTTTCTTGAGTTGGCGCATCGCCTTGACCGGGAAACCTCAGGAATACTGCTGGTCGGCAAGAAACGTCTGGCACTGGTCGCCCTGCATGACATGTTCCGCGAACACGGGGCGGGGGCCGACAAACGCTATCTGGTGCTGGTCAAGGGGCGCTGGATGAATTCGACGCAGGCAGTCAAATTGCCACTGCACAAATATCTGACAGAGAGTGGCGAGCGTCGGGTCTCAGTCAATCCTGAAGGCAAGGCATCACACACGGTATTTCGTTTGCTGGCACGCTGGCCAGAGATGAGCCTACTCGAAGCGCAACTAAAGACCGGGCGTACGCACCAGATTCGCGTCCATCTGGCGCATCTTGGTTTCCCGATTCTCGGTGATGAAAAATACGGCGACTTCGCGCTGAACAAGAGTCTTAGCCGCACAGGACTGAAACGGATGGCGCTACACGCCTGGCGCATGGCTTTCAAGCATCCACTGACGGCGGAGCCGCTGGAATGCATCGCACCATTCCCGGATGGCCTCGCCAACTATATTGTTGCGGTCGACCGCCAAAAGACGCGGGAATTTTCCGCGGATAATCTGGAACAAATTCTCGGAAAGCTGCTCTGAAACGCATGAAATACGA
>CAXYZX010000244.1:0-3304 GCA_964293845.1 uncultured Dechloromonas sp.
CTGGTTGTTGTGGATCAACAGGGCACCACACTGGGCATCGTCAGCGAAACCGATTTCTGTCGTTACCTGGGCACTTGGGTATTTCGCCACCTGCGCGCGCTGGAGGGGGTGATGGATAGGAAAATGCCGTGCCTGGCGCCACAAACGCCTTTGAGCGATGCCATTGCCTGCATGATCAACAGTGCTGCCGACTACCTGATCGTTACCGACAACGGCAAGCCGCTAGGTATATTGACCGAACGCGACATGCCGCGCCTGCTCCATGACTTCCCTGTGCCCAGCGAGATACCCGTGGCTCAGGTCATGCGACAGCCGGTCATTGGCATTGGCATTGACGAATCGATAACCACCGCGCTCCACATCATGAGCGAGCGCCACCTGCGGCACTTGGCGATCACTGACCCGCAGGGCATGATCCTCGGCGTCATCAGCCAACGTCGATTATTCGATCAGCTGGCCATGCATCAACTCGAGGCCGCCTTGAACAAGGCGCAGCAGGAGAACACACAACACCGGCTGGAAACTCATCTACAGCTTGCCCTCGAAAGTGCCGGGGCGTGCGGCTGGGAATATTTTCATGAACGCGACCAGTTCGTCGCCAGTGACAGCCTGCTTGCCCTACTCTCACGCTCGGCGATTGAAATGCCACAAACCTTGGCGCAATGGCTGGGTATGGCACATCCAGAGGACCGCGCCAGACTCAATGTTGCGGTCGACCACCTGCAACACGGAATAATTGACGGGCCGCTGGAATACCGCTTGCTGCACACAGATGGCACCTGGATCTGGGTCGAATCTCAACTTTGCGTCATCGAACGCAGCAGCAATGGCGCCCCACGCATATCAGCAGGCATCCTGACCAATATTTCAAAACGCCGCGCCGAACGCCAGAAAATCATCCAGCAGAATCGTGCCCTGACCTTGCTGAGCGGCGTTGCCCGGGCGATCAGCCACAACGAGGATCAAGCCAGTCTCCTTGCCGAAATATGCGTCCTCATTACCGAAGTCGCCGGTTACCCACTGGCCTGGATCGGTGAAGCCCAACGCGACGCCACGCACTCGGTTCGCGTGCTGGCCGAAGCCGGATTCAGCGCTGGCTATGTCGACAAACTAAAAATTTCCTGGGCCGATGATATCTACGGCCAGGGCCCAACCGGTCGCGCCATTCGCAGCGGTGTTCCGGCCATCTGTCGCAACGTGCACGATGATCCAAACTATGCCCCGTGGCGATCAATGGCACTGACCTTCAACTATCACGCCTCAATTGCCCTGCCTTTGCGCATTTCCGGCTCGGTCATCGGCGCCATCAATCTCTATTCCCAGAACGAGGATGCCTTTGACGCAGCAGAAATCAGCCTGCTTGAAGACATGGCCGGCGAAATCGGCGCCGGCATTGGCCGCCTGCTCGCGCAACAAAAGCAGGACGAGAATGAAGCCGCCCTGCACGAAGCCCAAACCATCGCCCGCCTTGGCCATTACCTTTGCTTCCCGAAAACCGACTTTTGGGAAAGCTCGCCCTTGCTTGATGAAATTCTCGGGATAGATCCGGTTTATCCCCATAACTTTGCAGGCTGGCAGGGGCTAATCCATCCGGACGACAGGATGGCATTGACTATCTATGCGCAGGAAGATGTTTTTGGCAAAAAGCAGGAATTCAAAAAAGAATACCGCATCGTCCGCCCCAATGATGGTGAAGTACGCTGGGTGCTGGGCACCGGAAAACTTCGGCTATCCGAAGATGGTCAAGTTCAGGAGATGTTAGGCACCATCCAGGACATCACCGAACAGCGCCTCGCCCAGGAAACGCTGCAGGCACGCCTAGAAGCCCTGGTCGATGAACGCACCCGCGAATTGCTCGTTGCCAAGGATCACGCCGAAGCTGCCAGTCGCACCAAAAGTGCTTTCGTGGCCAACATGAGCCACGAAATCCGCACCCCGCTCAACGCCATCCTTGGCCTTACCCATCTGGCCCAGCGAGAGGCCAGCGAACCGGCTCAGCGCAAGCGGCTGGGCAAGGTCAGCAATGCCGCCCAACATCTGCTTGGTATCCTCAACGACATCCTCGATTTCTCCAAAATCGAGGCTGGCAAGCTGGTTCTGGAAAGCAGCAACCTGGCCCCGGCAGATATTCTGGCCAACACCCGCAATCTGATCATCGAGCGGGCCGAGGCCAAAGGATTGCCAATAGATATCGAAATCGATCCGCATCTTCCCGCCGTTGTCCGTGGCGACACCATGCGCCTGCAGCAGATCCTCCTCAACTTCCTCTCCAACGCCGTCAAGTTCACTGCCCAAGGCCGTATCACCCTCGCCGCACGCCTGCTCCAGCGCAGCGGCACTGGGCTCTACATGCATTGTGAAGTTCGTGACACGGGGATTGGTATCCCTCCGGAAATACAGGCCCGGCTATTTTCACCGTTTGAGCAAGCCGACAGCTCAACCACGCGACGCTTTGGGGGCACCGGTCTCGGCCTGGCGATCAGCCTGCGCCTTGCTGAAGCCATGGGCGGGGCGATTGGGGTCAGCAGCAAACCCGGCCAAGGCAGCACTTTCTGGTTCACTGCACGCCTCGACGAAGCGTCCACGAATCCTCTGCCCATCCTTCCCCGACCAATACAACACCACGAGTACCAGGTGGCCGCACTCCACGCCGGCGCCCACATTTTGCTCGCCGAAGACAACCCGACTAACGAAGAAGTGGCTACCGAGCTACTGGAATGCGCCGGAATGCAAGTCACCGTTGCCCGTGATGGCGCCCAGGCACTGACCTTGGCCAGCAGGCAACACTTTGATCTGGTCCTGATGGACATGCAAATGCCAGTCATGGATGGCCTTGAAGCAACGCGCCGCATTCGCGCCCTGCCCGGCTGGTCAGACATACCGATTCTAGCAATGACAGCCAATGCCTTTGGTGACGATCGGAGTGCCTGCATCAGCGCCGGCATGAATGACCACGTGCCCAAACCGGTCAACCCGGAAGTTCTGTTCACCGCCCTGCTGCACTGGCTGTCGGCCGACTCGTCTGCACCCCAGCCCCCGGGCATACCAAAGCACATTACACAGAGTCAGCCCGGCATGGCGAGCGTGGACCTGAGCACAATTCCCGGTCTGAACCTTGAGCTCGGTCTCAAATCAGTGCGTGGACGGATGGATAGCTACCAGCGTCTACTCACCAATTTTGCCAATAGCCATCTCGAGGACTTTCAACACATCACCAGCAAGCTCGCCGCCAACGACCAGAACGAGGCGCGCCGCCTGGCCCACTCAATCAAAGGCGCCGCCGCTACGCTGGGTGCGGTCGCCA
>CAXYZX010000245.1:0-3302 GCA_964293845.1 uncultured Dechloromonas sp.
GAAACCCGCCGCACCGCCGGCATATGCGTACGAATGGCTTCAAGGATGGTGAGCAGGCGCCGCGTCGGCAAGACCAGCGCATCACCATCGGCGAGAAAGATCCGCCGCACCTGATCACCGTAACGCTGACCGGTGCGACGGATGCTCTCCAGCACCTCATCCTCCTCACGTACACGGAATTTTTTCTGCGGCTCGACGTACATTTCACAAAATGTGCACTCGTTCCACGAGCAACCATCGGTCACCGGCAGAATCAGCGATTCCGCCTCGCTCGGCGGACGAAAGACCGGCTCGACGTAGCGAATCGGAATCATCACTCAGGCCCCAAAGCGTGCAACAAATGCCGGTGGCACCAGCGCCGGCTTGCGTACGCTGTAGTCAAAAAACATGATGCCGTGCTTGCCGCGCGCCACCTCACGCCCGGAGGCCTGATCGGTGATCTGCCAAACCAGATCGCAGCCGTATTTGTTGAAATCATTGGCGGTCATCTGAAACACCAGCACCTCGCCGTGAAAAGCTTCGGATTTGTACTGGATGGCGGCGTCTGCAACGATGATGCCGCAACCCTCAACATCCAGTTCGGTATAGCCCAAAGCCTTGAAAAAGCGTACCCGCGCCTCGGAAACCAGCGACAACAAGGCTGAATTATCGAGATGGTTACCGTAGTTGATGTGGTTGATGTAAATCTGGATTTCTGTCGAGAACGTAAACCGTTCCGGCAGATCTATAAGGATTCTTGCCATGTTTTTTCCTGCAAAGAGTTGATCGGTTGCGCTGCTCTACGACAGCGTTTTGCCCGAGAATGGCAACGCGGCGCCACTACGTCAAGTCCGGAACGCAAATTCTGCTACCCCCAGCCTGGAGCCCCCCTTGATTACCATCACTATCGTTTCCGACATCGTCTGCCCCTGGTGCTTCATCGGCAAACGGCGCCTCGCCACGGCCATTGCCCTGGTGCAGCAGGATCACCCCGATTTTCAATACCAGATTCGCTGGCTACCCTTCTTTCTCAACCCGGACACACCGCCAGAAGGTGAGCCCTATCTGCCGTTCCTTGAAAACAAGTTCGGCAGTCGGGCACGCGTCGAGGCGCTATTTGAGAACGTACGCGCCGCTGGCCGCCCCTACGGTCTGGACTACGCCTTCGAGAAAATCAAATTCCGCGCCAACACGCTCAAAGCCCATCGCCTGCTGCACTGGGCGCAGCAACGCGGCACTGTCGACGCTCTGGTTGAACGCCTCTTTTCCGCCCAGTTTCAGCGTGGCGAACATGTTGGTGATCTGGACACACTGAGCCGCATCGCCGGTGAATGCGGTTACGCACCGGATGAGGTAAAAACCTACCTCGCCTCAACAGAAGATCAGGACAGCGTGCGCCAGTTGGAAAGACAAAACCGCCAACGCGGGATCAGCATGATCCCCACCTTCATCCTGCAAGACAGTCACATAATTGTCGGCGCCGAAGATCCTGCCGTACTGGCTCAAGGAATTCGGCAATTATTGTGAAGGCCATTGCCAGGGCGGAAGCGGATTTTTGTCCTGCCACAAACCGGCTCTCCTGATTTTTGCCTCAAATTCGGCATGCTCGTAGCGTGCACGATCTTCCGAGGGCACATCATTAGCAGCCGCCGTGACAAACCACGCCATGCCTGAAGCGATCTGCGCCATGCCAACATCCAGCGTCGGCTCGCAAGTACGACAATCAGGCGGCTGCACCAGCAGCTTGCCGACCAAAAAGTCGCCTTGTTTGCGTTGCGTCGACTCGAAACGCACGTTCTTGTTGAGCGTCAGATTCGCCAGATGGGTACGCGACGCTTCGCCAAAGGATTGCGTCCGGCGTGGCGCAGCGATTCCCAGCAGGCGCACCTTGATCTGCTGCCGATTGAGATCAGCCAGCAGCAGCGACTCGCCATCGCGGACCGAAACCACATAAGCCGATATCGTCTCTGCAGACAATGCTCCGGAAAGCATGGCTAGTGCGGTCAACAACAAAAATCGGCTGATTTTTTTACCTGATTTAGTTTGATCACTCATTTGTGTTCTTACTATGCCGCAAATCTGGCAATGCGCAAACACGTCATCTGCCCGAAAGTAGCCAATCGCACCGAATCACCTTCGATGCAGTCGGATTGGAGAAAAACAGCAACTGTCACAATCACCCGGAAGACAGCGCCTCAATTTCTTCAGGCGAAAAAAAGCCCGCGATCAAAGCGGGCTTCGGTGCAGCTTAAAGCTTGGCGATATTACTTGCCGGTCGCTTTTTTGGCAGCCTTGGTCGTTGCGCTGGTTGCAGCGGCGATGTTGTTCTGGGCCAGTTCGGTCATTTGCTGAGCAGACTTGCGCATGTTGTCGAAAGCGGAATTGGCAGCAGCAAAAGCGCTCTTGACTGCAGAAACGGCAGTTTCAGAACCAGCCGGTGCAGACTTGGCAGCCTTTTCGAGCATTTCGCCGATGTTCTTCTGGAAATCGCCAAACTGGGCTTCCAGCATCTTGGTCAGCTGTTCCTGGGTTTGGGCAGAAATTTCGTAGACAGACTTGGAGTAAGCAACTGCCTTGTCAACATTCGGCTTGGCCAATTCAGCCTGGATCTTCATAGCTTCCTGAACGTCCTTGGCACCCATCAGCGCCTTGGCGTTAGAAGCAGACTCTTCAATCACCGAACGGGTGGTATCAAGGTTGAGGGTAGCGATACGCTCAGCAGAAGCAAGCGCAGTATTGGCAACAGACAGCAGTGAATCAACGGCGGCTTTGTTAGCGGCGGCGAACTGTTCGTTATTGATAGACATTGGAGACTCCTCGGGTTAGAAAAAAATATACAACCGGCGCATTGTAGCAATTTTTCATCATATATGCTGCACTGCAATATATTTTTTATTGATCATGATCAATAGTTTATGAAATATCTTGTCAAAACGTATGTTTGAAAAATAACAATTAATATCCCTGCAGACGATACGACTCCTCGGGAATATCCCAAGTCCTTATGGGTCATCGCGCGGCGAAAAGATCAACACACTATCTACAGCGTCGTCAGTCGATACCGGATTGCACCGTCGCACAAATGGCGAATTGAAAAGCAAGTAACGGAGTGTTCCAGCCAGAAAAAAACACTACATTTTGGCTGTCGACCGCAAGATGGTACAAAGGCTAGTGATGAAACCGAACAACGCCCACCAGCGTGCCAGCACAACCCTGAATGATCCGCGCTGGGCCACGCTCATTGCCCGAGACCCAGCGGCAGATGGTACTTTTGTCTATGCCGTGACAACGACCGGTGTCTATTGCCGCCCCTCCTGCTCAGC
>CAXYZX010000246.1:0-3275 GCA_964293845.1 uncultured Dechloromonas sp.
GAGATCGGAGCGCCCGAAATCGTATTCACCGTCGTGGCGCAAAGGTTCGCAAGCCAGCGCAAAAAGGTCGAGCACCCGGTTGCGCTGCATGTCGTTGATGCTGACCTGAAAGTAGCCGATAGCCTGCGCCGCGTCGTTCATCGCCGGGCGATTGCCGGTCGTTGCGCCGTGCATCAAGCGGCGATAGTGCTCAATCATCGGCGCCTGATAGCTGCGGGTGGCGCCGAAATCTAGCAAAATCAGTTGCTGCGAAGCGCTGTCGTAACGGTAATTGGCAAAGTTGGGGTCGGTCTGGATCAGGCGGAATTCAAAAATTTCGCGGAACAACAAATGGAAGAGCAGACCGATCACGCGGTCGCGCTCGGCTTGCGGTGCAGCGCTCAATGACTCGACCGGCACGCCGTCCATGCGCGTCATGACGAGAATGTTTTCAGTGGTCAGCGCACTGTGCATTTGCGGCAGGCTGAATCCCGTGGCGTCGCTTAATAGCTCACCGTACTGGCCCATGTAGGCGCCTTCGCGCAGGTAATCGGCCTCATGGTGGAGCTGCTGTTTGGCTTCCATCATCAACGGCGCAATGTCCAGCGCTTTGGGCAGCAGGCCGGAGAGGCGGAGCAGGGTGGCGACGTTGTCGACATCACTGTTGATGCTTTGGCGCACGCCGGGGTACTGGATTTTTATCGCCAGGCGCTGGCCGTCCTTGGTCTGCCCCAGATGGACCTGACCAATCGACGCCGCCGCCACCGGCGAGAAGGAAAACTGCTGAAAATGCCGGTCCCAGCCTTCGCCCCAATTGGCGTTGAGCACGCTGACCACCTGGCTCATCGGCATAGGGCTGGCGTTGGCGCGCAGTCGGGCGAGGATTTCGGCCAGTTCCGGCGGTAAGAACTCGCCGGCATCCATCGACATCAATTGCCCGACCTTCATTGCCGCGCCACGCAGGTGGGCCAGTTGCTCGGTGACGCGCCGGGCGTTGGCCGGTGTCAGCAGCAGGTCGTTGATTTTCGGGCGCTTGCCTTGTGCAAACTGCCGGGCTCCCTCGGCCAACATATTGCCGGCAACGCCGCCGGCCAGACTGCCCAGCTTGGCCATGCGCGACCAGCGCCCGCTGGGCACCGCCGAAGGTTTCAGTTTGCCCGACATGTGCGCTTATTTGCCGCGCGGCAACGGCGTATCGGGCGTCTCGGCTTCATTGAGAGGATAAGGATCAGCGACATAGGCCGGGCCTTTCATGACCATGACGATGAAGGCGGCAATGCCGACGGTGAATACCACCGTCCAGTGCAAAATGACGAAGCTGATCACGTAAATGTCAAAACTCGTGATGCGCGTGGCAATTTCCGTTTCTGTTCCGGTCCACGGGAAAAAACGTACAAATATTGACGGCAAAGCGAGCAGCAAGGTGCCGACCAGAAAAATCATCGGCAGCGCACGGATAACTTTGCGCTCCTTGCCCGGCGGCGTTCTGGTAAAACCCGGCAGTCTGTTGAAGGCATTCATGGCGACTCCTTGATCAAACCTGGCCAAAAGACAAAACGCCAACCACGCTCAGGCACAGGCAGGCGACGCTGGTCAGGCGAAAACGCAGCGGTAGAAACCAGTCCGGCAAACTCTGGCTGCGGACGAAGCGCCGGTCCTGAAGATAGTGCGCCACAAAACCCGGTATCAGTAGAAAACTTGCCATCGTCGCGTCCACCAGCAGCGCCGGCCAAGCCAGCAAGGCTGGGACCACACTCCAGACAAAACGTGCTGTTCGCTGCTGCTCTGTCAGATCAGGCAAGACCATGGCGAACGCCCAGTGCAGCGCGCCGACAAAACTCAGGATCACCGCGCCATAGCCGATCAGCGCATCGCTCCACAGCAAACCGTGGTGGTGGTCGAGCAGAAAGGCGGCACTCAGCGCCACAAAGGGAATCAGGCCACCATAACCCAGCCAGGCCACACTGCGCGGGAGCGGGGTCGTCATTTGACTAGTGGCCGGATGCTGGAAAAACCGCCATCCAGCGCCCAGACCTGCCCGGTGACGCGCGCCGCGTGATCGGAGAGCAACCAGACCATCAGCGTCGCCAATTCATCCGCCGAGCCAATGCCGGGCAAAGGGTACTGCCGCGCCGCCGCTTCGCGCCCCATGCTGCTGCCGAGAATGCCGGTGGTGGCCGGGGTTTCCATAATGCCTGGCGCCACCGCATTGACCCGTATGCCATTAGCCGCATAAGTTGCCGCCGTGCCGCGTACCAGACCCTCGACGCCGGCTTTGGATGCGGCGATTGCCTCATGATTCGGCGTGCCAATTTGCGCCGCAACCGAAGAAACCAGCACCGCCGCTCCCGGCAACTTGGCCTCACGCAAGGCGCCAACAAAGGCCGCCAGTGTATGAAAGGCGCTGACCAGATTGGCGTTCAGGCAATCCATAAAATCCGCCTCGGTCATCCGGTGCAGGGCGCTCAGGCGAATATTGCCGACGCAATGCGCCAGGGCAGTCGGCAGCAATTCATGCTCGCGCGCCGTCGCCAACACCTGCCGCGCACCGGCAACGGTGGAGACATCGGCAGCGATTTGCAGATGCTGCTCACCATAGACGGCCTGCAGCCGCTCAATATCGCGGCTGACCAGGACAAGCCGGCAACCCTCAGCCGTGAGTTGGCGGGCAATGGCCTGCCCCAGCCCGCCGGCGGCGCCTGTGATGAGGACTATCTTTTCCATGCTGGCTCCAGGGTTGGTTTGGTTTCGCTTCTATTGTCATGGACAAATAATTGCGAACTGAACGATTGTCTGGATTGTAGGTGTAATAATATGTTTTGTCTAAGACAAAGCGTATTTTAGTTTGGCGAGTGTTTTTGTAAATCCTGCAGCAGATCAGCACCATGTGATCGCCAGCGGTCGTCCCGTCAATACAGCCGAACTGCCGAGTCAAATTGCCAGGTGCGGCGGATCTCGATCACATCGAAGTCGCGGGCAAGCGCCGGCTGGAACGGCAGATAAGGGGTCTGGCTATGCACGATGCGGCGTATCGCATCATCGATGGCAGGCACGCCGCTGGAGCGCACAAAGGTCACCGACTCCACCGAGCCGTCGCTGCGAATGGCCACCGTCACCATGGGGTCAGTGTGCGGCTGCTTGAGTGCTTCGCGCACAGACTCAAGCACCGTATTGAAGTGGATTTTCCGGCTCCAGGCATCCGCGTACAGGATAAGTTCGGCGTTGGAGTCGGTGCGCCCGAACAGTCTGCCGCGGCGCAAGCTGCTGGCTGAAGGTGAGCGGGGCAGGGCTTCCTC
>CAXYZX010000247.1:0-3216 GCA_964293845.1 uncultured Dechloromonas sp.
CTTCGCGTTTTTCCGGCGGCAGGTGTTGCCCGGCTGACCAGGCGGTGCCGGCCAGGCGGACCTGATAATTGGCCAGTTGTTCGATGACCCGTACCGAGCATTGCGCGCGTTCGGCCTCGATGGCCTCGCGCAGATAGGTTGCGCCTTTCTGCCAGAAGCCGGCCTCGCCCCAGGCAAAGCCGAGCGCCGCGCAGACATCGCCTTGTGCCAGCCAGGCCTTGCTTTGTACTTCCGGAATCCGCTTCAGGCGACGGGCTATGCGCTCGTTGATATCGCTGCTGTTGCCGCCACAGCGTAGGCCGCTGGCCAGATTTTCGAGGTCGATCACCAGTTCGTGGGCGGTGGCATAGAGCGGCAAGACCTGACTGTGCGTCACGCCATCGTGTGACAGCCGATAGTTGGGGTCGCCGTAGCATTGGTAGGCGCCCCAGGTGTTGACCTCGGGGAAGAGGGTGAAGATGTCGTTGCGTGCAGCGCGCACCGCTTCCCCGAAAAATTCACCGTCGACCAGACGCCGGTAGAGCGCTTCGGCAAAACCCTTGCCGGCCCGGTCATCGACTGCCCAACCGGCGGCGATGACGGCCTTGACGCCCATACGGATGAATTCTTCGCCGAGGTTGGCGGCGAGCAGGCCAAAATTGGTATCGCGCCGGCCATCCACCCGTCCGAGGTGACAACAGTTGATGAAGACCAGTTCCGGTACCCAGCGCATCTGCTTGATGTCGCCCGGGGTCAGGATGGTGTCGGGGCCGATCACCATCCCCGAACGCGCCTGCGCCATCCGCTCGGAGCGATATTCATGGACGCCATGCCCGGCGAGATGGAGGATGCGCCATTTTTCGCGGTGCAGTGCTTCAAGAATGGCAGGGGTTTTTTCGTCGATCCGGTCAGTGACGTCGTAGCCTGCCATGGTCAGGGCGTCCCTGACGCTGCAGGCTTCGGTGCGGGCCCCCGGTAGGTCGGCAAAGCAAGCGCTCTGGCCGAGATCGGGGCTGCCGATGATCAGTGCCGTGTTGTTGGCGGCGTAGGCCGGGCGCGGGCGGTAGTTGTCGGTCTTGAATTGACGGATCATGCCGGAGCAAACCGACGGTGGGCGATCGCTGATGCCCCAGCGGTTTTCCAGCAATTCCCAAGGGTAGCGGGCCGAGAGTTTGTCGACCAGCAGGACCAGATTGCCTTGTTGCGATGAAACCTCCTTGATTTCGACCGGCAGCAGCAACTCGAACAGGGTCTTGGCGGCTTCGGCGTTGCGGCTGGTGTCCTGGCTGGCCATCTTGATGAAGGCATCGGCCAGCGACAACTGACCGGTGGCCAGTGTTTGTTCGGCGCGCGCCTTGTCGGTCGGGTAGAGGAAGCGCAGGGCCTGCTCGCTGCCCGGCTCTTCGACGATTTCCAGGCGATGCCACCATTCCGGTGCTTCGTCGGCGCGCAAGCGGTACTGGCCAGCCTGACCGGTTTCAATGGCCTGCTTTTCCCAGCGCAGGCTGTTACCCAGCTCGACGGTGCTCAGTGCCTGGCGCAGGGCATGTGCGGCGCTGATCGCAACATCCTCGTAGAGTTCGACAAACTCGATGCGGTCGATCAGTACCTTGTTGTTCATGTTGCATTCGACGAGCCGTGCATTGGCGGCGATGGCTGCGCGCAGCGTTGTTTCGATCGACTCGCTGACCGGAATGCCGCCGGCGCCGGTGGCGATCAGCAGGCAGCTGACAGCTGCCGAACGGGTTCGCTCAGCCTCGCCGAAGCGGTCATCAGGCCAGTCGGCGACGCTCAGGGCAAAGTCGAGCAGGGCGCCGCGCATCGCCTGTTCAAGCAGGGCCGGACTCAGTTCACCAACGCGGCCGAGGCCGAGGATGATGGCGCCGGCCGGCTTGGCGCTGGGGCTGTCATTGAGCAAGGTGGTCCACGTACCGAGTGGGCCGGGGTAGATGCCGAGATCGAGGCGGCAACTCAGGGCATTCTTCAGCTGGCGGTCGAGCTCCGCTTCGGCGCTGACGATGGTGTCGCCCTGATAGTGACCGACAAATACCGGGTGGCGGGCGTAGGCCAGGCTGCCATGGCGGACGGCGACTTGAATGATGGCGTTGGCGCGGTCTGGTTCGTTACGGTCCACCGGCAACCCGCCGGAAAATCCGAAAGTGGCCATGTCGTTGGGGCCGGGCATGCTGTCGGGCAGCGGCATGGCGGGCAGAATGAAGCGTTCCTCGCGGCCTGCAGCACGCGCCAGGGCCGGTGGTGTGGACGGCAGCAGGGTGGTAGAGCCCTTGACCAGCAGATCGAGATAGCCGGGGAAGGCCTTGGGCTGGGCGCAGAGGGCGTCATGAGCGGTATTTTCGGCGTACCACATCGGCACCCCGGCGAGGCGCCCGGATTCCCAGCTAACGGTGCCGTCGCCGGCGGCGGTGGCAATAAATTCGAGTTTTTTGCCCTTGCCCTGCCACCAGCTATCGTTATCGACCAATTGGTAGTCGACTACGGTAATTGGCTGGCAGCCGGCCACGTAGCACATGAAACGCGGGTCAGCCGGGGCCGCCCGCAGCAGGCGCCATGAGTCGGCGGCTTCTTTCAGGGTTGGGGCTTCGACGGTTGGCCACTGGGCGGCGGTGGCGTTCTTGATTTCCTGCCAGCGGGCGAGGTCGGTGAAATCCGGGTCGCTGGACGCAAACGGCAGCAATTCGAGCAGGCCGGGATAGTGCCGGACCAGACTGATGATTTCATCGGTATCGTGCTCGATATCGAGCAGGGTCAGCTTGACCTGCGTTGGGTTGAAGCCGGTCAGCCAGCGGACTGCTTCGTACGACCCGAGATTGGGGGTGCCGAGCATCAGGAAACGGCTATTGGGCAGACGTGTGATGCGCTGCCAGAGTGCAGCACCGGCGCCCCGGTCGGCAATCATGGCGCGCACGACGAGGCCGCCCATCGAGTGGGCGACCAGGCGCAGCGGCTGGTTGGTGCGCTCGGCGCGGTCAACTAGCGGCGCCAGGGTAGTGGCCAGATGAACAGCGGCCTGGCGTACCGAATGTCGCCAGTCATAAGGGAAAATTTCGACGTAGTGGCTACGCGCCAGAAACTCGACCAGCGGGCCGTAGAAATCATCGACCAGGCCGCTCGGAGCAATGCCGGCTTTGCCCATTTCCAGGCGGCTCAGGCCGCCGCGAAAAAGCGCCCAGTAGTTGAGCCAGACCGGAAAGTCGCCGACCTTGAGTTCGCTGCCCA
>CAXYZX010000248.1:0-3210 GCA_964293845.1 uncultured Dechloromonas sp.
AACCCAAGGTGCTGCTGATGGACGAGCCTTTTGGTGCGCTGGATGCCCTGACCCGTGCCAAGTTACAGGACGAGTTGATGAAAATTTGCGAGGCGACCAAGGCAACGACGGTTATGGTCACCCACGATGTCGACGAAGCGGTACTGCTCTCCGACCGTATCGTGATGATGACCAACGGCCCTGCAGCAACCATCGGTGAGGTGCTCGATGTCAAGTTGCCGCGCCCACGGCATCGCCTGACCTTGGCGCACGACCCGGATTACATCCGCTACCGTGCTGCGGTGCTGGAATTCCTCTACGAGAAGCAGGCACACGTCGAAAAAATCGCCGCTTAATAAATCCTTTACCTCCATCGTCGCCACGTTCTCTCTCCTTTGGCGACATTTGCCCACCGCTTGATTGCGGTGGGCATTTTTTTTGCCAATTGATTCATCCCCTTGATTTTTCTTTGATCACAGGTATGGTTGGCTCGTTCAATTCACAGAAATACTGATGCTGATTTCAACAAGCAAGTTGTCGAGCAAGATACTCGGCACGCTGTTCGTGTTTTTTTTGGTGGCCCTGAGTGCCATTGGCATGACCTTGGCCATTTCCTGGCAACTCGAAGGTGTCGCTGCAGCGATCAATGACGCCGGTAGCCAGCGTATGCGCAGCTACCGGATTGGCCACCTGATAGGGCACGTTGGTGATGGTGGTGAGCGTGGCAAGCAGGCTTTGCTCGGGCTTGGGCGTGAAATAGAGAATTTCGACAAGGTACTGGCTGATTTGCAGAATGGCGACCCGGAACGCCCGATGGCGCCGCCACGCGACGACGATGTTCAGCAGCAACTCCTAGCTGTCGAGGCAACATGGCGCTTTTCCGTCAAGCCGATGGTGCTGGATTTCATGAATGCCAGTACGAATCAGCGAGTCAGGTCAGACGAGCGTTTTGATGCCGAGCTGGAGGGGTTTGTCAGCCGTATCAATGATCTTGTTCTGGCCATGGAGCTGGACTATGCGAGCAATACCAAACTGTTGCGGACGATGCAGGCGGCACTGGTTTTGCTCGCCATACTCGGGACGGCTGTTCTGGTTCGGTTTTTTGTGCAGCTTGTCATCAGGCCGGTGCATGTCTTGCATGCTGGCATGCGGCGTATGACCGGCAACGATCTAACAGTGCGTTTGCCAGTCAATACCAATGACGAACTCGGCGGCTTGGCGAATGGCTTCAATCAGATGGCAGAACATCTGCAGTTGGCCTATAGCACCCTGGAAGAAAGAGTCATCGAGAAAACTCGCAGTCTGGCTGAACGCAATCAGGCGCTGGGGACGCTTTACTCGGTGACGGCTCTGCTAAGCGAGCCGGCACCGATTGAAACGCTGTGCAACAGTTTTCTGCAGAGTATCAAGCAGGCGCTGGGGGCGGATGGTGGCGCCGTGCGACTCTACTCCCCGCAGACAGAGGTGCTCTATCTGGTGGCGCATGATGGCTTGTCCGAGGAGTTTATTGCCCGTGAGGCGGCGATGAACTGTGGTGACTGCCTATGTGGTGAGTTGGTACGTGGCGCGATGCCGGTGGCGTTTGATACGGTCAACCCGCCAAAAGGCATGAAATTATTCACTTGTGTGCGCGAGGGGTTTGCGACAGCGACTGCCTTCAATATCGTTTACGACAAGCACCGCCTGGGGGTCTTCAATCTGTATTTTTGCCAGAAGCATCCGCTCGATGAGTCTGAAATGCAGTTGTTGGAAACCCTGGGTCAGCATCTTGGTGTGGCCATTGAAAACCAGCGCCTGAAATCGCGGGAGAAGGAATTGGCTGTTTCCGAGGAGCGTAACCTGCTGGCCCAGGAACTGCACGACTCAATTGCCCAAGGCCTCGCTTTTCTCAATATCCAGGTGCAGTTGCTGCAGGACTCGTTGCGCAAAGGGCGCTCAGAGGAGGCCATGCAAACTGCCGGCCAGTTGCGCGAGGGCGTACAGGAAAGCTACGACGATGTACGTGAGTTGCTCGTGCATTTCCGTACCCGAGTCCACCAGTCTGATCTTGATACGGCGATTCGCTCGACCCTGGCAAAATTTGAGGGGCAGACCAGTATCCATACCAATTTCGTGCGCTTGGGCGAAGGCGCGCCACTACAGCCCACCGACGAAATTCAGGTCATGCATATTGTTCAGGAGTCGCTCTCCAACATCCGCAAGCATGCCCAGGCAGGCATGGTTGAAGTAACGGTTCGTCGTAGCATGGGCCAATTGAGCGTCGAGGTGGCCGATGATGGCCAAGGTTTCGATGTACTCAATGAACCCCGTGTTTTATCCGATCGCCATGTCGGACTGAAGATCATGCGCGAACGAGCCCACCGGGTAGGCGGTGAGTGCCTTGTATCATCAACAATCGGCCAGGGAACCAAGGTGGTTCTCAACCTGCCCAGGTTGCAGAAAGAGATAGCTTGAAATGACAACTAAAATCCGTGTATTGCTGGTCGATGACCACACCCTTTTTCGCAGTGGCATCAAGTCGCTGTTGCAGCGTAGTGAAGAATTCGAGGTCGTCGATGAGGCGGGTGATGGACTTGAGGGTATCAAGCGTGCGCGCTCGCACAAGCCCGATGTGGTTTTGCTTGACCTGCACATGCCCGGTGTTTCCGGTCTTGAGGCGGTCAAGGTGATTGCCGAAGAGTTGCCTGAGGTTCGGGTGCTTATGCTGACCGTCTCGGAAGATGCGCAGGATTTGATGGATGCCCTGCGCGGCGGTGCCTGTGGCTATCTGCTCAAGAATATCGAAACCGATGCTTTGCTTGATGCAATTCGCCGGGCGGCAAATGGTGAATCCATCGTTTCGCCACAGATGACCGCACAGTTGATTCAGGGGGTACGTAATCCGATCAAGGCGGCCGGCTCCACGGTGGAGCGTGACAAGTTCTCACCCCGTGAAAGAGACATCATTACCTGCCTGGCGCAGGGCGAAAGCAACAAGGAAATCGCCCGTGCGCTTGATCTTGCAGAGAGCACCGTAAAAATTCACGTGCAGAACATTTTCAAAAAACTCAATATGACCAGCCGTGTGCAGGTTGCGCTCTATGCTGTTGAACATGGTTTTGGACAACAGTCCAAAACCAGCTAAATTCGATCGCTGAAAACCTGCAAATCAATTCATTTCGGACGGGATAGGGTGCGTCCGCTGCAAATGTTCGTAAGTTTCGGCGAGATCCTTGACATGCTGGTATTCAC
>CAXYZX010000249.1:0-3193 GCA_964293845.1 uncultured Dechloromonas sp.
GGGAAAAAGTTCCCTAAAAAATCTAAATGGAGACAATTAAATGCAAAAAATAATCAAACAGCGCCTGATTCCGGCACTGATAACCCTGGCTTTTTCCGGTACGGCCAGTGCCGCTGGGTTTCAGTTGTTGGAACAGAATGCCAGCGGCTTGGGTAACGCCTACGCCGGTTCCGCTGCGGTAGCAGAAAACGCCAGTACCATTTTCTTCAATCCGGCGGGTATGACGCAGTTGCAGGCGCGAGAGATTTCATTGGGCGGGAGCCTGATTAAAACCACTTTTGAATTTAACAATAACGGCTCAAGTGTGGGGACTCTTCAGGGGTCACCGAATACCAGCGACGGAGGCGCTCTTGGGTTTATTCCGAACGCCTATATGTCTTGGGCTCTATCCAAGGATCTCTATGTTGGTTTGGGAATTGGCGCTCCGTTCGGTTTGAAAACCGAGTACGACAATCCCTGGATGGGAGCAGCACAGTCCATCAGCTTTGAAATAAAGACAATTAATCTCAACCCTTCGATCGCCTGGCGTGCAAACGATTGGGTTTCGCTTGGCTTTGGTCTTAACTGGCAAAAAGTTGATGCTGAATATGTTCGCTCTACCGCAGTAACAAACCCGGGTCTGCGTGATTCGACGATAACCCTCAAGTTGTCTGATGACTCATGGGGATGGAATGCGGGCGCTTTGTTCAACTTGGGGCCTGCTACCAAGCTCGGTATTTCCTATCGTTCATCCATCAAATATGAAACAACGGGTGATATTGCTGTTGATAGCAATGGCTCTGCCGCCGCGAATGCAACAACGGCAGCGCTGAGAGCAGCCGGCGCAGCTAGCGATGCCAAGGCCAGCATCAAGATGCCCGATTCGCTGATTATCAGTGCGACGCAGAAACTGAGTGATCAGTGGGAAATGCTTGGCGATGTTTCGTGGACTGGCTGGAGTTCAATTCCCAAAGTGGACATCATGCGAACTTCTGGTCCGTTGAACGGTGGCGTTGCGCAAGTTCTTGATACAAATTTCCGCGATACGTGGCGTTTTGCCGTTGGTGCCAACTACAAACTCAATGATGCGTGGAAGCTCAAAATGGGTGTTGCATATGATCAAACACCGGTCAAAAACGCCGAGCATCGCCTGACTTCATTGCCGGATAACAATCGTACCTGGTTCAGTGCGGGTGCTCAGTGGAAGCTAAGCAAAACAACGGCAGTCGATGTCGGTGGTGCATACCTTTACGTTAAGGATACCGAGATTAACAACAATCAGATTCCGGTGCCCTTGAATGCGCAGACGGCTTCGCAAAACCGTGGCTATGTCAAAGGTACCTATGAAGACAGTGCCTGGTTGCTCGGTGCGCAGTTCTCCATGGCCTTTTGAGCGGTTCAGTCTGACGTTTGACGCCCCGGCCAGTCCGGGGCTTTTTTTTGAGTAAACCTTCTAAAAAATGCGTTGACCGCCATGGTCGCTTGTCTATAATTCAAACGTTCGTTTTAGTTAGACGAAGTCGTTAATAAGACACCTAAAGGAGAACCGCTTGAACAAGCTGATCGTAAAAAAAGCCGCTGTGCTGGGTGCGGGCGTGATGGGGGCGCAGATTGCCGCGCACCTCGCCAATGCCAACGTGCCGGTCGTGCTGTTTGACCTGCCGGCGAAGGATGGAGACAAGAATGGCGTCGTCAAGAAGGCCCTCGATGGCCTCAAGAAGCTGGACCCGGCGCCGCTGGCCAACAAGGGCAAACTGAAGTTTATCGATGCCGCCAATTACGACGAGCATCTGCCCTTGCTTGCCGAGTGCGATCTGGTGATCGAAGCCATTGCCGAGCGCATGGATTGGAAGAACGATCTCTACGCAAAAATTGCCCCGTTTTTGTCGTCGACCGCAATCATTGCCTCCAATACCTCCGGCCTGTCGATGAATGCACTGGCCCAGGGCTTGCCCGAGGCGGTGCGCCCGCGCTTCTGCGGCATTCACTTTTTCAACCCGCCGCGTTACATGCATCTGGTTGAAATCATCGGCACCCAAAGCACCGATGGCAGCACGCTGGATGCGCTGGAAACCTGGCTCACCTCGCGCCTCGGCAAAGGCGTGATTCGCGCCCTGGATACGCCGAACTTTGTCGCCAACCGCATCGGTGTCTTTTCGATTCTCGCCGTCATGCACCATACCGCCGCCTTCGGCCTCGGTTTCGATGAAGTCGATGCGCTGACCGGCCCGAAGATCGGCCGCCCGAAGAGCGCCACCTATCGCACCGCCGATGTCGTCGGTCTCGATACGCTGGCGCATGTCGTCAAGACCATGCAGGACACGCTGCCCGGCGACCCGTGGCACCAATATTTCACCAACCCCGCGTGGTTGACCGCACTGATTGCGCAAGGTGCGCTCGGTCAGAAAACCCGCTGCGGCATCTTCAGGAAGCAGGGCAAGGAAATCCAGGTGCTTGATCTGGCCAAGCAGGATTACCGCACTTCCGCCGGCGAAATTGCCGAGGAAGTTGCTGCCATCCTGAAGGTCAGGAATCCCGCCGAAAAGTTTGCCGCGCTGCGTGCCTCGGCACACCCGCAGGCGCAATTCCTCTGGGCGATTTTCCGCGACATTTTCCATTATGCTGCGGTGCAACTGGAAAGCGTCGCCGACAACGCCCGCGATCTCGACTTTGCCATGCGCTGGGGCTTCGGCTGGGCGCAGGGTCCGTTTGAAACCTGGCAGGCCGCCGGTTGGGCTGATACGGCGCAGGCCATCGCCGCCGATATCGCCGCCGGCAAGGCGATGAGCATCACGCCGCTGCCGGCTTGGGCGCTGGAAAGTGGGCGTACCGGTGTGCATAGCACCGAGGGTTCCTACTCGGCGAGCAAGAATGCCTACGTGGCGCGTTCAACGTTGCCGGTCTATCAGCGCCAGCTTTTCCCTGAGCGCGTGCTGGGCGAAATCGCCGCCACGCCGGAAAAATCCGGCGAAACGCTGTACGAAAACGACGGCGTGCGCCTGTGGCGAAATGTTGCGGTCGACGGCGGAATTGGCATCATTTCTTTCAAGTCGAAGATGCACACCATCGGTAACGAGGTGCTGGATGGCGTGATTGCCGCCGTGCGTCAAGCTGAGCAAACCCTTGATGGCGTGGTGATCTGGCACGAAGCGCCGTTTGCCGTTGGTGCGAATTTGCAGCAAGTTGGTGAAGCCTGCGCTGCCGGGCAGTTTGA
>CAXYZX010000250.1:0-3166 GCA_964293845.1 uncultured Dechloromonas sp.
GAAATGTGCTCGTCCTTGGGGCTGGTGAAGGGATGGTGGCAAGCGGTCCAGCGCTTGTCGTCCTCGTCGTATTCAAACATCGGGAAATCGACGACCCACAGCGGCTCCCAGGCCTTGCCGTTGAGGAAGCCTTTTTCGTGGCCGATCTTTGAGCGCAGGGCGCCAAGTGCATCGTTGACTACCTTGGCTTTGTCAGCGCCGAAGAAAATTAGGTCACCGGATTGTGCCTTGGTGCGGTCGACGATGGTTTTGAGCGCATTTTCGTGCAGATTTTTGACGATAGGGCTTTGCAGACCATTTTCGTTCAGCTGCGTGACGTCGTTGACCTTGATGTAAGCCAAGCCCTTGGCGCCATAGATGCCGACGAACTTGGTGTATTCGTCAATTTCGCCACGGGTCAGACTGGCACCACCGGGGATGCGCATGGCTGCAACCCGACCGTTTTCGCTATTGGCGACACCGGCGAATACCTTGAAGGAAACGTCCTTGACGGCATCGGTAACTTCGGTGAGTTCGAGGGTGACACGGAGGTCCGGCTTGTCGGAGCCAAAGCGACTCATTGCCTCGGCGTAGCTCATGCGTGGGAAGGGATTGGGCAGATCGACGTTGATCGCGTCCTTGAAGACGTAAAGAATCAATTTTTCGATCAAGGCGGTGATGTCATCCTCAGTCATGAACGATGTTTCAATATCGACCTGGGTGAATTCAGGCTGACGGTCCGCGCGCAGATCCTCGTCGCGGAAGCATTTGACGATCTGGTAGTAGCGGTCGTAACCAGCCACCATCAGCAACTGCTTGAACAGTTGTGGCGACTGCGGCAGGGCGAAGAACTGGCCGTCATGAACGCGCGATGGGACCAGATAGTCGCGAGCGCCTTCCGGGGTGGACTTGGTCAACATCGGTGTTTCAATGTCGATAAAACCGTTATCGTCGAGGAAACGACGGAAGGCGCGCGCTGTCTTGTAACGCAGCATCATGTTGTTCTGCATCTGTGGACGGCGCAAATCAATCACGCGGTGCGTCAGGCGGACGTTTTCGGAGAGATTGTCTTCGTCGAGCTGGAACGGAGGAGTGACCGAGGCATTGAGGACTTCAATTTCATGGCAAAGAATTTCGATCTCGCCAGAGCCAAGGTTGGCATTGGTCGTGCCAGCAGGGCGTGGGCGGACCTTGCCAGTAATTTTCAGGCAAAACTCGTTGCGGATGGATTCAGCGATCGCAAACATGTCGGCACGATCAGGGTCGCAGACAATCTGGGCCAAGCCTTCGCGGTCACGCAAGTCGATAAAAATGACGCCACCGTGGTCACGCCGACGATGAGCCCAGCCGCAAAGAGTGACTGTCTGGCCGTCGAGGGAGGCATTGAGATGTCCGCAATAATGGGTACGCATGAAACTTTCCGTTAATTTTTTTAAGTGTTGGTGATGACTCGGGGGTGTGGTGGGGGGGCCACGACGCCCATTGAAATAATGTATTTGAGCGCTTCGTCGACCGTCATATCAAGTTCGACAACCTTGCTGGCAGGCATCATCAGAAAAAAGCCGGAGGTCGGGTTGGGGGTAGTTGGAACATAGACGCTAACGTATTCACCGCTTAGGTGATTAACCACATCCCCGCCGGGTTGACCGGTCAGAAAAGCAATTGTCCAGCTTTCCTGGTGCGGGTAGTTGACCAGAACCGCCTTGCGGAATGCATTTCCGTTCGGAGAGAAGATCGTATCCGAAACCTGTTTGACACTGTTGTAGACCGAGTTGACAACAGGAATCCTGGCCAGCAATTTTTCCCACCAACTGACGAGCTTTTGGCCAATAAAATTGGCCGCCAGCAAGCCGGTGAGGAAAATCATGGCGAGTGTGAGCACTGCGCCGGCACCAGGAATGGCAAAGCCAACCAGTCGTTGTGGATGAATGGCTTCAGGTAGCAGCTGCAACGATTGATCCAGTGTGCCGACGATCAGGGAAAGTACCCAGAAAGTGATCGACAGGGGCACCCAGATCAGCAGCCCGGTGATGAAATAGCGTTTGATTAGCTGGCCGCGCACGGAGTACAGGCTCCCGATCCACCTTGGCAAGGCGGAGTACTTTCAGCTTTGGGGGCAGTCTTGTTGCCCCCCTTGAAATCAGTGGCGTACCAGCCGCTCCCCTTGAGGTGAAAGCCGGCTGCAGAAAGCATTTTGCTATAGCTTTCTTTGCCACAGGCTGGGCAGGTGGTGAGCTGCGGGTCACTCATCTTTTGCAGATGTTCTTTCTGGGAACCGCAGGAGTCGCAGCGATATTCGTAAATCGGCATCAGAGTCCTCCAAAACCTTGAATTATAACTGATAGGTTGAGCCGACTATATCGGCATTCTAGGCGATTTTTTCAAGAGAGCAGACCGAGGTAGGTGTGCGTCAATTGCTGCCCCCAGAACAAGGCAATAATTCCTGCAGCTGCCAGATAGGGACCGAATGGGATGGGATTGTTCCGGCCGTGGCGGGCAAAAATAATCAGAGCGACGCCAACAATGGCGCCGACGACTGATGATAAAAGAATAATCACGGGGAGCATCTGCCAACCCAGCCAGGCACCCAAAGCTGCCAGCAATTTGAAGTCGCCGTATCCCATGCCTTCTTTTCCGGTTGCCAGTTTGAACAGCCAGAAAACGCTCCAAAGTGATAAATAGCCTGCTATGGCACCTATTACGCTGGACTGAAGGTCAGTCATGGAGCCATTCAAATTGAAGGCCAATCCCGCCCACAGTAGTGGGAGAGTGATGGCGTCGGGTAGTAATTGGGTGTCAAAGTCGATGGCGGCGAGTGCGATCAATGACCAGATCATGATCAGTGCAGCTAAGGCTGGCCAGCCAAAACCAAAGTGCCAGGCGGCATAGGCTGACAACGCACCGGTCAGAAGCTCAATTAGCGGGTAGCGGAGCGAAATGCCCTTGCCGCAAGCCGAGCAACGCCCACGTAAGAACAAATAGCTAAATACGGGTATGTTTTCAAGGGCGGTAATCTGATGGCCGCAGTCCGGGCAACGTGAGCGTGGCTTTGAAAGGTTAAGTGCCGCTTGCTCTTCCGGCGCCTCCCCGCGAAGATCGGCACACTGTGCATGCCATTCGCGCTCCATCATCTTGGGGAGGCGATGGATAACGACATTCAGGAAACTGCCTATGCATAAGCCAAGAA
>CAXYZX010000251.1:0-3152 GCA_964293845.1 uncultured Dechloromonas sp.
TGGATTCTCTCCCGCGACAAGACGCTGCCGGCCGAGGTTCGCGAGCAACTTCTCACTCAGGCGCGGGCGCTTGGTTTTGCCACCGACAAGTTGATCTGGGTCTATCATCAGCGTGCTGATGGGCACTGAGGATTCACTGCTTGCATCATGGGCCCACCCAGATTGCCGATACATGGATGATTGCGCCCTCAGCATAGGGGCTTTAACACGCCCGGAAACCACCCTGAGCCAATCGCCGGTTTCACCAATGTCGGCCACCAGCCTTCAAAGACTTCCACATCCTGACAGTTGTAAGAGGCTGGTCAATAGCGCCAGCCATCAGCCAAAAGTCTGCAAGCGAGGCAAATGAATTGCGGGCCGGCAGGGAACCTTTTGCAGTTCGTTAAGTCTTTGTCTAGGACAATAATTGATTTCTGTGCTGCGAATTGGAATTGCGTGATGTCGAAAAACACAAAATGAAGGGGTGGCCGTGAAAAAAGCCGACACGTATTTGCTTAGCAGATGGCCTGCAATATTGATGTTGTCACTCGCTTCACTATTTTTGTCGGGGTGTGCTTCAACGAGCAATGCTCCGCTTCAGTCGCTCAACTATTTGCGCGATGACAATGTAAGACAGCCCAATTTGCTGGTCCTGATACGCGGCTTGGGCGCTGACAACACCGTTTTTGCAAAGGAAGGCGTCATTGAAGAAATTCGCGATCTCGGGCTGCCCTTTGACGTCATCGCCCCCAACGCACATTTTGGCTATTACCAGTCGGAAACCTTTGAACAACGACTAAAGGAAGATGTGATCGAGCCTGCACGTCGTCAGGGCTACAAACAGATATGGTTGGCCGGGTTCTCGATGGGAGGCTTGGGTGCGCTGGTTTACTTGCGCAGCCATCCGCAGGACATTGACGGCATTCTGCTCACCAGCCCCTTCCTTGGCTGGCCGGGGATTCATAGCGAAATTCAACAGGCGGGAGGCATTTCTGAATGGCTACCCAATGACCATGATCCGAAGGACTGGGAGAGGATGATCTGGAGTTGGATCAGTCGGCAGGATTTCAAATCCCAGGTGCCGATCTGGTTGGGCTACGGTGAGGATGACATCCTGACGCGGGCCGGACCGCCGCTGCTGGCAACGGTACTGCCAGAGTCGCGGGTTTTCACCTCACCTGGTAATCACACCATCGCAACCTTCAAGACCTTGTTTCGCCAACACCTGATCACCCTGGCAAAGCAAAGCCAGGCGGTTCCTGTTGTCTTGTCGAGCAGGGAAAAAGCGCCTTTAACGTTTTAGCCCCTTTTCGGGTCGCCTTGAGAAAACACACGAATATCGGAGGTTTTATGCGCGAAAAACTGGATACCGTTACGGCAAGCACTCCCGATTTACTTCAGGAATTTGCTGCTGTAAACAAGGTGGGCGTTCTGGCGCCTTTTTCCTGGGTCAAGAAAGGGACTGCTGACTTATTGAATTGCCAGTTTTCCAGCATGTTCTACGGCGCCGTATTTGCCTTGATGGGGTGGACCGTGGCGTTTTTCTACGGTGCTGCTTACTGGCTAACGCTAACTGCGATGGGTGCTTTCATGCTGGTTGGCCCCTTGGTCGCCATTGGTCTTTATGCGCTTTCTCGGCAAAGAGAGCGTGGCGAAGAGCCGCATTTGCTACCAACCTTGAGTTGCTGGCGCGGCAACATGTCCAATCTTTCAATTTTCGCGCTGGTCATCGGCGTCGTAGCGATGATCTGGGCGCGTGCATCCATGGTCATCTTTGCGGTTCTCTACGACACCGGGCTGCCCACAGCGAGCGATTTCTTGAATGAACTTTTATCATTCAACAACGTAGAGTTTGTTGTCAGCTATTTGATTGTCGGCGGGCTGTTCGCCAGCTTTATCTTCGCCACCAGCGTGGTTGCCGTACCGTTGATGTTTGATCAGGGCAAGGATGCGATCAGCGCCATGTTGATCAGTCTTTCGGTAGTGGCGAGAAATCCAGTGGCTATGGTCATCTGGGCGGCATTGTTGGTTTTGTTGATCGGCATTGGTTTCGCAACGGGTTTCCTCGCGTTGGTTTTCACCGCACCTATTGCCGGACATGCAACGTGGCATGCCTATCGAGACCTGCTGGGTGCGAAGGAAAATTGAGTGAAATTTGGCCGCACCGCCAGTTTTCGATGGAAAAAAATTCGCTCATTTTGCCGGTTGACCGCAACAGACTGGTGGCACCCGGCAAACGGAAGAGCGCGAGGTGTAAATCATGTTACGGTCAACACCAGAAAATCCGCCTTTTATGGACGCGCAAATGATTCGACACCTTCCCTTTATGGCCGCTGCACTTCTTGCCGCCAGCTTCGCCCAAGCGCAGGTCAACCCGATTCCCCGCACCGGTGGCGTGTCTGGGTCGATTGCGCTCGGCGCTGTCTATACCGATGTCAGCTCCAGTTTCTACCAGCATGACGACCATGCCCGGATCGACAACCTCGGCACTCCGCAAAGCCACGGCAATGCCTCGGTTGTTCCCCGCTTCGATCTGCGTTACACGCTCGCTGAATCACGTACGCAGTTTGTACTGGGTAACCAGATTCACGATGTGCTGCGCTTCGATTTCACCCAACTGCTGGCCGTCCGGCAGGAAATTGGCGATTTCGGGATTGTTTCAGCCGGACTGGTGTTTACCGGCATCGCTCCCAGCGAGGTGTGGTCCGACCCTTACAAGACTTCAACTGACCGCGACAGCAGCGACCGCGACTCGCGCGGCATTCGCCTCGGCTGGGAGCGGGTGTTGGGCTCCGGCTTCAGCGCTGACTTTACCGCACGCAAGATCGACATCGAGCATGAAGAAAGTGGCCGCAGCAGCACATTGACCGCCAGCCAGATTGGTCTGCTTGATCGCAACGGCAACAGTCTTCGGCTACGGATTTCCTATGACTGGGAGTTCGCGCCGCACCATTTTCTGGCGCCGGGGCTGATTCTTGGTCGTGAAGATCTCGACGGCATGGCCATGCGGCATGATGTCACCGGCTTCAAGCTGGACTACGGGTTCAATTCAGGAAGCGACACCTTTAGTGCCAGCCTGTACCTCGCGCAGCAAGGCTATGAAGAGGGTCATCCGCTGTTCGGCAACCGCAAGGCTGACAGCAACGACTATGCGCTGGGCGTTAACTATCTGC
>CAXYZX010000252.1:0-3149 GCA_964293845.1 uncultured Dechloromonas sp.
GGCATCGTCGAGCAGTCCTTAGCTGGCATGTATGTGATCCAGGACGAAGTCTTCCAATATGTGAATGCCACGTTTGCCGGCATGCTGGGTTATACGCCCGAGGAGATGACCGGCATGCACTTGCGTCAAGCCGTTGTGCCGGAAATGCGGGAAGCGACCATCGCCAATTTTCATCGCCGGATCAGTGGCGAAGTGCCGAGCATCCGCTATACGACCATCGGCAAGCACCGGACAGGCGAATCGGTGCACCTTGAGGTGCATGGGTCCAGCGTGCTATTTCGAGGTCGGCCAGCGGTTGTCGGCGTCGGCATCAATATCACCGAGCAATTGCAGCAACAGGAAGCGCTGCGCCAATCCCGCGAACGCTTGCGCGAACTCGCGGCCTACATCAATACCGTACGCGAGGAGCAGCGCACACGTATCGCCCGTGAACTGCATGATGTCGTCGGCGGCATGCTGACTTCGATGAAGCTTGATATTCAGCGAATTAACCGGCGGACAGACGATCCGGAGATGAAGACCATCGTCGGCGATCTGTTGCTCCTTGCGCAGGAAAGCATCGACACCGTGCGCAACATTTCCGAGGATTTGCGGCCTGGCGCACTCGATCACCTTGGTCTGGGTTCGGCCTTGCAGGCCATGCTGCACCAGTTTTCGGAGCGCACGGAGGTGATTTGCCAGTTGCTGGCCGAGGGCTTCGATGTGCAGTTATCGCAGGCACGGGCAACGGCTGTATATCGGATTTGTCAGGAGGCACTGACCAACATCGCTCGCCATGCTGGTGCCACGCAGGTAATCGTGCGCCTGGAAAGCAGTGCGGGCTGGCTGACGGTCGAAATTGAGGATAACGGGCGCGGCTTCACCAGCCTGACACCCACCGGCAAGAGCATCGGCCTGGTCAGCATGGCCGAGCGCGCCCGCGAGTTCGGCGGCAGTCTGGCGTCGCGGCCGGGCGCGACGGGCGGCATCTGCCTGATTCTCTGCCTGCCGCTGGAGGATCATTGATGATCGAAATCCTGATGGTGGACGATCACACCATCTTTCGCACCGGTATCCGCCGTCTGCTTACGGATGAAAACGATATGCGCATCGTAGCCGAAGCCGGGAATGGCCATGAGGCAATCGAACATCTGCGTCGCCGCGCCTTCGATCTGGTTCTGCTTGACGTCAATATGGGTGGTCGCAGCGGTCTTGACACCATGCGCCGCATACGTGAAGAGTGGCCGCGCTTGCCAGTGATCATGCTGTCGATGTACCCGGAGGAACAGTACGCCCCGATGGCTTTCGCGCTGGGCGCCAACGGCTATTTGTCCAAGGATCGCGACGCCGAGCAGTTGGTCGCGACGATCCGCGGGACCACCGGCGGCGGCTGCTATCTGCCGCCGGGCATGCAGCGAAGTGTCATGCGTCAGGGTGGCGGCGCGCCCTTGCATCAGCGCCTGACCGAGCGTGAGTGGGAAATACTGCGACTGATCATCCAGGGCGTTTCGCTGACCGAAATCGGGGTGCGCCTGTCCCTGAGCGTCAAGACCATCAGCACCTACCGGACACGCCTGCTGGCCAAGCTGAATCTGGCGAGCAATGCCGAACTGGTGCGTTATTGTTTGGAGCAGGGAATCAGCGACTGAAAACCGTTGCTGCGGCTGGCACTATGGCGCCAGCCGCAACTTGTGGGCGAGCTACAGCAGGTTCATCTTTTTCGCTGCTTCCCGAAGTTCACCGCGGAAGTCAGGATGGGCGATGCCGACCAGCGCTTCGGCGCGCTGCTTGGCTGTTTTCCCCCGGAGCTGTGCAACGCCGTACTCGGTGACGACGTAGTTGATGTCGTTCTTGCTGGTGCTGACATGGGTGCCCGGTGCCAGCGTTGGCACAATGCGTGAAATGCTGGTGCCCTTGGCAGTCGACGGCACGACGATGAACGCTTTGCCACCATTCGAACGATTCGCCGCCCGCACGAAATCGGATTGACCGCCGGTGCCGGATATTGGCGAGAAGCCCAGTGTTTCCGAACCGCACTGGCCGATCAGATCAACCTGCATGGTGGCGTTGATGGCGATCAGATTGTCATTTTGGCCAGCCAGATACGGGTCATTGGTAAAGCTGGAAGGATGGAGTTCGAGCGCCGGATTGCGGTGCATGAACTGGTAAAGCTTTCTGGAACCCATGGCGAATGTGGCCAGAATCTTGCCGGGGTGATAATTCTTACGACGATTGGTGACTGCGCCCGATTCGACCAGGGTCATGATGCCGTCGCCGAGCATTTCGGTATGGATGCCGAGGTCGCGCTTGTGGGTCAGTTGCATGACGACCGCGTCAGGAATTCCACCGTAGCCGATTTGCAAGGTGGCGCCATCCGGGATCATGTCGGCTACATATTTGCCGATTGCTTCGTGAACCGGGCCGATGGTCGGCAAGCCCACTTCGGGAATCGGCTGCTCGCTCTCGACAATGGCCGCCACCTGCGAAATATGCACGTGGCAGTCGCCGTGCGAAAAGGGGACGCCCGGATTGACTTCAAGGATGACAGCGCGCGCCTTGCTGACTGCGGCCATGGTGTAATCGGCGGCCAGCCCGAGTGAAAAATAGCCGTGCTCGTCCATCGGCGAGGCGACACTGAAAACCACATCGGCCGGACTGAGCCCCTGTTTGATCAAGCCGGGCAATTCAGAAAAATAGGCTGGTAGATAGTCGTTCCAGCCCTCCTGGCCGCCGGGCCGTGAGGCCGGCCCGAAGAAATAGGCGACGTGGCGGACGTGCTGGGTGGTTTCCGGGTCGAAATAGGCGTGCTTCTTGATCGGCAGAATCTGGGCGACCTTGACGTCGTTGAAGTCACGTCGCTGCTCTGAAAGGGCTGCCAGTAACAAAGGCGTTTCTGCCGGTCCGGTGGGTACGACAATGGTGTCGCCATCACGCACCAGTCGAACGGCGTCATCGGCAGACTGACGTTTTTCACGATAAAGTTGATCGAACTGCATGGTGTCTCCCTTTTGTTTTGATTAACGATTCTTGAATGCCGGCTTGCGCTTCTCGACGAAGGCGGCCATGCCTTCCTTCTGGTCTACCAGAGCGAAGGCCGAGTGAAAGACCCGGCGCTCGAAGAGCAGGCCTTCATTGAGGCCCGATTCGTAGGCGCGGTTAACGCATTCCTT
>CAXYZX010000253.1:0-3140 GCA_964293845.1 uncultured Dechloromonas sp.
GCGCCCAACTCTTTCTGGAACTTGGCGATGGTGGCATCGTCCAGGTTCTTCTTCCAGTTGAAGGACGGCGAGCAGTTGTAGGCCAGCATTTTGCCCGGGTGCTTGGCATGCACGGCATCGGCAAACTTCTTGGCGAATTCGAGATCCGGCGTGCCGGTTTCGCACCACACCAAGTCAGCGTATTCAGCGTAAGCAACAGCGCGGGAGATCGCTTGATCCATACCCTTGTTGGTCTTGTAGAAGCCTTCCTGGGTACGTTCGCCAGTCAGGAACGGCTTGTCGTTTGCGTCGTAGTCAGAAGTAATCAGGTCAGCCGCTTCGGCATCGGTACGGGCAATAACCAGGGTCGGCACGCCGCAGACGTCAGCTGCCATACGAGCAGCAACCAGTTTCTGGATAGCTTCAGCGGTCGGAACCAGTACTTTGCCGCCCATGTGGCCGCACTTCTTGACGGAAGCCAGTTGGTCTTCCCAATGCACGCCACCGGCGCCAGCACGAATCATTGCCTTCATCAGTTCGAAAGCGTTCAGCACGCCACCGAAACCGGCTTCAGCGTCAGCAACGATCGGAGCGAAGTAGTCGATGTAACCTGCGTCGCCCGGGTTGGCACCCTTGGACCACTGGATTTCGTCAGCACGGGTGAAGGCGTTGTTGATGCGCTCGACCACCTTAGGCACGGAATCAACCGGGTACAGGGACTGGTCCGGGTACATGGCGGAGTATTCGTTGTTGTCAGCAGCAACTTGCCAGCCAGACAGATAGATGGCCTTGACGCCAGCCTTGACCTGCTGCATGGCCTGACCACCGGTCAGTGCGCCGAGGCAGTTAACGTACGGTTCGTTGTTGACCAGATCCCACAACTTCTTGGCACCACGGGTGGCCAGGGTGTAGTCAATCGCGACAGAACCGCGCAGGCGGACGATGTCGGCTGCTGAATACGGGCGCTTGATGCCCTTCCAGCGCGGGTTTTCAGCCCAGTCTTTTTCGAGGGCGGCGATTTGCTGTTCGCGAGTGCTCATTGTGTATTCCTCAGGTGATTTGGTTGGGAGTGACGATTTTGCGTCGAGAGTATTTTGGCCTCGACGATGGAGAAAGTATAGAGTTTTTTTTGCATCGCAGCAAGGGTCTTATATAAGACATAAGACCAAAATAATATTCAATTTAATCAATTTGTTAGTTATTGTATTTCATATTGTGAAATGATGCGTGTGACTGTGAAATGAATTCTTCGTCACGGCATGATGATGGATGGGAAATGCTGTACGGGAAGCTGTGTTTTTCCTTATTGACGAGTCGCGGTCTTCGGCGTTGAATGCGCAAAAATTGACAAAAGGCGGGACATGATGGAGACATTTCGGCGGCTTTACGACTGGAACGAGCGAACTTTCTGGAATTCGCTAACCAAGAAACTGATGAGCTTTCTGATCCTTTTTTGTGTCGATCTCGCCTATTTGGGTATTTATTTTCAGCAAAAAAATGCGGTCGCCGAGGAAATACAGCGCGCCGGCAGCAATCTGGAGGCGCTACAACGCATTTCCAGCAGCATGGATGCTGGACTGACGCTGATGATATTCCTGACGGTGTTTGCGCTGTGCTGGAATGTGTTGCAGATTCTTTATATCCGGCACCTGATCCTGCGGCCAGTCAAAATGATTTCGAATATCTTCGACGAAATTGCGCGCGGGGAGGGCGATTTCTCGCGTAATTTGCCGACCATTACCCATGATGAGTTGCGCACGCTGGCTGAGTCTTACAACCGTTTCGCTGACAAGATGCGCGAAATCATTAGTGAGGTGCGGAAAATGAGCGTCAACATTGCCCGTGAGGCGGTGTTGGTCAAACGAGTTGTTTCCGCAACCGCGGCAACTGCTGGTCAGCAAGGCGAGATTGCCAGTGCCGTCTTTGGTGCCAGTACAGAGGCAACTCAGGCAATTTCGGAGGTTTCCCGTTCTGCATCGCTGATTTCCAATTCAACCAATGCCAACCTGAACACAGCCCGTGCCTCGCTGAACGAAATGCATGAGATTGTCAGCAATGTTCAATTGGTCAGTGAAAAGCTTTCCCGCTTCAACGATACCGTAGGTCACTTGGCTGAGCGTTCTAGCAGCATTCGGCAGATTGCCCAGCTCATCAAGGAGATTGCCGACCAGACCAATCTGCTGGCCCTGAACGCAGCCATCGAGGCCGCCCGAGCTGGCGAAATGGGGCGCGGTTTTGCCGTCGTCGCCGACGAAGTACGGAAACTGGCGGAACGGGTGAATGTGGCAACGCAGGAGATCAATGACAATATTGGCGGCATGATTTCCCTGGTGCAGGATACTCAAAGTGAAAATGAGACGATCAACGCAGATATCCGCCAGACGCGGGCGGTGGTCGAACGTTCGTCGACGGAATTTTCCCGCATGGTCGGCGATTTCGAGCGTACCGGCGATCAACTGGATCAGATTGCAACAGCCATTGAGCAGTTGACCGCTACAAATGCCCAGGTGCATGAGGCGGTGAGGCAGGTAAATGATCTGTCGAAAGAGGTTTCTGTCACCATGAAATCTTCCGAACAATCAACCGTTCAACTGGGTGTCGCCACGGAAAGTGTTCAGGAACTGGTATCGAGATTCAAGATTGGTCGTGGCACCTTCGACCAGAATGTCGATGTCGTGCGTAATTTTCGTGATGCCTTGCAGGACAAACTGGTCGCGATGCAGGCAAGAGGCATCAATGTTTTTGATCAGAATTATCAGGCGGTGCCTGGCACCAAACCACAAAAATACTCGGTGAGTTATGAGCGGGCCTACATGGCCGAATGTCAAAGCCTGCTCGATGACGCGCTGGCGAACATGAAGGGTGGCGCCTATGCCGTCGGTGTCGATACCAATGGTTATTTAACAGCCCACAATCGCAAATATTCCAAGCCCTTGACAGGCAACTACCAGGCTGATCTGGTGGGAAACCGTACCTGCCGAAAATTTGAGGCGCCAACGGAATTGCGCGCCGCTGGCAATACCCAGGCCATGCTATTGCAGACTTATATCCGTGATACCGGTGAGTTACTTTGCGACCTGGCGATGCCCATCTATGTCGGCGGAAAGCATTGGGGCAATGTCCGCGCCGGTTGTGACAGCGCGGTTTTTCTCGATACCTAG
>CAXYZX010000254.1:0-3133 GCA_964293845.1 uncultured Dechloromonas sp.
GCGCGTGCTACTCGCCCGCATCAAGGCCCTGCTCCGTCGCCTGCCGAGCAGCGATGCCCCTGCAGCCGAGTCCGAAAAGATGGTTTTCGGCCAATTCAATATCAGCCAGTCGACCCGAACCGCGGTACTGACTGACCAGAACATCGACCTGACCACTGCCGAATTCGACCTGCTCTGGCTGCTCGCCAGCCACGCCGGCAATGTATTGTCGCGCGACGATTTACTGCAGGAGTTGCGTGGTATCGGTTTCGACGGACTGGACCGATCGATCGATGCGCGGATTTCCCGTTTGCGCAAAAAACTGAACGACGACCCGGAAAACCCGACGCGTATCAAAACGGTACGCGGCAAAGGCTACCTGTTCAGCAAACATGACTGGAACTGAGCCCGGCAGCCAGGAAAGTAACGACTCCGGCCGCAACCAAGGCCTTGCCCGCTCGCTATTCCGTGTCTCGCTACCGCGCTGGCGTGGCGGGCGCTACAGCCTGTCCAAGCTGTTCTTCAACTTCTATCTGCTGGCCATGGGTTCTTTCGTCGCCATCGCCTTCACCGCCGACTTTGTAATCTCAACCGCGCAGCGCGGCATCACCGACGACTACGCGCGCCGTTTCATGCGTGGCACGATTACGCTGATCGAAGACGAAATTTTTCGCCAGCCGCGCCGCACTTGGGAAACGAAGGTCAAGGAACTCGACGAAAAGTTCTCCTACCGCCTCGGTCTCGTCGAACGCATGAGCCTGGACCGCGCGCTGACACCGGCCCAAGTGCTCAAGCTGGATGCCGGCGACATCGCCATCGACCACGACGGCGATGTGATGTACCACCGCCTCGGCACCAGCAGCAAGGTGCTGGTTGTCGGCCCGCTGGCCGCCAACCGTAACCCGGAACTCAAGGACCGCCTGCCACTTGACCTGCGTCTGCGCCTGCTGACCTGGAGCCTGACCGGCCTGATTTTCGGCATCGCCCTGTGGTTTTGGGTGCGCCCGGTCTGGCGCGATCTCGAAGCACTACGCCAGACCGCGCGCGACCTTGGTGACGGCGATTTTGAAGCACGCTCGCCCCCAGCGCGCAGCCAGCTATTCTCATCGCTCTCCGACACCATGAACAGCATGGCCGAGCGTGTCCAGCAACTACTCGCCACCCACCGTGAGCTGGCTTGCGGCATTTCACACGAGCTACGCACGCCAATTGCCCGCATGCGCTTCGCTCTGGAAATGCTTTCCGAAACAGACGAACGTACTGAACGCGAGCGCCTGTGGTCGATGATGGAGGCCGATCTCGATGAACTCGATCATCTCATCGACACCAGCCTGACCTACGCCCGTTTCGAACGCGAAGCACCAGAACCGCATTTCTCCAGCGTCAAATTTGCTGAATGGCTGGACGATGAAGTCGATAGCGTCCGTCTGCTCGGCCGCGATCTGAATGTTGTGGTCGACACCTCAAAACTGCCGGAAAATCTTTTGGTCGACCTCGACCGCAAAGCCATGCCATACGCCCTGCGTAATCTGCTGCGCAACGCCTTCAAATACGCCAGCAAAAGCATTCAGGTCAGCGCCGAACTAATCGACCAACGCATCCTGATCCACGTTGACGACGACGGCATCGGCATTCCTCCCGAGGAACGCGAACACATATTCTCCGCCTTCACCCGCCTCGACCGCTCACGTGACCGCTCGACAGGCGGCTACGGACTTGGCCTGGCCATTGCACGACGCGTCCTTGAATTACATGGCGGAAATGCCACCGCCGATACCTCCCCAATTGGCGGAGCCCGCTTTACGCTAGCTTGGAAAGCCCGGCAATAAAGCCAGTTACACAGCGTCACATAAGCTCAAGCGTCGTTACCACGGCGCAACGCGCAGGCAACAGACAGTTCGCTCCCCTCTCCCTAGAATGCACCGCATGGATACGCCGCATGACCAAGAAGAGGAACAAGAAATGAATGAAGCAAACATCCGCCAGTTTATGGAAGCCGCCCGCTACTACCTGCTCGGGTTGATCCCGCCCAAGCAACTCGCCACCATTCCCGCGCGCTCGTCGGTACGCTAATGGCATTCGCCGACAACCTGCCGATCAACGAAAGCTTAGGTGTTTTCGTTGGCGTTGCAGGCATCGACTGGCTGACAGATGGCCAAGCGGAACCAATAAAAGCGGTTGCCATTGCGATCGTAGCCGGGGCCGCAATACTTATCACGCGCCGCTGGCTCAAGCGTAGAAACAAAGACTGAATTCGATTTACCCTCCACTCGAATTTCCCCCGATTCGAGAATTCCCTGTTACCCCGCCCTCGTGGCGGGGTTCTTTTGTCCACAATTTTCTGTGTTCAGGGATAGAAAACATCGCCTCTCATGAACGTGTTTTTCTCTGGCCTTGGCCGGGCGGCAAGCACTTGCCCTATTGATCTCGTCTCGGCGTCAGCACATAGACTTTTTGCTCGACGCGAACCAACTGCTTGATGGCAGGATCAGGGTCATCCTCAAAGACACTCTCAACATGGCTTAACTCAATATCGAAGGTGCTGGTGTATAGGCTGGCGATTTCATCCGCAACGGCAAACGCTTGACCTTGCGTCTCACCCTCATCGGGCTCTTCAGTAGTCAGCAGCAGAATTTTGCAGGCAGCCGGCAGGATTTTTCGCAGATGGGCAAGGTAATCCGCACGAATTTCGTCTGGTAGTGCGGTGAGCGAAGCGCGGTCGAAAACCGCGGCAATGTCACCAAGATCTGCGGCGCTCAACTGGAAAAAATCACCGCAGAGTATGCTGATCCGGCCATGCTCCCACAGGACAAATTCACCGACCTGCCGCCGGCTGGCCTGGATGCGGTTTTCGCGAAAGAAGGCGCGGGCGGCGAGCGGACTGAGCTCAACGCCAATCACGGTATGGCCCTGTGCGGCAAGCCAGAGCAAATCCAAGCTTTTCCCGCACAGTGGCACAAAAACCCGGTCTGTTGCGGTCAACCCGAGATTTGGCCAGAATTTTATGAGATGAGAATTGACAGTTTTCTGATGAAAAGCAATCTCACGGTCGCGCCAGGATTGCTGCCAAAGTTCATTGTCGCGCCCGGTCATGATGATTTTTTTCCTGTCAGGTGAAGCCGAATTCGTTTGAGGGTAGCACCGAATCCAATCC
>CAXYZX010000255.1:0-3096 GCA_964293845.1 uncultured Dechloromonas sp.
CGGCCACAGGTGCTTGAGCCGGTGCGTCAGTCTGGCGCCTGCAGCATAGTGACCAAACCGTTCGACGAACAGCAGTTATCGCGCGCGCTCTACGCCGCCGCCGATTACCTGAATCCGCCGGAGGATATGGATCTCGCAGAAATCGAAAACCTGCGCATTCTGCTGGTCGATGACAGCAAGGCCTCGCGCCGACATTTGCGCCGCCTGCTCGAAGAGCTCGGTATCGAACGGATCACCGAAGCTGTCGATGGCAAGGAGGCGGTGGCGCTGCTGCAGACGACCATGGTCGACCTGGTCATAACCGACTACAACATGCCGGAAATGGACGGCCGTGAGCTGACCGAATACATCCGTACCCAAAGCTGGCAGAGCGCGGTGCCGATCCTGATGGTGACCAGCGAACAGAATATGGGACGCCTGGCGGCGGTTGAGCGCGCCGGCGTCTCGGCCATTTGCGACAAGCCTTTCGAGGCTGGCAGCATAAGAAAGCTGATTAGTGAATCGCTGACCCGTTAAACGGAATGTCCATAACGTTTGAGTAGATGACGAGTCATGCCCTTGGCCAGCTCGTTTTCGCCAAGAAAGACCGTGCCTAGCTGCGCATTACGGAATAACTCGGCCTCCTCTTCACTATGGGTGCGCAGCACCATTTCGATAGTTGGATTCAGGGTCTTGGCAATATCGATCATTACCCTGGCGCCCAGCGTGTCCGGCACGGCAATGACGAGCATGCTGGCACGGGCGATATGTGCCTGAATCAGCACCGACGGTTCGGTGGCATCACCTGAAACTGCCAGTATGCCTTTGGCGCGCAACGTTTCGACCAACTCGCGATTGCGCTCGGCGACTACATAACTGATGCCGGCCTGCTCCAGATTTGCGGCGATCAGGCGGCCTACCCTGCCGTAGCCGACCAGGACAACCTGGCCACTCAGCTTGGCCAGGTCGACCGAGACGGGTAATTCGGCAAATGGGTCGACCCGCTGTTCAAGGTGGCGCGCAAATGCCGAGCGCGCGAGTACCCAGTTGCGCAATGGGTCAATGACCGAGAACAGCGCAGAGTTCAGTGCGATCGAGATGATCGCTCCGGCCAGGACAAGGCTTTGGCCTTCCAGCGAAAACATGCCAAGAGACACGCCCAGGCCGGCGAGGATGAAAGAAAACTCGCCGATCTGAGCCAGGCTGGCACCGACAATCAGCGCGGTATTCAGCGGGTAACGCAAAATCAGCACCAGTGCCATCGCGGCAAGTGTTTTGAGCAGCATGATGATGCCGACGGTAATCAGGACTTTGACTGGCTCCTCAATCAAGATCATCGGATCAAGCAGCATGCCGACTGATACAAAGAACAGAACCGAGAAAGCATCGCGCAAAGGCAGTGAATTTTCAGCGGCCTGGTGGCTGAATTCCGATTCTCGCAGGACCATGCCGGCGAAGAAGGCGCCAAGGGCGAAAGAGACGCCAAACAGTTTTGCTGCGCCGAAGGCGACCCCGACGGCGGTCGCGATCACGCACAGCGTGAACAATTCACGTGATCCGCTACGCGAGATGATCCACAGAAATTTGGGTAGCAAACGCTTTCCGACTACCAGCATCAAGACAACAAATGCCAGGATCTTGCCGCAAGTGATCGCAAGGGCCTGCCAGATGCCGGCAGCGTCAGTTGATTCCGAGCCCGAGCCCCCCAGCACCCCGGCGATGGCCGGCAACAGCACAAGGACGAGAACCATGACGAGGTCCTCAACGATCAGCCAGCCAACGGCAATCTGGCCATTGACTGAAGCCAGCTCTCCGCGAGCCTCAAGGGCGCGGATCAGCACGACGGTGCTGGCGACCGAGAGGCACAGCCCAAAGACGATGGCATCACCCAGCGGCCACGCCCAGTAGTGTGCCACGGCGAAGCCAACCAGGGTCGCGACGATGATTTGCACAATGGCGCCGGGGATGGCAATGCGGCGAACCTTGAGTAAGTCGTCAAGGGAAAAGTGCAAGCCAACGCCAAACATCAGCAGCATTACACCAATTTCGGCCAATTGCGCTGACAGCGACAAATCGGCGACGAAGCCCGGTGTGCCGGGGCCTAGCATGATGCCGGCAAGCAGATAACCGACCAGTGGCGGCAAGCGCAGGCGCGAGGCGACCAAACCAAAGATCAGTGCCAGCACCAGTGCTGCTGCAATTGTTGTGATCAGGCTAATGTCGTGGGGCATGGGAGAGCGAGTCGGGGGCGAGGTTCATGAATGTCAATTTTGTCTTGTTGGACTTGAGAGAAGCAGTTTTAAAGGATCGCAAAAATAGACTGTTCTTGCCGTGCTCAGTTCAGATTGCTGATAAAAGGGCAAGACTGCTTCAGCGTACTCTCGTCGCGATGATCTTTATCAAGCAATGCTGCCCGACAATGATCAGTGCCAGCACAACCAGCAGCGGGTCGAAAATGGCATCCCAGAGATTGGCAAACAAGCCGCTGGCGTAGCCGGCGAGGTCGATGGCGAGGATGATCAGCCAGTTGTCGAGGCGCCGCCACCAGAGTACGCCGGCCAACGGAATCAGGGCGACGAGTAATGCCCCCGGCTGGTAACCCAGTGCATAAGGGTCGAACGCTCCCCAACCGAGTGCCGCCGGGTAAAACAGGGTAACAAAGAGGAGCAGGCCAAGCGCCGGTCGGTAGCTCAAGGGGGATGGTGTCTTGCTGGCCAGTTGCAACAGCGCCAGTTGCAGCAGGGTGAGCGATGGCGGGCCGAAGGTGCCATGCATGAAGGGCGCAATGCCAGCAAGCAGGGCCAGGGTGGTGGCCATCAAGGCGGCTTTGGCGCGCAACTCGCCGAGGGGAAGCAAGGCGACAGTCGCCCCAAAAATCAGGCCGTGGGCGAGTAGACCGTAAGCGGCTAGCGCATTCATGGCGCGGCTCCGTCTAACCAGGCTTCACTGAAGGCAGCGTGTTTGATGCCTTGGCGGCGCCAGGTATAGGCGAGATGGATACGTCCGTCGCGATCGAGTAGTAGCGCTGGGTTCGCAAACTCGGCACCGCCATCGGGCGCGCTTTCAATCGTACGGCTGCTCTGCCAGGTCTTGCCTTCATCGGCAGAAATCCATAGC
>CAXYZX010000256.1:0-3065 GCA_964293845.1 uncultured Dechloromonas sp.
CCTTTGCCACTCATCTCAACCTCCAATGGCTTCGGCCGGATCGACCTTGAGTGCCATGCGAATGGCGACGAGGCTAGCTAGAACGCAGATCACGAGCACGGCAAAAAAACCGGCGACAGAATCCATTGGCGTGAGCAGGACATATTTTGGAAAAGCCGGTGCTGAAAAGGTGGCTGTGATCTTGCCGACCACGAAGCCAATCACGCCCAGGGCGAGCGCCTGCTGCATGATCATCGCGGCGATGGTTCGGTTGCGTGTGCCGATGAGCTTCAACACCGCGATCTCGCGGATTTTGTCCATCGTCAGCGAATAGATGATGAAGGCAACGATGGCCGCGCTAACGATGGCCAGAATCACAAGGAACATGCCGATCTGCTTGGCCGAGGTGGCGATCAGCTTGCCGACGAGGATGTCTTCCATCTGTGCCCGGGTGTAGACCGTCAAACGCTTCCAGCGCTGGATGGATTCGGCAACCTCGTCCGGCGCATGACCAGGTTTCAGAGTGACCAGCACTGCATTGACGAACGCGTTGGTGCTCTGTGAAGCAATCACGGCATCCAGCAAACCTGGAACACCGGGTCGATTGAAGGCCGGGTTGGCTTCGGTGCGACGCCGGCTTTGCCAAATGGCGTCGTTGTCCTTGAGGAACTGAGCCTCTTGGGCATCCTTGAGCGGAATGAATACCATCGGGTCGCCGCTGGACGACACCATGCGCCGTGTCAGCCCCACGACGGTGTAATGATTGCGGCGAATGGCAAGACGATCTCCCAGTTTGAAGCCGGTGGCGATGTCGGCCACAGCCTCGTAGTGACCGCGCGTGATCTGGCGTCCAGCGACGAGATAAGGAGGCCATCCGGGTGTAGCCCCCAACGCACCGGGCGCGATGCCGACCACCATGGTGCGTACATCACTCTCGCCCTTGCGTACCTGCATGGTCAGGTAGGTCACGTTCGCTGCCTGGGCGACTCCCGGCATGGCGAGGATGGCGCGATACACGTCATCGTTGAGGCTGGACGACTCCGCATAAGGACCCAGAGTATCCTTTTGCACCACCCAAAGGTCAGCGCCACTGTTGTCGAGCAACGCCTTGCCGTCGTCCACCATGCCTCGGTACACCCCAGCCATGACTAGGGTGACGCCGATCAGCAGACCCAGACCGATGCCGGTGAAGACGAATTTCCCCCAGGCATGGAGAATGTCGCGGCCGGCCAGGCTGATCATCGTGAAACTCCCGGGATATGCTCGACCACATGGATGCGGCTGCGCGCCGTCAGTGCCTTTTCGCTATAGGTCACAACCTGGTCCCCATTCTTGAGCCCTTCGCGCACCTGCACGTAACCATTGAGGTCGGAAGTGCCGAGCTTGACCGGGGAGAAATGCAGATCACCATCCACGATTTGCCAGACACCAACTTTATCGCCTTCACGCTGGACGGCAGCGTTGGGGATCAGTGGAGCGGCCGGGAGCGCCGGCAAGTCAACCGTGACTTCGGCCAGTTCACCCACCGGTGGCAAAGGTTCTGGTTTGTTATCGAATGTCACCTTGGCAAGCGTTTCCTCGGTTACCGCGTCGGCCTTGGGTTCCACCCGCAGCACGCGACCTTTCAAGGTCTGGCCACCACGCGAACGCAGGACGATATGAGCCGGCAGCCCCCCAGCCAGCCCCGATGCGCTGATCTGGTCGAAGCGCACATTGATCCACAAACTCTTGGGGTCGATCACTTCCACCACGGCCTGGCCCGCGACGATGGTCGTGCCGGGATCGGCATCGCGCACGGCGACTACACCGTCGACCGGCGCGATCAGGCGCAGATTGCTCCGCTGCGCGACGAGTCCTTCGCGGTCGGAGCGTGCCCGGGCAATATCTTCCCGAGCGGCGGATAGGGCGGCATCGGCGATCTGCAGTTCCTGCCGCTTGGTGGTGACGATTTCCTCGCTGGTCGAGCGCACCGCAAACAATTGCTCATAGCGGCGCGCCTGGGTTTGCGCGTAGGCTTGCCGGGCTTCTGCCTCGCGCAAAGCCGCTTCCGCCCGCTTGAATACAGACTCCTGTGAGCGCACCCGATCATCAAGGTCGACCGGCTCCATCTCGCCGAGCACCTGTCCGGCCTTGACCTGGTCGCCTACATGCACCTCCAGGCGTTTGACGCGCCCGGCAAACGTCGGCCCGATCTTGTAGGTGTAGCGCGCCTCCACCGTGCCGATGCCGAACAGCGCCGGTGTGATAGCCCGTGATTCCACGCTTGCCACCGTCACAGCGACCGGGGCGAGCGGCCCTGATCGCAGACCGACATAAATAAAAAGCACCAGCAAAGGAATGATGACGGCAAGCAGCGCCAGGGTGCGGCCTTGCAAGGGTAACTTTTTCATTGCGCACTCCTTATGCCACGCCGATAAATTGCAAAGACGCGCGGCGCATCGCGGTGCATACGTCCCACATCACCCGCCAACAGCGATTGCATGACCAAGCCCTGGATCGTGCCAATGAACAGCGTTGCCGCCGCCTCGTTGTCAAGCGAGGGAGACAACTCGCCGCTGGCCTTGCCTTTCTCGATGAGACGATGCAAACGTTCGCCGTAGCGCTGAATCAAGGTTTGCACCATGCGCTTGGCCGGTGTCGATTCGGCACGCTGAAGCTCACCAAACATCATTCTTGGCACGCCTGGGTGCTCAGCTACGAATTCGATATGACTCATGAACATCGCCTCCATGGCTGCCAAGGGCGACTCGATTCCTTGTGCGGATCGATCGATTCTGGCTAATAGGCGCTCTGCTACCCACTCCATGACCGCCTGCCAAATGGCTTCCTTGTTCGGGAAGTGCCGAAACAGCGCACCCTGGGTCAAGTTCATGTGTTTAGCGATAGCCGCAGTGGTTATCTCGCTTGGGTTTTGTGAACCGGCAAGCGCCACGACGGACTCGACAGTTACGGCACGACGTTCATCGGCCGGCAGATGCTTTGGATGGGTGTCCACGAGCACTCCTTGTAAGATAGTAATTAATTACTATCTTACCACAAGAGGCAACTCAAACAAGAGAAAACCCGACGTACTCGTCAATATCTAG
>CAXYZX010000257.1:0-3060 GCA_964293845.1 uncultured Dechloromonas sp.
TGCGGATACCACTCGACCATGATGTTCGGGAAGTAGGTCAGCCAGATGGCGCCATGCTCCGGTGTCTTGCCTTCGGCACCGTAGATGTCGCGGACCGCCCTCTGCCAACGCTCGTAGGCCTTGGAACCGGATTTCTGCAATGAGGTGATGCCGACACGCTGTACCGAATACCAGTCGCCAAATTGCCAGGTCAGGTCGTCGCAGGTAACAAAATTGCCGAGACCTGGGTGGTAAGGTGCAACGTGGTAATCCTCAAGATAAACCTCAATAAAGGTCTTCCAGTTGTAGTTGCACTCGTGCATCTCGACATGGTCGAGCTTGTAGCCGGTGAAATCGAGTTCTGGCGCAACCTTCATGCCGCCCAGGTCGGCATTGGCCGAACGCGGCCCCTTGAAGAGCAGACCGTTCCAGTTTTCCAGCCGAGCCTTGTTTAGATTGAGACAGGGATTCTGCGGAAAATGCGGCGCACCAATCAGTTGACCGCCGGTATCGTAGGTCCAGCGATGGATCGGGCAGACAATGTTGCCCTGCAACTTGCCCGAACCCTGCAGCATGATCGCCTGACGATGGCGGCACACATTGGACATCTGCCAAAAACCATCATTTTCACTGTTTAAAAGGAGTTGACCGTGATCTTTCCACTCCAGCGAACGATAATCACCCGCTTCAGGCACCATTAACTGGTGACCAACATAGCCCGAACCGGCATCGAAGATAAGTTTTTTCTCCAGCTCAAAAATCTTTTCATCGAAATACCAGTCCACCGGCAGTTGGGAAACTGCGGGGGCCAAGCGGGACATCGTCGCCACATCGGACATTCCACGCCTCCAGCGGGTTAAAACGCTCAATTTTACCCTCTCTCCAATTTGACCTGAACCCCCTTGATAGAGTATTTTCGCTGGTTTCCCCAGACTCACCTGACATGGATCACTCTCCCATTGCCGACATGAAGTTCGAGACGGCCCTCACCGAGCTTGAAACCATCGTTCAAAGTATGGAGAACGGCAAGCTCGAACTTGAAGCGTCAATTGCTGCCTATCGACGTGGCATGGAGTTAATGAAACACTGCCAGCAACAACTGACCGATGCTGAACAGCAGGTACGCATTCTCGAAGGTGGCGAATTGAAGGATTTCAACCCGGCGGAAAGCCGATGAGCGCGTCGACTTTTCCTGAATGGATGGCGGCTACCCAAGCGCGCGTCGAAACTGCCCTCGCCCGTCACCTGCCCGGTCCCGACAGCATCCCGGCACGGCTGCACGATGCCATGCGCTATGCCACGCTCGGTGGTGGCAAACGCGTGCGCCCCTTGCTGGCTTTTGCCGCTGGCGAATTGACTGGCGCGACCCCGAACACACTGGACACGGTGGCCTGCGCCGTCGAAATGATCCATGCTTACTCGCTGGTCCACGACGACCTGCCATGCATGGACGACGATGTACTTCGTCGCGGTCGACCGACCTGCCATGTCGAATTTGATGAACCTACCGCTTTGCTGGTTGGTGACAGCCTGCAGACACTGGCCTTTGAGCTATTGGCCAGCCAGCCGCTGGGCGAGCCCGGCCGCCAGCTTGAAATGATCACCCTGCTCGCCCATGCCAGCGGCTCGCGCGGCATGGCCGGCGGTCAAGCCATCGACCTCGGCTCGGTTGGCCAGGCGCTCAACCAGCCTGAGCTGGAATTGATGCACGCCCTGAAAACCGGCGCCCTGATCCGCGCCTCGGTTCTGCTCGGCGCCTTGGCTGGCAATGCACTGAGCGTCGAAGAGCGCCAGAATCTTGACCGTTTTGCCAAACGGGCCGGTCTGCTCTTTCAGGTAGTCGATGACATTCTCGACTGCACAGCGAGCACAGCCACGCTGGGCAAAACCGCCGGCAAGGATGAAGCGGCCGACAAACCCACCTACGTCAGCCTGCTCGGCCTCGATGCGGCCCGCACTTACGCCGACGAACTGCGCAGTGATTCACTCAACGCATTGTCCATCTTCGGCGAGCGTGCCGCGCGCCTGACCCAACTGGCGGACTACATCTGCCATCGGCAATTCTGAAATGAGTCCTTACTGCATGCTTGAAAGCATCAACAGCCCGGCCGACCTGCGCCGCCTGGACCGTAAGCAATTGCCCCAACTGGCGACGGAGTTGCGCGCTTTCCTGATTGAGTCGGTATCGCAAACTGGCGGCCACCTTTCCTCCAACCTTGGTACCATCGAGCTGACCATCGCCCTGCACGCTGTCTTCAACACCCCGGAAGACCGCCTGGTCTGGGATGTCGGCCATCAGTGCTACGCCCACAAGATCCTCACCGGGCGCCGCCAGGGCATGAGCGGTCTGCGCATGCACGGGGGCGTCTCCGGCTTCCCCAAGCGCACGGAAAGCCCTTACGACACGTTTGGTGTCGGCCACTCGTCGACCTCGATTTCTGCAGCCCTGGGCATGGCCCTGGCCGCCAAGCACAAAGGCGAAGAGCGCAAGGCAATTGCCATTATTGGCGATGGCGCGATGTCGGCCGGCATGGCCTTTGAGGCACTTAACAATGCCGGCGTTGCTGATGCCGACATGCTGGTCATCCTCAACGACAATGAAATGTCGATCTCGCCGCCGGTCGGTGCGCTCAATAACATCCTGACTCGCCTGATGTCGGGCAAAACCTTCAATGTCGCTCGCCAAGGTGCCCGCCACATGCTCGGCTTTGCCCCGCCGCTGCTTGAACTGGCGCGACGCGCCGAAGAGCACGTCAAGGGAATGATTGCCCCCGGTACGCTGTTTGAGGAATTCGGTTTCCATTATTACGGCCCGATTGACGGTCATGATCTCGATGCCCTGATCCCGACCCTGGAAAACCTGCGCGACCTCAAGGGTCCGAAGTTCCTCCATGTCATCACCAAAAAAGGCCAGGGTTACAAGCTCGCCGAGAACGACCCCATTCTTTACCACGGGGTCGCCAAATTTGCGCCATGCGAAGGCATCAAGGCCAGCAAAGGCCCCGGTAAGCTGACTTACACCCAGGTTTTTGGCGACTGGCTATGCGACATGGCCAAGGCAGACTCCCGTCTGGTCGGCAT
>CAXYZX010000258.1:0-3059 GCA_964293845.1 uncultured Dechloromonas sp.
TTTGGTGGAGACGGGCGGGATCGAACCGCCGACCTATTGATTGCGAACCAATCGCTCTCCCAACTGAGCTACGCCCCCGAAATGATGATTGATTCTATATCACTCCATTAGGCGAATCAAAGCACCAATACTTTACTGGCCGGCACCTGCGACAGCACGCCGCATACGGTCGGCAACGGCCTCCCAGGCTGGACCTTGGGGAAGCGCTTCGAGCGCAATCAGGCTGACATTTGCATGATCCAGATCGCGCATCGCGCCGTAGATTTCGTGGGCATAGCCAACCGGATCGGCCGGCAGCATGCGCCAGACGTGGGGCATGCCAGCATGTGGCGGCTGGCTGTGACTAATGACGCCGCAGACATCCCCTTTGTGACGCTGGGCATTGAGGAAATCAAGCAGGCGTTCGCTACCGATCAGTCGCATCGGTGTTTGCGGGGCGTAGTGCGCTTCCAGTGAGCCGGAAACGCGGGGCGCACCGTTCGCTGTTTCGAGCCGCGGCACACGACCGATGACGGCTTCAAGATGTGACGGGGCGATGTGCCCGGGGCGCAACACAACCGGTTCGCCGCGTGAGCAATCGACAATGGTGGATTCGATGCCGACTGCGCAGGGGCCGCCGTCAAGAATTAGCGGCACAAGATCGCCGAGTTCTTCCTGAACATGGGCTGCCGTCGTCGGGCTGATGCGGCCAAAACGGTTGGCTGATGGTGCGGCAATACCGCCGTGGCCACCGCTGGCGGCAAAGCGGCGGAGCAACTCAAGAGCAACAGGATGACCGGGGACACGCAGCCCCACGGTATCCTGGCCACCCGTTACGGTCGACGGCACCCAAGCCTGCTTTTTTAGAATGAGCGTCAGCGGACCAGGCCAGAAGACTTCCATCAATTCCCAGGCAACCGCGGGAACCTGCTCCGCCCAGTGATCAACGGCGTCATGGCCGCACAAATGAACAATCAGCGGGTGATCAGCCGGGCGCCCCTTGGCAGCAAATATCTTGCTGACCGCTTCTGAATTGGAGGCATCCGCCCCCAATCCATAGACCGTTTCTGTTGGAAAGGCGACCAGCTCGCCGGCACGCAGTAATTCAACGGCGCGCGCGTAATCCTGAGTCATGGGCGAAAGCTGGTCCGGGTTACGATCAAGGCTGGTCGGGCAAGGTTTTGGCGAGAACCTTCTCTGTCTGATTCTGGCGGAAGCCTGCCAGGCGTTCAGCAACGGCAGCATCACTCAAGGCCAGAATCGAAGCAGCAAACAAGGCGGCGTTGGTGGCGCCGGCTTCGCCAACGGCGAAGGTGGCAACCGGAATGCCACCCGGCATCTGGACCATCGAGAGCAGCGAATCCAGACCCATCAAGTGCTTGGAGGGCATCGGCACGCCGAGCACGGGGATCTGCGTCTTGGCAGCGAGAACACCGGCCAAGTGGGCGGCACCGCCGGCGGCACCGATCAGCACCTTGATGCCACGCTCGCTGGCGCTGGCCGCGTAATCAAGCGCCTGATCCGGCGTGCGATGGGCGGACAGAACCTTGGCTTCGTAGGGAATATCAAGGTTTTTCAGGGCGACGGCAGCGGCGCGCATGATCGGCCAGTCACTGTCCGACCCCATGATGATACCGACGAGGGGCGTATTGCTCATGTTGTAAATCCTTCAAGTAGAAATGGAGAGGTTGCCTTAGTCAGTTGGCAGATACTTTTCGTTCCGCAGCTTCGATAGTATTTGCCAGCAACATGGTGATGGTCATCGGACCAACGCCACCCGGCACTGGGGTGATCTGGCCAGCAACTTCAAGACAGCCGGCAAAATCGACATCACCACAGAGCTTGCCATCGGGCAGGCGGTTGATGCCGACATCGATGACGACGGCGCCCGGTTTGACCATATCGGCGGTGACGAACTTTGGCTTGCCGACGGCGGCAACCAGAATGTCGGCGCGGCGGGTGTGGCCGAGCAGGTCTTTGGTGCGCGAGTTGCAAACGGTAACGGTGGCACCGGCGTTGATCAGCAGCAGCGCCATCGGCTTGCCGACGATGTTGGAGCGGCCGATGACAACCGCTTCCTTGCCGCTCAGATCGACATTGCCCTTCTCGAACATCTTCATGACGCCGTAGGGCGTGCACGGGATGAAGCGCGGATTGCCCTGAGCCAGCGCGCCAACGTTTTCGGCATGAAAGCCATCAACGTCTTTTTCAACCGCAATCGCTTCCAGCACGGCTTCTTCGTCGAAATGTTTGGGCAGGGGCAATTGGACGAGGATGCCGTGAATATTGGGATCAGCATTCAGCTCGGCGATTTTTTTCAGGACAATTTCCTGGTCGACCGCAGCATCGTAGGTGATTTTCTCGGAATGCATGCCAATCGCCAGGCAGCCATTGACCTTGTTCCGGACATAAACCTCTGAAGCCGGATCGGCACCGACCAGAACCACCACCAGACCGGGGCGATGGCCCTTGGCCGTCAGCGCTTCAACACGCGCCTTGAATCCCTGACGCAATTCGTCGGCCAACGCCTTGCCGTCGATAATTTGAGCTGTCATCGTCGCTTTCCACAAAAATAAAAAGGGGAAAGGCGACAGCCTTTCCCTCTAGATTGGAAAATATTTTACCAGATTACGCCAGCGCAGCTTCCGCTTCGCCAACCGCAGCCCGACCCGCTTCAAAAGCTCGCCGGTTCAGCTCAACCAGTTTCTCGCCCTTACGCTCGAAACGCTTGAGCACGCAACTAAGCAGTACGTCGGCGCCGAAGGGCAGATGATCGGCAATCGCCCCCAGCATCACGGTGTTACCCAAGCGAATATCGCCCAGCGCCTGGGCAATTGAGGTGGCATCGAAAGCAACGACCTTGTTGCCGGACTTCCTGATTTCCGCAATCGGATCTTCCGGATAATCGAACAAGCCCAGTTCAACCACTGGCGGCACCAGCTTCGCCGTGTTCATCAAGGTGATGCCACCCGGCTTTAGCATGTGCTGCCAGCGCATGGTTTCGGCCGACTCAAAACCAAGCAATACGTCGGCGGTGCCGGGCGTGATCTGCGGTGACAAAACTTTTTTGCCAAAGCGCA
>CAXYZX010000259.1:0-2978 GCA_964293845.1 uncultured Dechloromonas sp.
TAGGATCGAGCAGCAACAAGGTGTGGCCGGTCGGCGCCGTGTCCATCACAACAAACTTCTTGCCGGCCTCACGTATGACGCGGGAAATAGCCTGGAAGACGGCAATTTACTCGGTACAGGGCGAGCGAAGGTCTTCTTCCAGAAGCGCCCTGCCCTGGGCATGCGGATCGATACGGCTGACCGTCAGATGCTCAAGACTGCCGGCCAGGGTCTCCGACAAATGCGCGGCCGGATCGGAGGTGGTCAGATGCACCGGCAACGTCACAGGATCAAGCAACTAAAGGCCCCCGTGCTACAACAGGGACGATAGCAAGTTCTACAAAGTTGGTGACAAAGCAACTATTTTGCGGACCGTCTGCCGACAAAAAGAGCACGCAATGTATGGACGTCAAGCACCTAAATAAGCAGGACTTGCCTGATAGAGCAAACGGAATAAACAAGCCCAAGTGAGCCTGGCTTTTCTTGGAATGGCCGGTGTCGCTTCGCGGAAAACTGCCGTTCAACAGCTGGATTAAGCCGCCACATTGGCCCGCGCCATGTGCAGTTTTTTGTAGCTGTCGATCAGGCGTTGGTGCCTGTCGAGCCCTTCCAGTTTCATGCTCGTTGGCGTCAAGCCGAAGAAGCGCACGCTGCCGTCCACCGAGCCTAGCGCCGCATCCATCCGCTGGTTGCCAAACATCCGGCGGAAATTGACCACGTAATCATCCAGTTCCAGATCGTCGTCGAGCAGCACCTCCAGCACCACATTCAAGGCCTGATAGAACAACCCGCGCTCGACCGTGTTCTCGTTGTATTGCAGGTAGGTGCCCACCATTTCGTGCGCCGCTTCGAATTGCTGCAAGGCGAGATTGATCAGCAGTTTCAACTCGAGAATCGTCAGCTGACCCCAGACCGTGTTCTCGTCAAACTCGATACCGATCAAGGTGATGATGTCGGTGTAATCATCGAGTTCACTGTCTTCCAGACGTTCGAGCAATGCTTCCAGGCTGGCGTCGTCAAGACTGTGCAGGCTCAGGATATCGGCGCGGAAGGCCAGTGCTTTGTTGGTGTTGTCCCAGATCAGGTCTTCCTGCGGATAAATTTCCGAATAACCCGGCACCAGGATGCGACAGGCTGTTGCGCCGAGTTGGTCATACACCGCCATGTAGGCTTCCTTGCCCATGCCTTCGAGAATGCCGAATAACGCTGCTGCTTCGTCGGCATTGGAGTTTTCACCCTGGCCGGAAAAATCCCATTCGACAAAATCGAAATCGGCCTTGGCGCTGAAAAAGTGCCAGGACACCACGCCGCTGGAATCGATAAAGTGTTCAACGAAGTTATTCGGCTCGGTTACAGCGTTGCTTTCAAAGGTGGGCCGGGGTAAATCGTTCAGGCCTTCAAAACTGCGGCCCTGCAGCAACTCAGTCAGACTGCGTTCCAGCGCCACCTCCAGGCTTGGGTGCGCCCCGAAAGAGGCAAATACCCCGCCCGTTCGCGGGTTCATCAGGGTCACGCACATCACAGGAAACTCCCCGCCCAGCGAGGCATCCTTGACCAGCACCGGGAAGCCCTGATTTTCCAGTTCTGAAATGCCGGCCACAATGCCGGGATATTTCGCCAGCACGTCCGGCGGCACATCCGGCAGGGCGAGCTCACCTTCCAGAATTTCGCGTTTGACCGCCCGTTCGAAAATTTCCGACAGGCATTGCACCTGCGCTTCGGCCAGCGTATTGCCGGCGCTCATGCCGTTGCTGAGGAACAGGTTGTCGATCAGGTTGGTCGGGAAATAGACCACTTCGCCATCCGACTGGCGCACGTAGGGCAACGCGCAGATGCCGCGCTCGGTATTGCCGGAATTGGTGTCGTAAAGATGTGAGGCGCGCAGCTCGCCATCCGGGTTGTAAATTTCCCGGCAGTATTCATCGAGAATCCCGGCCGGCAACGCATCTTTTCGGCCCTGCTTGAACCATCGCTCGTTCGGGTAATGCACAAACTCCGCGTTGGCAATCTCTTCGCCCCAGAACTGGTCGTTGTAGAAGTGATTGCAACTCGCCCGCTCGATGAATTCGCCCAATGCCGACGCCAGCGCGCTTTCTTTGGTCGCTCCCTTGCCATTGGTAAAACACATCGGCGAGTGCGCATCGCGGATGTGCAGTGACCACACATTGGGCACTAGATTGCGCCACGAAGCGATTTCGATCTTCATGCCCAAGCCCGCCAAAATCCCCGCCATATTGGCAATGGTTTGCTCCAGCGGCAGATCCTTGCCGGCGATATAGGTGCTCGCTTCTGAATCGGGATTCAACACCAGCAAGGCCTGCGCATCGGCATCCAGATTTTCCACTTCCTCAATCACAAACTCAGGCCCGGCTTGCACTGCCTTTTTCACCGTACAACGGTCGATGGAGCGCAAAATTCCTTGCCGGTCCTTGGCGGAGAGTTCCGCGGGCAACTCAACCTGAATTTTGAAAATATGCTTGTAGCGGTTTTCCGGATCAACAATATTGTTCTGCGACAGGCGGATGTTCTCGGTCGGAATTTTGCGCGTGTCGCAGTACAACTTCACGAAATAAGCCGCACACAAGGCCGACGAAGCCAGAAAGTAATCGAACGGCCCCGGCGCCGAGCCATCACCCTTGTAGCGGATAGGCTGGTCGGCGATGACCGTGAAGTCATCGAATTTGGCCTCAAGACGAAGCTTGTCGAGAAAATTGACCTTAATTTCCATGTGGGAATCCCAAAATAGCGTTCAAAACGAATTGGCCGCTATTATCGGATTTTCCCAGTGGAAAAACCGTGCTTCTCCGCAGATCGAGAATCCTGGGTGCTGGCACCGACAATAGCAGGCCCACCGACTTCACTTATGATGCTGTCTCGATGACAAAATTTCGGCGAAAGCCCAATGGAAAATACAGGCCGGCAGTGACGTGCCGGCCCTTTTTCGTCAAATAGCCAGTCCGCGCTCGCGAGCCAGGGTCATCGCGGTATCTTCAATCATG
>CAXYZX010000260.1:0-2976 GCA_964293845.1 uncultured Dechloromonas sp.
GTGACAGCAGCGAATAACCAATGTTCAGTTTTCCGGTCAATTTGTTCCTGCGTAATCTCTCAGTTGCCGGCGTCGTGCTTGGCATCCTCTGTACACACAGGCCGTCGGTCAAATATTAGAGGGGTGCTGCAGTTCAAATGGCAGCTATAGAGAATATGGGGCCGTCTGGTTTTGGCCGATTGGGTGAGTAAGTAGCTGTACCCGAAAGCTGCCCTTCAGGAATTCGCTTTGCTCTGATCACCCACATCCGCAGCCTGCAGCGGCGCCTCATCGGCCTGGTCAATCGGCGGACGGTTCGGCACCCCGCAGCGGCCACGCTTGCAACTCCCCGGTGCTGCAATGTCGATGCCTTCTTCACTCATATTCTTCAGCAGCAGATAGATAGCCGCCACGCCGGCGAAAAGTAGAACGAGGGCGACAAGTACAGCGAACATGGCAATTGCTCAGAAGAGGGGTGGGCTTTCACTATACCTTGGCGAACCGTAATTGCCGACAGACCGTGCAGACGCCCCTACCCATTATCGGCCAGGCCTCCTAAGATGAACATTCAAACTCCGATCAACAACCAAGGAGTCTGTCATGGAAGCCAACGCGAAATGCGACGCCTGGAACAAGGGAAAGCTCGTCGGCCAAAAGGCACCTCTCAAGCCAAAGGATATCTGGGTGATCCGAGTCCACCTGCAGAATGCCCATGCCGTCCGCGATCTCGCCATGCTCAACTTAGCCATCGATAGTAAGTTGCGCGGCTACGATCTCGTGAATCTGCGTGTTTGCGACATCTCGCACGGCAGCCAGATCTTGGTGAGAGCGATGGTCGTGCAGCGGAAGGCCCAACGACCTGTGCAGTTTGAACTGGCAGAACCAACAAGGGTCGCCTAAATGCCTCTGAGCGGTTCGCAACTTCTGCACTTGAGACGAGACGCAAGTTTGTCTCTCGGTCTAAGCACAACTACCTCATCGCCAACTACATATAGCCAGTTACCAAATTTGTCCAGACCCACCACATCAAGATCGGTTATTTCACTCGACAGCGCTTTCCCTCATACTCATAACGGTGCAGCACATATTGCTTGCCATTCCAGCGCTCGACAGGAAAACAAAAACCAGGCCCGCCGATCTCAATATCCGGCCAGCCCCCCACTCCTTTCGTAGTCAGAAAAGACAGCATTCCAGCGCCAGAGGTGACCAGTTTCCAGCCCCCGTTGGCTTGCTTGCTAACGAGGCTATAACCAGCGCCGGTATTTCCATAACAAAACGTTCCGCCTTCGGTGATAACTACTTCGGGGAGCCCGTCACCATTGGCGTCACGCACCTCCTGAATAGCCCCTGGGGCGTAACTAGCCGATGGATCGTCGCATGAACGCCATTGCTTCCCCTTGAGTTTGTAACCGGCAGCTTTAAAGGCTGCGCTTTCCTCTGGTGGCGAAAGCTTTTCTGGCAAGGAATATGCCGCGCTGTACATAAGCAAAAGTACGATGCCGGTTGTCCAGGTTTTCATGGTGTTATCGTCCTTCCAAAATTGAAGGTCATAAATTCATGCGAGCCAGTTATTGAACGTGTTCCGTTGCAACGATTGGAGTGAAAATTCCTCGGTGCGTTCCATGGCTACAAAGACGAATTAAGTGCGGATTCAACCGGTGGATGCAACACACTAGCAACTGCGTGAGCAGAAGGAGTGTTGCAAATGAAGCAGAGACCCGGATCTATTACTCAGACAGCCCGAATGCGTTGATGCAGTCGCTCTTACATCATGGCGACGATACCGACACAGTCGCGAGTAGAGGATGGGGGAGGTTTTCGGTAGCGATCAATTGTGATGATTGATCGATGTCCTTGAGTATGCCCGGATCCTCTACCGGGCAGAGGTACAGAGCGTTCTGGTGAGCATCGAGAATGGCCTTGCCGCCTTGATCGCCGGTCAAAGTGAGCAGATCAGGGAGATAGTTGGCGCTGAAGCCGACCGGGTGGCCGATTTTTCCCTGATAGGTCGGTCTGGCGAGACCGGCGCCATTTTGCAGCGCCCTCAATACGGTAAGGTAGCTCACGGGTTCGATGTAGGGCATGTCGGCCAGGGCAACCAGCCAGCCGTCAGCTTCGGCGCTGGCGGCGATGCCGCGGCTCAGGCTGTGGCCCATGCCCTTGTCTGCATCGTTGCAAACGACGGTTTCGATTCCTTCTGCCGTGAACAGGGTGGCCAGTGCGCTATCTCCGTGGCGAATGACGACAAGGGTGCGAGTGCACGCTTCCGCCAGGCGTCGGGCCGAGGCAATTGCCATTGGCGTGCCGTCGGCCAGCGGATGCAGGCGCTTATCGGCACCGAAACGCCGACTACTGCCCGCGGCCAGCAGAATGCCGACGATCTGGCTCATACGACGCGGCAGGCGTAGGAATCGGCGATTGTTGCGGTCGACGGCAAATTTTGACCATTTTTTACCGCCGTCATTTCGGCTAGGATGGACACCGCAATTTCCGGCGGCGTGCGGCTGCCGATGGGCAGGCCGACCGGGCCGTGCAGGCGGTCGACTTCAGCCTGCGAGAGGTCGAAATATTGCAGCAGGCGTTCGCGGCGTTTGCTGTTATTGGCCTGCGAGCCGAGGGCGCCGACGTAGAAGGCCGGCGACTTTAGTGCTTCGAGCAGGGCCAGGTCGTCGAGCTTGGGATCGTGGGTCAGCGCCACCACCGCGCTGCGCGGGTCGAGGCCAAGTTCGGTCACGGCATCGTCGGGCATCGCGGCGATGCGCTCGGTGCCGGGCACGTCCCAGCCGTCGGCATACTCGCTACGCGGGTCGCAGATATAGACGCGATAGCCGAGGGCCTGCGCCATGGTCGCGAGATAGCGCGAAATCTGCCCGGCGCCGATGATCAGCAGGCGCCAAGCCGGGCCGTGCAGCGTGACCAAGGTCTCGCCATCCCATTGCTGGCAGTCGCCGGCGCTGCCGCCTTCGAGCGTGACGGCGCCGGTCGCCAGCGCTACCC
>CAXYZX010000261.1:0-2970 GCA_964293845.1 uncultured Dechloromonas sp.
CTCTGGTTCGTAGCCAGATACTCTATCCAACTGAGCTACGGGCGCACTGCAAGAGCGCCGCATTGTACAGGTGACAGCGTAGAATGCAAGCCCCAATCTATCTTTTCCTTGGGTTTCCATTCATGAGCACAATCACTGTCAATATGCCGAAGTATCCAGAATGCTGGGAGAGCTGTGGCTCTTGTGCCAGTGGCAATGTGTTCATTCTGGAAATTCTCGTTAGCGTTGGTGACGTATTACAGTTTGACGAGAATATTCTGACGCTGGAGACCGGCAAGGTGGCGCTGGATATCCCAACGCCCCACGCCGGCCGCGTGGTGGCTATTCACGTTACAGAGGGCGATACAGTTGATGCAGGAGCCCCCCTGGTAACGCTGGAACCAGTTTGACCCAGGCGGCCCACCAAGTAGCCCGCGTGGCCCCCGTCACTACTTTGGGAACTCAATCTCCAGTTCGTTACGCACTTCACGCACACCTTTGACCGAACTGGCGAGGTCCATTGCGCGATGGAGTGCGTGTTCGTCCGGTACCCCACCACCAAGGATGACGATACCGGCGTGGGTTTTAATGCGGAAGCGGCTACCGGCAAGGCCGATGTCGGTACGTAAGAGTGTTTCTACGCGGTCATTCAGTGCATTGTCTGCTTGCTCGGGCGCTGCCAGAAATCCGCCGGTCGGGCGATTTGAATGATCTATGGCGTAGGCGGTGAACCCGACTCCAGCAAAGAGAGCGGCGGCAGCCATTGCGGCGAAAAGTTTAGGTCGAATCATTGGTGACTCCTGTTTCCATTGAATACCAATGACCTATTGCGAGTTCCGTGCCACAAGATATTAATCAATAAAAATCAAATACTTGATTAATTATCAGCAACAATTAAAGCACGCCGTTCGTCGCTCTCCGGCGACAGGATTTACCGCCCTCTTCCTGTTTTCAAGGATATTTCAGCTTTCCCGGTAGTCACCGATCAACGACGATTTCGTCTTCTGTACGAAACATGGCGGGCGATAAATCGTGTTTTTGCAACAGACGGTAGAACTCAGTGCGATTGCGATCAGCGATTCGCGCGGCATCGGCAACATTGCCGTCAGTGAGTTTGAGTAGTTGCACGAGGTAGTTGCGCTCGAATCGTTGCCGGGCTTCGGCATAGCTGAGCGCCTCCATGGTTGGTACGCGCAGGGCACGCTGGACCAGCGTTAGCGGAATCAATGGCGTGGAGGTCAAAGCACAGCTTTGTTCAACAACGTTATAGAGTTGGCGGACGTTGCCGGGCCAAAGCGAGGTAGCGAGCGCTTCGAGGGCATCGGGGGCAAAACCGCTGATTTCCTTGCCGTATTTGGCGCCGATCAGTTGCACAAAGTGTGCGGCGAGCAAGGGGATATCCTCGCGCCGGTCATCGAGGCGTGGCAAGCGTAGCGAAACCACATCAAGGCGATAATAGAGATCTTCGCGGAATTGTCCCTCGGCCATGGCGGCATCGAGGTCGCGATGAGTCGCTGACAGTAACCGAACATCGACAGGTTTCGCCTGTGTCGCTCCCACCGGACGCACCACACGTTCTTGCAGCACGCGTAGAAGTTTGACCTGAAGCGCCAGCGGCATATCGCCAATTTCATCGAGAAACAGGGTTCCCCCATTGGCCGCCTGAAACAATCCATCGCGGGCACTGGCGGCCCCGGTAAATGCGCCTTTGACGTGGCCGAATAGTTCTGACTCAAGCAAAGGTTCCGGAATCGCACCACAATTGATGGCGACAAAGGGGCCACGGGCACGAGGGCTGGCCAGATGGATGGCACGCGCCAGCACCTCCTTGCCGGTACCACTCTCGCCACGGATCAAGACGCTGGCATCGGAAACGGCAATCATGCGCGCTTCGTTCATCAAATCAGCCATGCAACTGCTGCGAAAAATCATGCCGGCCTGCCAGGCATCATCAGTTTTCCCTGCCGCGGCAATCGGGAGCGATTCGTCGCGTGGCAAACTGGGGGCAGAGAGTTGCAACGCCTGATCAATTTTTTCCAGCAACACCTGGCTGTCGAAGGGCTTGGTCAAGTAGCCAAAAACGCCGCGTGATGTGGCGTCGACCGCATCAGGAATGTTGCCGTGGGCGGTGAGCAGGATGACCGGCAAGGTTGGCCGCGTACTGCGCACCTCTTCGAATAACGAGAGGCCATCGCGCCCCGGTAGTCGGATATCGCTGATCACTACGCGTGGCGGATCAACTGCCAAGTGAGCCAGGGCCTGCTCGGCAGAGGCTACCGAGGTCACCCGAAACCCGCGTGCGTGAAGACGCATGGTCAACAGGCGCAGGATATCTTCATCATCATCAACCACCAGAATATGTGCGCCGTGCGCTGCTGATAGCTTGTTCATTTGCTACCCACCGGCGCTAATGGACGCGGGGTTCTGGCTCTTGGTACAAGAGCTCGTTCAATATCGGCCAGGCTATTGATTTTTTCCTGCAACTCAAGCGCCTTGCGCTGACTCTCTTCCATCTTGCGCTGACTCTCTTTCATTTGCACAACCTGCTTGTCCAGTTGACCATCAAGTTTGAGGCGCTCGTTATAGTTATCCGCGAGTACACGGGCGAGAGGCTGCAGCGATTGCGCAGCAGGATCAGAAGATTTGAGAACGTTGTCGAGCAGGTTAAGCGCACGGTTGAGATCCAGAGGGCCGCGGGGATGACCGAGCAGCATTGCGAGACGCAGTTGATTGCCCGGCCCACTTGGCTGGCTGGCAAGCACCGTCCGTTCTCGTGTCATTTCAGCAACCGGCATCCGGTGCAATGACTGGTAAAACGCCAATGCCGGCACGACACCGGGCGCCTCAAGCTGAGTCGGCGGATGCTCATCAGGCGGATTAATCGCACAACCAGTGATCAAACTCACCAGCAACAATGGAAGCAACCGTTGCACGGCGCCGAGCTTACTTTTCATCAGGTATTTCCACACAAAAATGCGCTCCAAACTCACT
>CAXYZX010000262.1:0-2968 GCA_964293845.1 uncultured Dechloromonas sp.
CGATGGGCGCGAAGACTTGGATGCTTGTACTTGCGGACTCCAATGCACGGGAGGCACTTGCTGCGAAACCTCAGTTGGATAGGGACGCAACCCAGAAGCTCGCCAATTCACTCTTTCCAGACGAGAAACTCGAACTCATCGGGGACGGCGATCTTTCCTGGACATCCCCTCCAGACAAAGAACTGCATATTGGCTGCTTTCCGGGGGTGTCGATTGTCGCGGCAAAAGAGTTCGGGATCGATTACCCGTCAAGGCTGCACCAGCGGTTTATTGCAGCCGGTGGCAGCGGAGTCGTTACGCTTCATGCCATGCACAGCGTAGTTGATTGGTTTGCGTATGCCACATGGGTGAACGGGAAGCTGTTGCGTTCGCTGAGCCTGTCGCCGGATAGCGGCATCATGGAAGACCTTGGGCAGCGGCTGGCTTTTGAAGAGCCGTATTGGTCAGGCGGGTATCCGGCGGTTGATAGTGACGAAGAGAAGGACTCTTACCCATTTCCATTTCACCCGTTGGACCTGGGTGAAGCAGCCTTGAAGGACCAGTTTGGCTATCAGCTTGAGGGCTATATCGATGCGTCGCTGCTTGAGCCTGAGATGATTCCGTTGATGCGCTACAAGCGTATCCGCTCGCCGTGGTGGAAGTTTTGGTAACGAGGTGCCGGACCGACGTGAAAAGCTGTGTTATTAATCGGCTTTAGATTTGAAGCAGATTTGCGATTAGAAGGCTCAGCGGGCCTTCGCCTTCATCGCCCGCACTTCGAAATTGACGCTATCCTGCACCTCACCCTTGTTGTTTTCCAAGGTCAATTTATGTTTGCCGGGCTGCGGTAGCCAAAGTGTTTTGCCATCTGCCCGTGCCACTGGCTTGTTGTCGATACGCCAGTTCCAGCCTGTGCTGCCGGGGGCGGAGAGGCGGAGGGGAACGCGTTGGCGTTGCGGTGGAATGTCGGGGTCGAGGGCGATGATGCTGCCTTCTGCCGGGTAGCTGATACGGGCGAGTGCGCCGCTGCTGGCGGCGCGGACGATGCTGGTTTCGGTGCCGGCGATAAACCATTCATCGCGCGCCGGTTCGCGCGCCGGGTCGAAACGAATGTGACGGCTGACGATGCCGGGTGGCGCGGCCGGTGGGCTGCTCTCGATTGTGGCGCGGCCGTGGCTGGCATCGCCGCGATGCAGCCAGTCCATCACTTCTCGCCAGACCGGGGCTGCCCCGGAGACGCCGGACACATCGTGCATGGCGCTGCCGCTGGCATTGCCAACCCAGACGGCGACCGTATAGCGGCGCGAATAGCCGGCACACCAGTTGTCGCGCATGTCCTTGCTGGTACCGGTTTTGGCGGCGGCCCAGTAGGGCGTAGCGAGCCAGGATTCAAGCCCGAAAGTGCCGGCGCGGGCGCTGGGGTCAGCGAGAATGTTGCTCACCAGATAGGTGCTGCCTGCGCTGTAGGCAGTTCTTGTTTTGCCCTCAAAGACGCCGGCGCAACCTTCGCGCTGGCAGGGCGGCGCGCTGGTCGTCTTGCCCGGTGTGGCGCGCAGTGCTGTCCACTGGCCGCCATTGGCCAGCGTGCGGTAGGCGTTGGCGAGCATGAGCAGTGAAATATCAGCCGAGCCAAGGGCTAGGCTGTAGCCATACCAGTCGCCGCTTTCCTTCAGGCTGGCAAAGCCGCTTTCTTTCAGGCGCTGGTGGAAACGTTCCGGGCCGAGGCGGACCAGGGTTTTGACGGCGGGTATGTTGAGCGACCCGGCCAGGGCCATGCGTGCCGACACCCAGCCTTTGTAGTTTGGTTCGTAGTTTTGTGGCGCGTAGACGGCATTGCCGGCATCCAGCGTCAGGGGCGAATCCTCAATCAGCGAGGCGGGTGTCAGGTTGCGCCGCTCGAAGGCGAGGGCGTAGAGAAAGGGTTTCAGGGTTGAACCGGCCTGACGCAGCGCTGTAACGCCATCAACTTCGGCGGCACCGGATAAGTCGCCGCTTGACCCGACCCAGGCGAGAATTTCGCCGCTGCTATTGTCGATGGCCAGCACCGCACCATCTTCGACGTTTTGCAAATGCAGGGCGGCGAGGTGACGGCGCAGGGCAGCGCTGGCGAAGCGTTGTAAATCGGCATTCAGGCTGGAACGCAGTTGCTGGCCGGGTTGACTCAGCATCTTTCGGGCAAGGTGCGGCGCCATCTGTTCGTCGTTGTTGGGCTCGCGCTGGCGCAGGCCGCCGCTCAGTGCCTGCCCGGCAAAGCCATCCAGACCTTCGCATTCGCTGGCGCGGTTCATTTCCTTGAGCAGATTGCAGGCGCGTTTGACGACCAGTGCCGGGGCTGCATTGGGTGAGCGCAGCAGGGCAGCAGCCAGCGCTGATTCGCGCTCATCCAGCCCGTGCGGCCACTTGCCGAAGAGCTGGCGGCTCATGGCGCCAACGCCGACCAGTTCACCACGGAAGCTGACCAGATTGAGGTAAGCCTCGACGATCTGGCGCTTGCTCCAGAAGCCTTCAAGGCGAATTGCTGCGGTCGACTGCGAAATTTTGCCGAAAATTGTGCGTCGACCGTAACGTTTTCCATCTTCATCGATCAAGCCGGCGACTTGCATGGTCAGGGTGCTGGCGCCACGCGTTTTGCCACCCCAGAAATTGCTCCACGCCGCTTTGCCGGCCGCCTGCCAGTCCACACCGTCGTGCTCCATGAAGCGCTTGTCTTCGGAAACGATTACCGCCCGTACCAATGCAGGCGAAATCTCGTTAAGCGGGGTCCACTCAAGGCGCCGTACCGTCTTGTCGAGGCGCAGGGTGTGCAAGGGATGGCCATCGCGTGCCAGCAGTCTTGCTTCCGATGGCACGTAGTTCGCCTTGACCTCGGCAAAACCTGGTAGCGCCAGCGCTGAGAGCGGCAGGGTGAGCAGCAGTAGTCCGCAGCAGAGGGAAAGGCGGTGAGTTTTCACAGCGGTATGGCGAGAACTCTGGCGCGCATTTTGGTTTG
>CAXYZX010000263.1:0-2931 GCA_964293845.1 uncultured Dechloromonas sp.
AGCGCCCAGTAGTTGAGCCAGACCGGAAAGTCGCCGACCTTGAGTTCGCTGCCCATGGTGCCCGGTATAACGACGGCAATCGGCCGCGCCGTATGGTTGTCGCGACTGCGCGCGGCGAACTCGCTGCTGGCCGGGGCGGCCTGGGGTTTGGCCTCGATCGGCTGGAACCCGGCGCCGTCCTGGTCGCTGCGGGTCAGCGCCGCGCGCAGCCAGCCGGTGCTCTGGCCATTGGTGAAGTAACGGAAATGATTGACCTTGCTACCCTTGTCCTTGCGGAAGCGGGCGCCCCCTGAAACACGTGGCAGGCCGCCATACATCGAGGCGGTATCGACGACGAGATCATGCTCGTTGCGGTAAAACCAGTCGGTGGCCAGTATCTTGATCGAGTTCCACAGCGAATCACCGCCTTCGATATCGCCGGCAATGACCGCGAGGTCGGATTCGGTAACCAGTTCCGGCACTGTGTTGAGCAGGCGGGTCAGCGCCGAGCCAGGAATCATCGCTTCAATGCCGGGCAGGGTGCGCGGATCGGTACGTTCGCCGACGACGGCCTGCATGAAATCGACGGCACCGCCGAGCAGGCTGCTACCGAGCGAATTGATCGAAAGAAAATCGAGCACCGAGAGCCAACGATCGAGGCGGCCGGAGGCCAATGTGGTGCCGCGTGCCGGGCAGGCAACGCGGACAAAACGCGTGACGCGAATTTTCTTTTCACCGAGTTTGGCAACAAAGGCGGTCAGTAACTTGCGGTCGGCCTCATAGGCGGCGTTGCGCTCATCCGCTTCGGCGTCGGAGAGTGGCCCGAGGCCCATTTGCGGGGCAATGCTGCGGTCGACGGCAAAAAACTCGTCAATTTTTTCCGGCGTCAGGATGCTGGCCAGTTGCTTGCAGCCGGCCAGACAAAGCAGCTCGCCAACCAGACCGCCGCGCGAATGCGAGACGAGATGCAGTTCGGCCTGCTCCGGCAAACGCTCAAGCAGGGCCATCGCGTTCTGGATCGGGCTTTCGGTCAGGGTTCGGTGTTCAAGGCCGAAAACGCGCTCGCCATAGTTGTCCTGCAGGCTTTCGCGCAATTTGCGACCATCGTTGTTGGCTGGCTCCCAAAGCTTGCCGTAACTGCCTTCGGTACTCGATGCGGTGCCGTGGAGAAAAACCAGAAGCGGCCCGTTGGCGCTCGGCAGTGCATGTGTGCCGGCGACTGCCGTCAGGCGTAGCTGCTCGCCGGTGTCGATTCGGTAGAGCCCCGGTTCACGACCGCTCAGTTGCTTGTCTTCGAGCACCTTGCCAAGTTTGCGGGCGACCGGCTTGCTGATGTCTACCCCAAAAAACTCAAGGAGGCGTATCACCAAGCCGGCAGCGCCGCGTTCGCTGACCGTCGTGCGCCGTGGTGTCAGGCGGGAGAACTCCCAGGCGCCACCGGTGCCGCGTGGCGGTGGGGTGCCGTATTCACGGGTCAGGTCGTCGGCCCGGCTCCACAGTACAAAGCCGTTTTCAAGCTGGACACGGACGGCGGTTTCCGGTGCAACTTCCTTTTCATCGCTCGCCCCGTCGCGTGCGCTACCAGGGGCCAGTCTGAACAGCGGCTCACTGCCACCGGGGGTGGAACTGCCACGGCTACCCTGGGTGACCAGAGTGCCGCGTATGCGTATCGTTGCTGGTGCCATCGTCTTTCTCCTTTGCCGCAAGCGGGGGAAACGTTCGAATCAGCTCAATGCCTTGCGCGTGCGTGCTGTGGTGGTGCCGACCAGTTGCGGGGTCTGCGGATAGCTGGCCGATGGAAGGTGTTTGAGTATGGCCTTGTACCAGTCGGCGTAGGTGGCCTCGGGCTTGAGGGCCTTGAGCGTCTTGAGGGCGTAATAAGTAAAGGCGCCGTTGTAGCGACCGTTGATCTTTGCGTCGTAGCTGTAGTTGTTCGGCCCTTCCTTGCAGCCAGCCATAAGGAGGTCGCCCAACTGTCGGCCATAGGCCCCCAGTAACGGTGAACTGCCGCTGGGGGCGAGCATGGTCAGGGCCGGTTTGCCGGCGAAGTTTTTCGGCATTTTGCTGGCCGGTAACCAGTTACCCATGGGCATGAAGCGTGGCCGGGTATCAGCATCCTTTTCTGCCTTGGCGGCACGCGTTACGGTACCGGAATGGCAACTGTCGGAAATCAGCAGGAGGCGGACGCCGCCCTTGCGAGTGGCGAAGAGGGCGCGAATTTCGTCGTCAGTCAGCGCGTTGCCGCCGGTTTGTAAATCGTAAGGACAAAGTGCTTCGTCTAGGCCGTCGGCTTCATCGCCATTCTCATCCGGCTGGTAGGTGCCGTGGCCGGAGAAGGTAATGATCAGGCTGTCGCCCTTGGCTGCCGAGCCGATCAGCTTGCTCATGGCGTCGATCATCGCCGCCTTGGTCGCCTTGTCGTCAAGCAATGTGGTTATCTTGTAGGCACGGGCGCTGAGGACGCTGGCCCAGTCTTCGGCATCATTGACGCAACCTTGCAGGTCCATGTGAGTGCCGGGATAGTTGTTGATTCCGATGCAGAGTGCTTTGTTGGCCATGATCTTTCCTCAAACAACGAGTGGGTAAATCAGTTCACGCTACAAATTGAGTCTCCGTTATGACAAAGTTGTGTTACCAAAGTTCGCGAGTGTCCAGCCACGTTACCTTGCCGCCAAGGCGCGTAATTTTCATGACCATATGCGCGGTGCCACCGGGGCCGTCACCGCCACCACCGTTCCACAGGCAGATGAAGCGCAGGCGGCTGAACCCGTGGCTCAGGGCACTGGATAGCAGCCACAGGTTGCAACGGGCGTAGGGGTCGAGTTGATCGCATTTATCTAGTGAGCTGCCATCTTTGGCGCTGGGCCGGGCCTCGAAATCGTCGGGCAATAGGCGCGGCGGCACCGTCAGTCGTTGACGCAGATTCAGATAGCGCTGGCGCCAGGCTTCGCC
>CAXYZX010000264.1:0-2930 GCA_964293845.1 uncultured Dechloromonas sp.
GGCCGATATCGGACCGATCCTGCTTCTCGCCGTTGTCGCCGTGCTGGGCTCGACTGTCGTGGTTGGCTTTGCGCTGGCCGCGACATCGACGTACGGATTGGTTGCCTGCCTCCTGTTGGCAGCCATCATTTCGACCACCGACCCGGTTGCTGTTGTCGCGCTGTTCAAGGATCTGAGCGTTCCACATCGCCTGAGTCTGTTGGTCGAAGGTGAAAGCCTTTTCAATGACGCAGCGGCCATTGCGATGTTTTCAGTCCTGATGACCATGCTGACCAGCGGCTCGGGCGATTGGAGCGATGCGGTCTGGGCTTTTCTGCGCGGCTTTTCGGGAGGCTTGCTCGTTGGATTCGTGCTGGCCTTTCTGGCCACTCACCTGCTCACCCATTTGCCGGGCAAACGAACGGCAGAAGTGACGGTCACGGTAACGGTGGCCTATCTCGCCTTCGTGGTTGGCGAGCTTGCCTTCCAGGTTTCCGGCGTGGTGGCAGTCGTCTCGGCGGCTCTGGTCTTCTCCTATGACGGACGGACCCGCGTTTCGCCGGAAACCTGGTCCTTCTTGGTGCGGATATGGAAACAGCTAGGCTATTGGGCGAGTTCGCTGATTTTCCTGCTCGCCGCCTTGCGCATTCCCGATCTGCTTTCAGGCGCCGGGCTTGCCGACATCATGATGCTGGGCGTGCTGGTGCTGAGCGCCTTGGCGGCGCGCGGTCTCGTGTTGTTCGGCCTGATGCCGCTGATGAGTGCCGTGGGGATGGCGCAAAAGGTAGAGAGCGGGCTGCGCCTGGTGATCCTGTGGGGCGGCTTGCGTGGCGCTATTTCGCTGGCACTGGCCATGGCCGTACTCGAACACCCGGCGGTCCCACCCGAGATCAAGCGTCTGGTATCGACACTGGTCACCGCGTTTGTCCTTTTTACCTTGTTCGTCAATGGACTGACCCTGCGACCGCTGATCCGGGCGCTCAATATAGATCGCCTCTCTTCCGTCGATCGAATCCTGCGTGGCCGGGCGATTGCGCACAGTCTGAGTACAGTCAGGCACCGCCTCGACGCAGCGGCCGATCAGTATCGTATCGACTCGGCCGTTCGCCAAAATTTGACCGAGGATTACACCCAGCGTCTGCAGGACGCCGAAGTGTCATTCGAGCTGGACAATGAGCTCTCTGCTGAACAGCGCTTGCGTGTCGCCTTGGTGGCGGCGGCTCGACGCGAGCAGGTGCTGCATTTGCAACATTATCGGGAACGCATCGTATCGGGCCGGATCGTACGCAACCTGGTGGCGCAGGCCTATCATCTGGAGGACGGGGCGAGATCCGATGGTCGCCACGGCTATGAACTTGCTTCCCGGCGCGAACTCGCCTTTCCATTGGAGTTCCGCCTGTCCATCGAGGTGCATCGATGGTTTGGCTTGGAAGTCTGGCTGGCCGGCGCCTTGGCCGACCGACTGGAAACCTTGCTGGTAGGGCGGGCTACCACTCACACGCTGTTGCGCTTCGCCGAAGAACGCATTCCGGAAATGCTCGGATCCGAGACGGCAAAATTGCTGCTTGAGGTTCTCGAGAAAAGACGGACAGCGATCGAAGACACCCTGTCTGCATTGCGGCTGCAGTACGGTGATTTTGCCGAAAAGATGCAGGTTCGTTACCTGGAGCGTGCTGCGCTGCGCATCGAGCATGCCGAATACCTGCGTCTGTTCAATGAAGCGGTGATCAGCCGGGAGGTCTTGCGTGGGCTGCTGGGTGATCTTTCGGCGCGCTGGCGCAGCGCGAATCGGCGTCCTTCGCTCGATCTCCGGCTGAGTGCCATGGCGCTACTGGTCAACGTGCCCCTGTTTCAGAACCTGGAGACTTCTGTGCTCGAGGCGATTGCCAGCGTTCTCAAACCGCGCTTTGTGCTACCGGGAGAAAAGGTCATTCGCAAGGGCGAAAAAGGGCTGGAAATGTACTTTGTCGCATCCGGTGCACTAGAGGTAACTTTACCTGGCCAAAAACAAATACTTGGTTCGGGTGATTTTTTTGGCGAACTGGCTCTACTCACTCAAAGTACCCGCACCGCCGACGTCACTGCGCTAGGATTTTGCGAGCTACTGGTAATGACTGCCGATGATTTCACCAATCTCCTCAGCAGAAATTCAGACCTCAATGCTCACTTTAATGAGACTGCAAGGGTCCGCTTGGCAAGAGGTTAACATTTCGACACATACCAGCACACGCATATGTAGACTGGAATTCCCATAGCCGGCTCTGCCACAAGTGGCTGCTTGACAATTGCACTATCGGTAGACCGAAATGGTTAGGTACCTAATATTGTTGGTGAAAACGATGCTCAAGTCAGGAGATGTTCCACAATCTACCAGCGCCGAATCGCCTCGCGCCGTGCCAAGCTGATCTTGGCCGAGCGCTCCAGCTTTTGCGCGAAGGCCGGAAAATCCAGCCCGTGATTGGCGCGCAACTCCTTGGCGAAGTTATGCACCCAGCGCCAGCGCGGCTCGAAATGGCGTTCCTTGAAGGCGAATAAGACATGGTTGCCGTCATCCGGCACGGCAATGACGATCACCTGATCGTCAAAGACGTGCATCGCCTCGCCGATCAGCCCGGCGTAACTTTCCTTCTCGCCGGCCAGGTTGATCACCAAGACGCCGTTGCCGGAGAGCTTGGCAAAGGCCGATTCAAAAAACTCGCGATTGGCGAGACTGGGCGCAAAGCCGGTTTTGTCGAAGGCATCGACCAGTAGCGCATCAATACCTTTTTCGACGGCCTCCAGATATTCCGCGCCATCGGCCTCAAGCACCTGCAAACGCGGACCATCCGGCGGCAGCATGAAGGCTTCGCGCCAGGCAATCACATCCGGGTTCAGCTCAACTGCCGTCAGTTGCGCGCCGGGCAAGCGCTGGTGGCAGAATTTGATCAATGACCCACCGCCCAGCCCGATCA
>CAXYZX010000265.1:0-2919 GCA_964293845.1 uncultured Dechloromonas sp.
TTGATCAGTTGGGCGCCCCGGCAAATTCCAAGAACCGGCCTGCCAGCTTCCATGAATTCGTGCAGCAGTTCCATTTCATAGGCATCGCGCAGCCGGTCGCCAGCCCACTCTGCTTGCAGCGGTTGTTCGCCATAGCATTGCGGGCTGATATCGGCGCCGCCCTGTAGCACCAGCCCGTCCAGATATAGCGGATAGTCCGAGAGGCGAATGCTGCTCCGGTGCACCATGCCGTCGCCGCTCACCGAGGGGATCATGAAAACCATCACGTCCCGTGACATCACCCAATGCGCCACCGACTGTTCAAGGTATTGCAGGGATTTGGACTGGATCCCGGTGGCCCCGGGCTGCGGATGGTAAATCCGGGCCGAAAGGCCGATACGCAAAGGGCGTCTGCTCATGACATGCCTCCATTGTTTTCTGCCGGTACTTCGCTTTTGGTTGAGGGTCGAAGTCGAGTTGCTTCGCCGAATCCCTTGATTGCCGTTTGAGTCGCCAGCGGACCAAATAATTGCATCAACAGGATCGTTGCCATTAGCATGCCAACCAGCTTCGCATCCATGCCGCTATAGAGCATCTGGGTGTTGACCAGAAGCACCAGAGCGATGCTCGACATCGGTTGAAGTCCGATACCCAGAAAAAAGCTCTCACGCACCGTCAGGCCAATACTTTTGCGTGAAATCAGGATGGCCAGCACCTGCCCGGCCAGTCGCGCCAGGGCAATCAAAATGGCCTCCACCCAAAAGTCACGCAGATAGGCGATGTCCAGTGCTGCCCCGGCGAGCACGAAAGTGATAACCAGAAAAACCCGGGCGTCACTGGCGATACGGATGGCGATGACCTTGCGGTCATGGTCAATGGTGCTGACCAGAATGCCAAAAATCAGCATGGGCAGGAAAACGGAGATATCCAGATAGATCGCCGTACCGACGCCAAGCACGATGGTGCCGAGAATCAGCAGATGCTGGTGTTCGGCCTGTCTTTCCAGTCGATCGGCACCCAGCAGGACCAATCCGGCACAGGCACCACCGAGAATGATGGAGCCGATGATGCTGCCCAGCGCATTGCTGATTCTGGCGAAGCCACTTATCGGCTCGCTGTCGATCAGGAATGGGACCAGCAAGACCACCGCCGCAAAAGCAACGGCACCGTTGATTGCCACCATGGTGTAAAGCAAGCCGGTGCGCTCACCTTTGGCCCCGACGTCGCTACAGGTGGCAATGGTGATGGCCGGCGAAGTGGCAACACAAAGCGCCGCCGCAAACAAAGCGGAACCTGTGGAAAACCCCCAGTAGAGAAACAATAGCAATACCAGTAAGCCCGCCATCAGCGAAATGGCACAGCCGGCCAACAACCGGTTGCGTCCACTCTCCGGGGTGCTGCGCGGAACCAGGTATCCCAGTTCGAAGAGAATCAACCCAAGTGCCAGATCGATGAATAGCTGTGCCGACTCGATGTGAAAAAGGGTTACCCAATTCAGGCCGCTCTGGCCGACCAGCAAACCGAACAGGACGTAGCCAGTCGTTCGTGGCAAGGCAAGAACTCTTCTCGACACTTCGCCTGCGGCCAAACCACCTAACAGCACCAGACCGAAGAGTTGGATCGAGTTGAACATAAAAAATGGGGGCAAGCCCCCCGAAAACCCTTGTCGATAAGGATTGTTGTAAAAGCAGTAAAAACTGCATTGGTTAGCAATATAGTTTGAGCCCCAAATTAGCGCAACTGATCATTTCCATGAATGAACCTACGCTGCCATTAGCACTTGAGGTTCTGCAGCAGTTCCGGGTGATTTGTGGAAGATGCGCAGGTATCCATTCAAGCAATTGCCAGTCCCACTATCTATACATGTCACGGTCGACCTGTATAAAAAGCTCGATTTTCTATATACATCAGGCGAAACCTGTATAAAAAATCCCATTTTCTATACACGTGGGCATCGCCGCGTCGATTCCGAATCAGGGCATCCTGATCAACGCGCTGGGCTTGCAGGAAGCGAAAGACCGTTCAGAGATTGAAAACATCGTCAGCACCCACGACGAATTGTTCAAGGATGACGTACTGCCGGAAGCCTTTGCCAACCCAGGCGCCAAGGAAGTGCTACGTTATCGGCAAGCCCTGAGCTTGGGCTATCGGCTGGTGCGCGATACCGGCCTGATCACCGCCAACCATCTGATCAAAATTCAAGGAGAACTGGAGCGCAACAACGCCGGTTTCCGCAAATTGCCGGGTACGGCGCTAAAAAGCAGCAGTGGCGACACGGTTTACACCCCGCCGCAAGACCCTGCCGAGATTGTCGCGCTGATGAGCGATCTGGAACGTTGCATCAACGATGCTGGGTTATTCGCCGTCGACTCGTTGATCAAGATGGCGCTAATCCACCATCAGTTCGAAAGCATCCACCCCTTCCACGATGGCAATGGCCGCACCGGGCGCATCCTCAATGTGCTGTATCTGGTCAAGGAAGACCTGCTCGACGTGCCGGTGTTGTACCTACTGATCCGGCCCTGTGAAGTTTGAATTATGAAGCGGCGGCATCCTGTTCGTGAATGGCCTGTCGCTGGTACTGCTGGAATTGAAGAACCCTGCTGACGAGAAAGCCGACATCTGGAAAGCCTACGACCAGATTCAGACCTACAAGGAACAAATCCCCGATGTGTTCCAGTACAACAAATTGCTGGTTATTTCGGATGGCAGCGAGGCGCGGCTGGGTTCGCTTTCCAGTAACAGCGAACGCTTCATGCAATGGCGGACGATTGACGGTCTGACGCTTGACCCGCTGAGCCAGTTCAATGAGCTGGAAACGCTGATCCATGCTGTCTTGGCTCCATCCTACCCGGGAAGACCAGCACGCCAAGCTGGGCAATCGGCCATCCGGCGGCATTGTGTTCGCCACGATCCAAAAATTCATGCCGGGCGAGGATG
>CAXYZX010000266.1:0-2900 GCA_964293845.1 uncultured Dechloromonas sp.
GCTGGGCGGCGCCACTGCAGGCAGTGCCGGCGACCAGGACGTGTATTTCGCCACCCATCTTGCTGGCGGCCGTGACCGTGTTGAGGGTGGCGGCTTTGAGGCTTTGGTGGTCGTGTTCGGCGATTACTAGGATAGTCATGATCAGATCACCTTGGCTTCGTTCTTGAGTTTGTTGATCAGCTCGGCGACATCGGCGACTTTGATGCCGGCGGAGCGCTTGGCCGGTTCGGCGACTTTGAGGGTGGTCAGACGCGGGGTGACGTCGACGCCGAGATCGGCGGGCTTGAGGGTTTCAAGCGGCTTTTTCTTGGCTTTCATGATGTTGGGCAGGGTGGCGTAGCGCGGCTCGTTGAGGCGCAGGTCGGTACTGACCACAGCAGGCAGGCTCATTTCGAGGGTTTCGAGGCCACCGTCGATTTCACGGGTGACGGTGGCTTTGTCACCGGCGATGACGACTTTGGAGGCGAAGGTGGCTTGCGGCCAGTTTTGCAGGGCGGCGAGCATCTGGCCGGTCTGGTTGGCGTCGTCGTCGATGGCTTGTTTGCCGCAGATGACGAGTTGCGGGGTTTCTTTGGCGCACAGGGCTTGCAGGAGCTTGGCGACGGCGAGCGGTTGCAGGTCGACATCGGTTTCGACCAGGATGGCGCGGTCGGCGCCAATGGCCAGCGCGGTGCGCAGGGTTTCCTGGCAGGCGGCGACGCCACAGCTGACGGCGATGACTTCGGTGGCGATGCCGGCTTCTTTGAGACGGACGGCTTCTTCGATGGCGATTTCGTCGAAGGGGTTCATGCTCATCTTGACGTTGGCTAAATCAACACCAGAACCATCCGCCTTCACGCGTATCTTGACGTTGTAGTCCACTACCCGTTTTACGGGAACGAGAATTTTCACTGCTCTCTCCTTTGTGTTCGATTAATCTTGTTAAAAACGTAATGCCTATTTGACAGACAAGCACTCAATCCGCACAATCACCATACTGTATAGTATGGAAAAGCATACGGTAGCGTATGGAAAACAAAGCTGTCAAGCCCTCCGCCAAATTGGTGCGCTCGCGAGCGCGTAGTACCGGCTTGCCCGCAAGAACCCAACTCGACCCTGAACGCTGGATAGAACTCGGCATCGACGTTCTGGCCAAGGAAGGTATCAGCGGATTGCGAATCGAGGTACTGGCCAAACGTTGTGGCGTTACCAAGGGCAGTTTTTACTGGCATTTCAAGGATAGGCAGGCACTGCTGGCAGCCATTCTCGAACGCTGGAAAGAAGGTCGCATCCGCGACATCGAGAAGACCACCGCCGTAGCGCCGGGGATGGAGCGCGATCAGCTGCACTTTGCTATCGACGTCTACGGTGCCAGCCGAAATCGCAAAGGCATGGCCATCGAGCTTGCCGTGCGTGACTGGGCGCGCCACGATGCGCAGGCGGCGGCGGTTGTTGAATCGGTTGATCTTTACCGACTGGATTGCACACGCAAACTGTTCGTTGCAACCGGCATGAGCGATGCCGATGCCAAGAGTCGCAGCCTGCTGCTCTATGCCTGCGTTTTTGGTCTCTCGTTGATGCATTACACTCACTTTGACGACAATCTCAACGACCTGAAACAACGCATCGCCGAACGTATCGTTTCAAATTAGACACCGCAGACTTTCAATTGCCCGGAAGCGGCCAGTTCCGCCTCCCAATTCATAATGGTTGCGGTCAACTGCTCAACGGTGCCAGAAAGTGCTGCTACTCCACCGCGCGCATCGGCGCTCGGCGAATCGCTGGTCAGATTGATTTCACGCTCGGCAATCCGTGCGCGGTTTCTATCCAGCCACTGCAAACGCCCCTGCATCAACGCCCGGCTGACGTCCGGCGTGGCGAATACCTGACTGAACTCTGTCACATCTACGCGCAACACACATCGTGCACGACTCTGCCCATGTGGAACAAAGCCCAGTTTCTGCACTAGTCGCTGCTGGATCAACTGCGCCGGCGGACCGGCCCAGCGCGCCCTGCCATATTCGCGCAAGCGCGCCTTGTCAGCATAAGCCAGACGGTATTCGATGCCCATTGAATCAAACCACAGCGGCGCCCTGACCTCAAGCGCCATGGGTTGCGCACGTGGCAGTTGATCAGCTGAGCGTTCCAGAATACCAAGATCGTAGATCGCCAACGACTGCTCGCCACCACGCTTGCCTGCGGTGAAGCAAGCAGTCATCAGCAGACAAAGCACTATGCTGAGAATCAGGCGCATGCTATTTGGCTCCACCGGCAGAAAACCCGGCCTCACCCGGCCCCGGCGGCAAGGCGGGGGCGCCGAAAACCAGTCCCTGCGGGGAATCCTCAAGAATACGCAGGACACGACTCAACTGACGCGAGGTCTGTGAGAAATCGGTTGCCAACTCGTTGAGCCGTGGCATCAGTGCCGATGTACCGCCAGCCGAAGAATCGCCAATTGCCTGATCCAGCCGATCCGTAGCAGCCTGCATTTTGCCAACCAGAACACGCGTATCGGCAAGCAATGGGCCAACCTCACCCGCCGCACCCGATAGCTTGCGAATATTCTGGTCATCAAGCAGCCTGCGCACCTGAATCAGCGTGCCATTCATATTTTCCAGTGCCGGCTTCATGTTGGCCGATGCCGCTTCCAGATTTTTCAGCGTTGCCGTCAGGTGCCGGCGATTTTCCTCGTTGAGCATTTCGTTGGCACTGGCCATCAATTGACGCGCCTGGCGCAAGGTCGCCATACCGGTTTCGCCCAGTTCTTCAAGTAGCGAGGGAATCATCGTAATGCGCGGAGGATCCTCATCGTTAGGCTGCAGTGGCTGACTATCCTTACCAGTTTCAAGTAACAGGATGTGGGCCAATCCGGTGACCCCCTGATAGGTCAGTTTGGCCACTGTGCCAGTCGTCAGCGGCAC
>CAXYZX010000267.1:0-2899 GCA_964293845.1 uncultured Dechloromonas sp.
CCTCGGTCAGATTCAAGGCGCGCAGATGCGGCGGCATCATGTTGCCACCCATCATGTGATGGCCGGCGCCGCCATGGGCTTCCGTCCCGCAGCCGGCATGACCACCGTGACCGCCAAAGGCTGCCGCGGAAAGCGGAATGGCCAAAGCCACGCAGGCGGCAATCAGGAAACGTTTGATATTGGTATTGGGGGTAGTTTTCATCTCTTCATCCTCTTGTTCAAATTAGCCGGCCCAAGTGGGCCAAGCGACAGGACGAATACTCACCCGAGACCTTGTTAAGGTGGGTTACCAGGCTGTAAATGAAAGTAAATGGCGTAACAGCGCGCGAGTCGAACAACTTCCGTTAAGGGATATTTCAGTTTTTCTATTGAAATTGGCAACGGTAACTGATGGGGTCCAATCTGCAGTAGCGCTCTATGTCGCCTTGAAGAGAAAACAACTTCGGCGTCTTCCTAAAATCAAACAGGCGGTACAGGTGAAATTGCTCCGACATTTCGCGCGCAAAAGCCACCTCGTTATTGGAAGCAAAGAATGGGGTTTCTTTTGCAAAGGCGGTCGTCTTCACCTCTACAAAACGCTCCTTGCCCGAAACATCAAACGACAAGATGTCATAGCCCAACCCATCACCCAGAGTCGACGAAACATGCTCGATACGCTCAGCCAGATGCTTTTTTCCAACGGAACGAAGGCGAAAATCTTCGTACTCCAGTGCAAGCAACTCGCCTGCCTTGCCGAGTGCAGAATTTCTTGCTTCGCGTGCGACATAGTCGCGCCTCGCTGCCGCTCGAAGGGGTACTACATACGACTTTCTTGCTTCTGCAACAGCAGAAACAGGTCTAGGTGCATTAACGACCATTCCTGCAAAATCGACTGCACTGGGCATAACGGCTGGCTGTTCCGCAGCCGCTAGAGAAATCCCGTCAAACTCCGGATGAAGAGTCATCCAATTTTCTACAAGTTCGGCCAAGGCATGCTGATAATTTCCACGCGGCTTATACCCAGGTATCCAACAGCAGCCCAGATCACGCAATACTGCACTGATATTCTGATGCTTTAACTCAACCGCTGCATCACTGCGACCATCCAACAATCGCAATAGTGCACTCCGATGACTTGTCTTGTTATAGCGCTGCCCGGAAAGCTCCAAGGTCAGCATCCGCATATAGTCGGCTACGGTTGCAGCAACCTCGTCGTTACTCCAGTTCTCACCCTTTGCCATTGCACTCCTAGCTTCCAGTAATCGTCACATAGATAATGGCAATTCTATGTCATTGGAACAGTAGATTGTCCAAGGTGACATGGAGTCAAATTGGCCGTTTTTTCCGGTTGACCGTGGGATTCACCAAAAAGCAAAAAGGCGGCTGAATCAGCCGCCTTTCCTTTGCTACCCGCCGTTTGGCGAAACTTACAGCTTGCGATAAACCTCAGCGCCAGCCTTCACAAACTCCACCGACTTGACTTCCATCCCCTTGGCCAGCGCCTCGGCTTCGGCGATCCCTTGCTGCGCCGCGAATTCGCGCACTTCCTGCGTGATCTTCATCGAGCAGAAGTGCGGGCCGCACATGGAGCAGAAGTGGGCGACCTTGGCCGATTCCTTGGGCAGCGTTTCGTCGTGGAATTCACGCGCCTTGTCGGGATCGAGGCCGAGGTTGAACTGGTCGTCCCAGCGGAATTCGAAGCGCGCCTTGGACAGCGCGTTATCGCGGATCTGCGCGCCGGGGTGGCCCTTGGCGAGGTCGGCGGCGTGGGCGGCCAGCTTGTAGGTGATGATGCCGACCTTGACGTCGTCCTTGTCGGGCAGGCCGAGGTGTTCCTTGGGCGTCACATAACAGAGCATGGCGGTGCCGTACCAGCCGATCATCGCGGCGCCGATGCCGCTGGTGATATGGTCGTAGCCTGGCGCGATGTCGGTGGTCAAGGGGCCAAGGGTGTAGAACGGGGCTTCGCTGCACTGATCCAGTTGCAGGTCCATGTTCTCCTTGATCATGTGCATCGGCACATGGCCGGGGCCTTCGATCATCACCTGAACGTCGTGCTTCCAGGCGATCTGGGTCAGTTCGCCGAGGGTCTTCAGTTCGCCGAGCTGGGCTTCGTCGTTGGCGTCGTAGATCGAGCCGGGACGCAGGCCGTCGCCGAGGCTAAAGGCGACGTCGTAGGCCTTCATGATTTCGCAGATTTCCTCGAAGTGGGTGTAGAGGAAGCTTTCCTTGTGGTGGGCCAGACACCACTTGGCCATGATCGAGCCGCCGCGCGAGACGATGCCGGTCATCCGGTTGGCGGTGAGCGGCACGTAGCGCAGCAGCACGCCAGCGTGGATGGTGAAGTAGTCGACGCCCTGTTCGGCCTGTTCGATCAGCGTGTCGCGGAAGATTTCCCAGGTCAGGTCTTCGGCCTTGCCGTTGACCTTTTCCAGCGCCTGATAGATCGGCACGGTGCCGATGGCGACCGGGCTGTTGCGGATGATCCATTCACGGGTTTCGTGGATGTTCTTGCCGGTGGACAGGTCCATCACGGTGTCGCCGCCCCAGCGGATCGACCAGGTCATTTTCTCGACTTCTTCCTGAATTGACGAGCCGAGCGCCGAGTTGCCGATGTTGGCGTTGATCTTGACCAGGAAGTTGCGGCCGATGATCATCGGCTCGCTTTCCGGGTGGTTGATGTTGTTGGGGATGATGGCGCGGCCACGGGCGATTTCGCTACGGACGAATTCCGGGGTGATCTCTTCCGGGATGGATGCGCCGAAGTTCTGTCCGGGGTGCTGGCGGCAGAGCAGGGCAGCCATTTTTTCGCCCATTTTGCCGGTTGACCGCAGCGATTCGATATAGGCGCGGCGGTTGTTGTTTTCGCGGATGGCGACGTATTCCATCTCCGGCGTGATGATGCCTTGGCGGGCGTAGT
>CAXYZX010000268.1:0-2872 GCA_964293845.1 uncultured Dechloromonas sp.
CTGGTCGCCGGCGTCGATGTCTGGCTCAACAACCCGATCTATCCGCTGGAAGCCTCGGGCACCTCAGGCATGAAGGCAGCGATGAACGGCGCCCTTAACCTCTCGGTGCTCGACGGCTGGTGGGGCGAAGGCTACGAGGAGAGCGACGATACCGCCAACGGCTGGGCGATCAAGCCCGCCCCCGGCCATCTCAACGACACCCAGCGTGACGACGAAGAAGCCCGCACCCTTTACGAATTGCTGCAGGATCAGGTGATACCAACGTACTACCGTACCGGCCCCATGGGTTACTCGCCGGAGTGGGTGGCGATGTCGAAGTCGTCGATCGCCACCATTTCGCCGCGCTTCAACGTCATTCGCATGGTCAACGAGTACGTCAAGAAATTCTACGCACCAGCCGCGATGCATGGTCGCCGCTATCACGGCGAGGATTATTCAACCGCGCGTCAGGTGGCCGAGTGGAAAACTCGCGTCCGTGCCGCGTGGCCCGGCATCCGCTTGCATCGTCTGGACTCCCCGGAACGTCGTCTGAAATTTGGCGGCTCGCTGAATATAGAAGTCGCTGTCCAGCTCAATGGCCTGAATCCGGAAGATGTCACCGTCGAAGCGCTTTTTGGCCGCCCCGGTCACAAAGCCAATGTCGGGCACGTGCGCCACTATCCGCTCAATTGTTCTGGCCACACCAATAATGGCGAGGCCTTATACACCCTGGCGCTGACGCCGGAACTTTGTGGCAAGCTGGAGTATCGCATCCGCATTTTCCCGACACATCCCGCGCTCATCCACAAATTTGAAACCGGCCTCATGGTCTGGCTATGAACCTTATCGACTCCCCTGCCTGGCGGGCGCTGGCCGCCCACGCCGAGGCCATCCGCCCACAGCACTTGCGCGAACTTTTTGCTGACAATCCGGCCCGCTTCGAGCAGTTATCTCTAAGTCATGACGGACTGCTGCTCGATTTTTCCAAGCAGCGGATCAACCCGGAAACACTCAGCCTGCTGCACACCTTTGCCGAAGCCGCCAACATCAACGACTGGAAGCAGAAAATGCTGGCCGGCGCCCCCATCAACCACACTGAAAACCGTGCCGTGCGCCACATGGACCTGCGTGCCGGCGCTCAGGCACCGGATGAAGTCAAGGCCGTCCTGGCGCGCATGCGCGATTTCTGCGAGAACATTCATAGTGGCAAGTGGCGCGGATTTTCCGGCGAACGCATCACCGATATCGTCAATATCGGTATCGGTGGCTCCGACCTCGGTCCGCGCATGGCCACCCATGCCCTGGCGGCGCGCCAGCAACCGGATATCAATGTCCATTTCATCGCCAATGTCGATGGTGCCGACATCGCCCCGCTACTCGCCAGGCTCAATCCACGCACTACCCTGTTCATTGTTGCCAGCAAAACTTTCACCACGCTGGAGACCCTGACCAACGCCCGCAGTGCCCGTGCCTGGCTACTGGCAACGGCAGGGAACGAAGCTGCGGTTGCCCGACATTTTGTGGCGATCTCGAGCAATGGCGAGCTGACACGCCAGTTCGGCATTGCCGCAGAAAATGTCTTTGAATTCTGGGACTGGGTTGGTGGCCGCTTTTCCCTGTGGTCAGCGATTGGCTTGTCACTGGCACTGGCCATCGGTTGGCGACCTTTCGAGCAATTGCTGGCCGGCGCTCAGGCAATGGACAACCATTTCATCAATGCCCCGGCCCACACCAACCTGCCGCTAACACTGGCGCTGCTCAGCCTGTGGAATACCGACTTCCTCGGCGCGTCGACCGCAGCCATGCTGCCCTACAGCCAGTCGCTCTCCTTGTTACCCGCCTATTTGCAGCAACTGGAGATGGAGAGCAACGGCAAGCAAACCGACCGCGATGGCGATTCAGTCGGCGCCCCGACCAGCCCCATCCTCTGGGGCGAAGCCGGCACCAATGGCCAGCACTCCTTTTATCAGTTGTTCCATCAGGGTGGCCGCTGCATTCCATGCGATTTCATTGCCCTGCGTGAGTCCGACTTCCCGCTGCCTGGCCACCATATCTGTCTTCTCGCCAACTGCCTCGCCCAATCGGCGGCCCTCGCTTTTGGCCAGACTCTGGACGAGGTACGCGCCGCCAGCGTCCCTGAAACACTTGCCCCTTACAAAATTTTCCCGGGAAATCAGCCGTCGACCACATTGATTCTCCCTTCCCTGACGCCCTACACGCTGGGTCAGTTGCTGGCGCTGTTCGAACACAAAGTGTTCTGCCTCGGCGTCCTGTGGAATATCAATTCCTTTGACCAATGGGGCGTCGAACTCGGCAAGCAACTGGCCAATCAGCTCACCCCACTGCTGGCCGGCTCGGGCGATGCCTCGGCCTTTGATGCCTCGACGCGAGGTTTGATTGCCGCCTTGAGAGGCTAAGCCATGCCAGCGCTATCCATTCTCTTCGCCACCTCGGAGATGGCACCCTGGGTCAAAACCGGGGGTCTCGGCGACGTCGCAGCAGCGCTCCCGGCCGCCTTGCACGCGGCCAAGCACGACATTCGGGTACTGATACCCAGCTATCCGGCCCTGAAAAAAGCCTTCCCGGAAGCCGCACTCATTGCCGACATACCCTCATTGGCTCCCGCTCTGCCGGCCGCCCGCCTGCTCAGCGCAGAAGCCAATGGCCTGCCCCTGCTCTTGCTTGACTGCCCGATACTTTACGAGCGCCCCGGCAATCCCTATCTCGACGCTACGGGCCACGACTGGCCGGATAACGATATCCGCTTTGGCCTGCTCTCCCGGGTCGCGGCACTGCTTGGACAAAGCGCATCGCCATTGGACTGGCAACCCGATGTCGTTCATGTAAACGACTGGCAAACGGCGCTCGCCCCCGCCTGGCTGCATTACGAAGG
>CAXYZX010000269.1:0-2870 GCA_964293845.1 uncultured Dechloromonas sp.
CGGCGAAAACTGCATCGCCACGCCCGGCCAAGGTTGGCGTCACGGCGAGGTTGGCCAAGTAACCGGTTGAGAAGGTCAGGGTGCGCGGAAATCCGATGAAGGCGGCAATTTCCATTTCCAGCGCCTCATGCGGCGCGAGGTGGCCGCTGACCAGATGCGAGGCGCCGCTGCCGGCACCCCAATGCATTGCCCCATCAGCCATAGCTTGGGCGATTTCGGGGTTGCCGGCCAGGCCGAGGTAATCATTACTGGCAAAATTGAGCAGGTTTTTGCCGTCGACCGCAGCAATTCGCCCGCAGGGCGATTCCAGCACGCGGCGGCGGCGGGTCAGGCCGAGCGCGCTATTGGCGGCGAGTTCGGCGTTCAGGCGTTGATCAATCATCGAGTTCAGTCAATTTTTTAAAGTTAGTGGCGCGCCGAGCGTATTTCGGCAACATCACCAGCCAGCACCTCAAGCGCAGAAACCACGCTTTGCAGTTTGGCCTCTACTTCGCCAGGTTGCGACCACAGTTCAGCCATGCGTTGGCGCAGGGTGACGAGTTGGCTAATCAGTTGATTTTCGATTTCCGGCATCAGTGCGAGGTGCATGAAGGTGTCTTCAAAGTCATGTGTAACCTGCCCGATCATGTCGCGCCCTGCAGCTAGGTAGGCAAGTTGGCGGGCATGGAGATTGGCAACGGAGTTACGTATTTCGCTGACGGCATAGCGGATACCTTGCTGCTTGAGCAAGTTGTCGTGTTCCATCAGCAGGCCAGTGACACGGGATTCGACACCTTCGCAGAGCATGGCGATGTGGTCGCGCAGACGGCCGCAGAGGGCGCTGTCATCGGGCATTTTGCGGATCAGGATGGTCGTGTGTTCGTAATTGACGACAAGCTGTCCATTTAGCTCAAGCAGGCGGCCAAGCGGGCGCAGTTGGGCAATGTGCTCGCGGTCCTCAAGCAAAATTTCAACGCCATCGGTGCGGGCGCTATAGCTTTCGCCTTCCCACGAAAAGTAGATGATGCTGTCGAGGTCGTATTGCTTGATGGCTTTCAGCACCAAATCCCCAACGGCCTGGATGGTGCGACAGCTAAAGCTCCTGGACATGAATTCCATGATGATGCCGAGTTCGCCCATGCTCGACATGGCGGTCATGGCGACACTTTGTGCATAGGACATCTGTTCGCTGCCGCGTTGCCGGCTTTCCAGCGTCTTGTTCAGCAGGCGGGCTTTTTTAAGGAAGGCGGCATCGGCAAAGGGCTTGATCAGAAAATCGTCGGCCACCATGTCATCGCGTGCGGCTTGGTCTGCGCTGCACAACAGTAGCTGATAAACGTCCGAGGTGTCGAAATCGTCACGAATGGCCTGATGCAGGGCGTAGCCGTCGAGATCCGGCAGGGTGGTGTCGAGCAGCAGGGCGTGCGGTTGTCTATGGGACAGCGCGGCCTGGCAGTCGGCGCCCGTGTGGAAAATGTTGAGATCAAAACTTCCGGTCAGCGCATCCTTGATTCTGGCAATGAAATCACGGTCGGCAGAGGCGAGAAAAATGAAGGGTTTGTAATCCATTTTGATGTCCGTCGAAAGTTGTTTGAGGAGCGAGCCTTAGCGGGCAGAGCAGCTTTCGTTCAGCGCCGCGCTGATTGCCAGAGCAAGATGATCAATCTCGCTGTCATCAATGATATACGGCGGCATCAAATAAACCGTATTGCCAATCGGCCGAATCAGCGCTTCGCGCTCCAGCGCAGCGCGGTAGAACTTGCGGGAGAAGTGCTGGTCGTCGGTGGCTACATCAAACGCCGCGATCATGCCGCGCTGGCGCAGGTGTTTGACTTGCGGGTGATCCGCAAGCGGGGCGAGGGCGGTGGAAATCTTTGCGGCTTTTTGGCGGTTGACCGTAACGGTTTGGTCCTGCTCGAAAATATCGAGCGTCGCCAGTGCGGCGCGGCAGGCGAGGGGGTTGCCGGTGTAGGAATGCGAGTGCAGGAAAGCGCGGCTCACTGAGTCGTCGAGGAAGGCGTTGTAGATCGTGTCGTTGCTAAGGACGATGGACAGCGGTAGGTAACCACCGGAAATGCCTTTCGACAGGCACATCAGGTCAGGGCGGATTTCAGCCTGTTCGTGCGCGAAGAAGGTACCGGTGCGGCCGCAGCCGACGGCGATTTCGTCGCAGATCAGATGGACTTCGTACTGGTCGCAGAGCTGGCGGGCAAGACGCAGGTATTCCGGGTCATACATTGCCATGCCGGCGGCGCCTTGGACCAAGGGTTCGACGATCAGCGCGGCGATGTTAGCGCCGTGTTGTTCCAGATGATTTTCCAGCGCAGCGGCGGCGCGGCGGGCTACGTCGGCTGGTGTTTCGCCGGCTTCTGCCAGCCGGAAGTCAGGCGAAGGCACCACATGGGCGGCGCGCACCAGCGGCGCGTAGGCGTCTTTGAAGATGGCGACATCGGTGACGGCCAGTGCGCCGACGGTTTCGCCGTGATAGCTGCCGGCGAGGCAGAGAAAATCTGCCTTTTCCGGCCGCCCAACATTGCGCCAGTAGTGAAAGCTCATCTTCAGCGCGATTTCGGTGGCCGAGGCACCATCCGAGGCATAAAAAGCATGGCCGAGTGTGCCGCCGGTCAGGGCTGATAAACGCTCGGAAAGCTCGACCACCGGCTGATGGGTAAAGCCGGCCAGCATGACGTGTTCCAGCGTTTCCAACTGATCCTTCAAGGCGGCGTTGATGCGCGGATTGGCGTGGCCGAAGAGGTTGGTCCACCACGAGCTGATGCCGTCCAGGTAACGCTTGCCGTCAAAGTCGTAGAGCCAGGCGCCACTGCCACTGGCAATCGGGACCAGCGGCAGGTGGCTGGCCGAACCCGTTTGCGCATGGTGCTGCATCTGCG
>CAXYZX010000270.1:0-2866 GCA_964293845.1 uncultured Dechloromonas sp.
GAGATAGAGGTAATGCTGCGCAGTGTCCTGAACCTGCAAGGTCAGCAGGCGGGTGAACACCATGGGAAAGCCGGCGGTGCACAACAATTCATAAAAATTGGCGGCTATCGCCAGAAAAACCGTGGCCGCCAGCATGGCAGGCAGACTACCGGCATTGAGGATATGCCGCCCGCGCTGGAAAATATCGCTTTTGCGCTTTTCAGGAATGGAAAGGGAAATTCCCTTCTTGAAAATAATGAAATCCTTGATGTTGACCGCAGCAATCATCAGCGCCAGCCCTCCGGCCATAGTGGTAACCCAGGGCAAGCTGCCGATGAGCCGGAAAAGATTGAGCCAGGCGGCCATAAAGGCGAAATACATCAGCCCGGAAAAGGCGACGAAGACGCCGCCGATGATCAGCATGCGCTGGTGGTTTTGCTGGTGCACCAAAAGGGAAAGCAGGAAAAGCAGAACAAAGAAGGCGCAGGGATTGAAGGCGTCGAGGCCGGCGAGCAGGATGGTGAGTAGCGGTAGCGATAATTTGGCGGTGTCGATTTTGCCGATCAGCGGAATGCTCAAGTGCGGTGTGGGCAGTGGTGGCGTTGCGCTATCCATACCGTGCTGCCGGCAGCTTTCCAGTCGGGAGAGAAATTCGCCCCCAGCGCCAGGGTGATCATCCCAACCGACTACCATTTGGCCGCAATAGATCAAGGTGGGTACGGCCTGCGCTTCCTCCCCTAGCATTTTTGCCAGCGCAATAAAACGCTCGACATTGGCCGGGTTTTCGCTCAGTTCATGGTCGTGTAATCGAATCCAGGGGTGCTGGCTGGCCAGTTCGAGAATCTGTGGCCGGGCCGTCAGGCAATGCGGGCAGGTCAGCGACCAGAACAGAAAAAGGTGTACCTCGGTTTGCCCATGCGCATCCTGCGTCGTCCACGCTGGCGTTTCCGCCTGTGCGCTGAAAGGCAGCAAAAACAGGAAAAAAAGAATGGCTTTGCGCATGAAGATCTCGGCAACAACGACTTTCTACTTTTCTATCATACCCCTCGCTCGCTAATGATTGCCTTTCGGTTAGCCGACTATCGCTTTCTGTCACTTTCTTATGTGCGATAGGGCACAGAGCGCAAAAGCTATCGCTGCGATGATGAGCTATTGCGGCTAAAAAACCGCCTGAATCAGCGTCATTCCACAAATTAGTAAAGCAAAGCGTTCTTTGCTGGTGCAGGATAAGCGTATAAGTAAGCGCAGTGCCGCTCGCCTTTGCGACCGGCTATAAACATACGCGTTTTATGAAAGGTCGGCCATGTCCGCAATTATTTCTACTGAGTTATTGATGCAACCGCATCTGTTACGGTCGACGGCCAATTTCGCTTGAAAAATTCAAACAGATTTATTGCGTTACTGGTTGTCACCGCTCTGTTGCTTGCGCTGGGAACGACGGTATCTTTCAGGGTGATTCGCCAAATGGAGGTGGCGACCGAGGCGCGCACTCATACCCGAATTGTGATCAGTACAGCTGAGGGCTTGCTTTCACAGCTGATGAGTGCCGAGACCAGCCAACGCGGCTATGTGCTAACCGGTGATGAAGACTTTCTCAAGCCGTATCTGGCAGGACGTGACGGTATTCCCGGCACTATCGAAGAGTTGCGTCAAAACACCCGGATTAAAGCAAGTCAAAGCCATCTGGCCACCTTGTCACCGTTGATCACCGCCAGATTGGCGGAGTTGGCGCAGGTCATCGTGCTGCGCCGAAATAATGAAATGAAAGCGGTACTGGCGCTGGTTAAAAGTGGCCGGGGCAAGCGCTTGATGGATACGATACAGATTGAGATCAATGCCCTGGTGCAGATTGAAGAAAATGCCCTGGCTCAACTCGAAGACGAATTTCAATCGAGCATACGCCAGCTATTTTTTATCTTCCTTGGCATCAGCTTGTTGGCGCTGCTTTCCGTGCTTTCTTTCGCCTATTTGATCTATTCCAAAAACCAGCAACGGTTGAAGGATTTGCTTTATCTAGAAACCCGGCATTTGCTTGAAGCTCAGGAGGCGATGAATACGCAATTGCAAAAGGCCAACAACACGGCTCTGGAAAACGAAGAAAAACTCTCCGTAACGCTGAGTTCGATTGGCGATGCGGTGATCGCGACCGATCGCGAAGCGCGGGTGATACTCCTGAATCCGGTTGCCGAGCAACTGACGGGGTGGACTCAGGCGGAGGCAGACGGTCGCCCTATCGACGAAGTTTTCCACATCATTAATAAGAAAAGCCGCCAGCCGGCTACCATTCCAGTCTTGGAAACTTTGGCCCACGGCACCATCCAGGGCCTGGCCAACCACACCGTGCTGATTGCCCGCGATGGCGGCGAGCACGACATCTCCGATAGCTGCGCCCCGATCCGTAATCGTGATGGCGACTTGGTAGGTGCCGTACTGGTTTTCCGCAATGTCACCGAAGAGTATGCCGTGCAGCACGCTTTTGGTCTGCAACAGCTGGAGCTGGAGGTGCAGAACAGTGAGTTGCTGCAGTCACGCGCCGCGCTGGATGCATCACAGGCACGCTATTTCGATCTTTACGATCGCGCACCGGTGGGCTATCTGACACTGAGCGAGTCTGGTTTGATCATTGAGGCCAACGCCTCCGCGGCAGCGATGCTCGATATCGCCCGAGATATTCTGGTCAAGCAGCCGATCACACGTTTTATCAATCAGGAAGATATAGAAAACTACAACCTGCTGTCCAGACAGCTTAGGGCGACTGGCGATCCGCAGGCTGGCGAACTGCGTTTGTGCAAGCCGGACGGCACTCAATTATGGGCAAATTTGTCGATCACCAGCGCGCTCGATGAGGGTATGCCGGTACTGCGCATGATGATGAGCGACATCAGCG
>CAXYZX010000271.1:0-2848 GCA_964293845.1 uncultured Dechloromonas sp.
GATAGCGTGCGCAATGAACCCGGCTATTTCTTTGCGCTGCCGATTCGTGACGAACTGCAGGACTGGAAGGTGATTGGCGTCGCTGTCGTCAAGTCCGGGCTGCGCGAACTGGAGCGACGCTGGCTAGCTCAGGAGGCACCGGCGTTGATCGTTGATAGCAACGGCATCGTGCTGCTCGCCTCGCCGCCGGAATGGCGCTATGCCACGCTGCAGCCGCAAAGCCGCGAGACGCTGGCACGCATCAGCCGCGAGCAGTTCGCCAGTCAGCCGGTGGGGGGCGAAACACTGGAAATTGCCGTCGATGCCGCCCATGAAGGAACCGTCGTGCGACTGGCACGCCCTGCCGGCGGGGCGCTGGGGGCCTTTCCGGGCAAGAAGTCTTATCTCGCCTTGAGTCGTCATTTGCCGGGTACGGCTTGGCGCATTGTGGTTTTTTCCGACCTGCACCCGGTGGCAGTTCAGGCGTCTACGCACGCCGCGCTAGCCACCGCAGCTTTCGGCTGCCTGTTGCTGTGGGCGCTTTACATGAACCAGCGGCGCCGGGTGGCACACGCCCGGCGTGAGGCGCAAGCAATGCTGGAAAAAGCCAATCAGGAACTGGAGTGCAATGTGGCGGCACGTACTGTCGATCTTTCCGATGCCGTCGAGCGCTTGCAAAAGGAGGTTGTCGAGCGCCAGCGGGCCGAGCAAACCTTGCGCGCTGCCCAGGATGAACTGGTCCAGGCAGCAAAGCTCGCCGTGCTCGGGCAGATGGCGACCGGCATCACGCACGAACTCAGCCAGCCGCTGGGGGCGATCCGTACCCTGTCGGCCAATGCAGTCGAGTTTATGCATCGCGGTGATCTGGCGACTGCTGAAAAAAATCTTGGCATCGTCGGCCAGCTTTCCGAGCAGATGGGCGGCATCATCACGCCGCTCAAAACCTTCGCCCGCAAGTCGCCAGCCGTACCAGCAGCGGTTGATGTGGCACAGGCCGTGGCTAGTGCGCTCTTCCTGTTCGATCAGCGGCTGCGCAAACAGAATGTTGCGGTCGACCGCCAGATCGAGCCCAATTTATGGATCGCCTGGTGCGACCAGAATCGCCTGCAGCAAGTGCTGGTCAATCTGATCGGCAATGCCATTGATGCCATGGCCGAGCAAACCACTCGCCGATTGAGCTTTGCCGTAGCGCCCGCCGGCGAAGGGCGGCTGGCCTTGAGCGTGACCGACAGTGGCAGCGGCTTTACCCCCAAGGCACTGGAGCACCTGTTCGAACCCTTCTTTACGACCAAGCAGCCGGGCGAAGGCCTCGGCCTCGGGCTGACCATCTCGCGCGACATCCTGCGCGATTTTGGCGGCGACCTGCTGGCTGAGCCGGCACCCGCCGGCGGTGCACGTTTTGTTATCCTGCTTCCGCTGGCTCCCGCTTCAATTTCCGAGGAACTGTCATGAAACCCGAGCTCACCGTCCTGCTCATCGAGGACGATCCCAATGTCCGTCTCGGTTGCGAACAGGCCATGCAACTCGCCGGCATCACGGTCGATGCGGTGGGTTCGGCAGAAGAGGGGCAACGGTGCCTGAAGGCAGATTATCCCGGTATCGTCGTCAGCGACATGCGCCTGCCGGGGATGGACGGCATGGCCCTCCTACGCTGGGTCAATCAGCTCGACCCCAACTTGCCGGTGATTATCATTACCGGGCATGGTGATGTGACCCTGGCCGTTGAGGCGATGCGTAGCGGCGCTTACGATTTCATGCAAAAGCCGTTTTCCACCAGCGATCTGGTCGATGTCGTGCGTCGTGCCCTGGAAAAGCGCGAACTGGTACTGGAGGTAGAAGCCCTGCGTCGTCGCCTTGATCACCGCGATGACCTGGAGGCGCGCCTGATCGGCCGCTCGCCGCAGATGGCGAAAGTGCGGCAGTTGATCCTTGATGTCGCTGATGCTGCGGTCGACGTGCTGATCTTTGGCGAAACCGGCACCGGCAAGGAAATGGTCGCCCGTTGCCTGCATGACCTGTCACGTGCCGGGCAGGAGAATTACGTCGCTCTAAACTGCGGCGGTATGGCCGACACTCTGCTCGACAGCGAACTCTTCGGTCACGAATCCGGCGCTTTCACCGGCGCCCAGAAGCGGCGCATCGGCAAGATCGAATACGCCAGTGGCGGCACGCTGTTCCTCGATGAAGTCGAGTCGATGCCGATGAGCATGCAGATCAAACTGTTGCGCGTGCTGCAGGAGCGGGTGATCGAACGTCTCGGTTCAAACCAGCAGATTCAGGTCGCCTGTCGGGTCGTGGCGGCGACCAAGGATGATCTCAAGGCGTTGTCGGATCAGGGGAAATTCCGCGCTGACCTCTATTACCGGCTGAACGTGGTACGCATTGAATTGCCGGCGTTGCGCGAGCGACGCGAAGATATCCCTGCGCTCTATGACGAATTCCTGTTACAGGCAGCCAAACGCTATAACCGTCCGCCACCCGTTTTGACTACCGAATACCTGCGCCGCCTGATGGCCCAGGATTGGCCCGGCAACATTCGCGAACTGCGCAATGCCGCAGACTGCCACGCCTTGGGCATCGCTCGCGACGCCACGGCACCCGGCATGGGCAACACGCCAAAGTCGTTGACCGAAGCAGTCGATAGCTACGAACGGCTGCTGATCGCTAACGAATTTGCCAAACAGGAGGGCAACATCGCCCGCACCAGCGAAGCGCTCAAGGTGGCGCGAACGACCTTGCATGACAAGCTGAAGAAGTACGGGATGCTTTGATTGCTGACCAAGCCCCGGGTCCGCAGTCAGAGGCTTTAATGTAGAATTTCGGGCTTACGAAACAGGCAAGGAATCAACAGCATGCTGCTGATGATCGA
>CAXYZX010000272.1:0-2835 GCA_964293845.1 uncultured Dechloromonas sp.
AAACAGTGCCGCGACACGATGGCCGATGCCGTCTATGGCTGGACGGCAACCGTCAACCTTAATGGGCAGGTGCTTAAGGGTTGTGCCTGGCAGCGCTGAAAACGATAGGGCGGGTGCGGGTTCTTTTGACACTTTCGCGCGCCCGCAACTGACCGCAGCCGCCATCGATATCCTGTCCGGCTGAATTGCGCAGCTTGGTCAGTATCCGTCGTGAATGCAAGCTGCGGGCAATGGCTCTGGCCTTTTCGACATCCGGGCGTTTGAATTCGAGTTCTTCGACCGTGTTGTAGGGAATCAGATTCATGATCGCGTACTTGCCGCTGAGCAGGCGGACGATGCCGTCCAGCTCCTCTTCCGTATCGTTGATGCCATCGATCAATGTCCATTGATACTGAATCGGATAGCCGGTGGTACGCGCGTAACGTTCGCCGAGTTCAACCAGTTCTTCAGGCGTGATACGCGGGGCGTTGGGCAGCAATTTTTCGCGCAAGTCGGCACGTGTGGTGTGTAGCGACAAGGCGAGAGCGGGAACGACTTTGGCGCGCGGCAGTTGCTCAAAAGCCCGATAGTCGCCAACCGTCGAAAAGACCAGACTCTTGTGGCCGATACCGCCTTCGAGGCCGAGCAGTTCAATGGCTTCGATGACGTTTTCCAGATTGTGCGCCGGCTCGCCCATGCCCATGAAAACCACTTTTTTGACCGGACGCAGCGCGCGCGCCAAAACCACTTGCGCGACGATTTCGGCACTACCCAGCTGGCGCAACAGGCCATCACGCCCGGTCATGCAGAACACGCAGCCAACCGCGCAGCCGACTTGCGTTGAGACACAGAGACCGTCGCGCGGCAGCAGCACGCTTTCCACCGTTTGCCCATCGCCCAGGCCGATCAACAGGCGGGCCGAGCCATCTTCGCCAGGGTGTTCAGAGCGGATGCGGGCGAGGGCGGCAAGCTCCTCCATGATCTCGGGCAGGCCGTTACGCAGGGCCAGTGGCAGGAAATTTTCAGCGCGACGATGCCGGGTATCCAGCGAACGAATCTGCGCCCACGACTGCAGCACACGCTGTTCGTGGCAGGGCAGGGCGCCGAGCGCCTGCAGGCGCTGGCGAAGCTGCTCAATACGCACAGGGCTTAGTTGGTGGAAAAGGTGAAGGCGTCGGCAAAGAACTCTTCTTCTGGCAAGCCGGCTGCCAGGAAATCACGCTTGGCAGCGTCGATCATGCCTGGCGAGCCGCAGGCATAAACCTGAAAATCCGATAGATTTTGGTGGTCGACCGTAACAGATTGGTGCACCAGGCCGGTGCGGCCGGTCCAGGCATCATCCGCCGCCGGCTCGGCGAGCACCGGCACAAATTCGATGTTGGCGTGGGCGGCGGCCCATTGCTCGGGCAAATCCGGCATGTAGAGATCGACCCGTGCCTTGGCGCCCCAGTAAATGTGAATGGGGCGGGTGCAATTCTCGGCAATGGCATGCTCGACCAGCGCCTTGATCGGCGCGAAGCCGGTGCCGCCAGCAAGGAAGATCATCGGCTTTTTGGAGTCTTCGCGCAGGTAGAAACTGCCATGCGGGCCATTGAAGCGCAGGATGTCGCGCACCTTCATGGTTGAAAAAACCTGATCGGTGAACAGCCCGCCCGGTACGTGGCGGATGTGCAATTGCAGCAGCGCGTCGTCATGCGGCGCGTTGGCCAGCGAGAAACTGCGCTTCTTGCCGTCCTTGAGCAAAATATCGATGTATTGCCCGGCGAGGAATTGCAGGCGCTCGTTGGCCGGCAGGCGCAGATGCATGTCGATCACATCAGGTGCCAGACGCTCCATTTTCTCGATGCGCGAAGGCAGGGTTTTGACCGGAATATCGGTCGCAGCGCCGACTTGCTTGCATTCCAACTTGAGATCCGATTGCGCCTTGGCGCAGCAAAAGAGCGTGAGGCCTTCAGCCTTTTCAGCATCGCTTAGCGCATGGGCTTGCGAATTGCCGTGGTCGACCGTGCCGGACAGCACTTTTCCCTTGCACGCCCCGCAAGCGCCATCACGGCAACCGTAAGGCATGGTCAGGCCCTGACGCAGGGCGGCTTCGAGGATGGTTTCGTCGGATTCGGCAACAAAATTGTGGCCGCTAGGTGTGACGCTGATCTGATGGCTCATCTAACTGTTTCCCCTGGTCGGCTACAATGCCGCCGTGCAAAAAATACTTATCGTCGGCAGCGGAGACGTTGCCCGCCGCATTCTTCCTCACCTCACCGGGCGCTACCGAGTCTTTGCCCTGCTGCGCAATGCAGCCCTGGCGGCAGACTGGCGGCGGGCCGGTGCCCAACCCTTGTTGGCCGATCTCGACGATGCCAGCAGTTTGGGCCGCATCGCCGGTTTGGCTGACGTGGTGCTGCATCTGGCACCACCACCCAGCCAAGGCAACAGCGATACACGGACAAAGCATCTGCTCGCCGCCCTCGGCAAGAGCAAAAGTCTACCACGCTGCCTGATTTACGTTAGCACCACCGGGGTTTATGGTGATTGTGGCGGCGCCGCTATCGATGAAACCCGTTACCTCAACGCCGAAAGCCCGCGCGCTGGTCGTCGTGTCGACGCAGAAAAAACTTTGCGTGCTTGGGGTGCTCGTAACGGTGTCCGAATTTGCATTTTGCGCGCGCCCGGTATTTACGCCGCAGATCGCCTGCCACTGGAACGTTTGGCAAAAGGCCTGCCGGCCCTTGCCGCCGCCGATGATGTCTTCACTAACCATATTCACGCTGATGATCTGGCGGTAGCCTGTGTCGCTGCCATGTGCCACGGGCAAGCCAATCGCAGCTACAACGTGGTCGATGATAGCGATCTGAAGAT
>CAXYZX010000273.1:0-2823 GCA_964293845.1 uncultured Dechloromonas sp.
CCGTTACTTTGTACCTAAGTCACGCAAATCCGGAAATACTCGGCCCGGCAGCAAGAAACCTTGAACAGTGTCTTCGCCAAAACTGTTCTGCACCGCGACAAGTCTGAGAATATCGCCACCTGATTCAGCGCTCGCAGTATGGAGGTGGGAATGCGGTCAGCAAACGTAGTTGAAGACCGGCTAGTGTTTGATATGTTTGGCCACTCTCTCCGCCAGATCTAGTAGTTCCCCGCTGTTTTCCAGGCCATCAAGAAACCGCAGAGGAATTCCCGTAAGTCCAGTTTGAGCACCGGCAAGTGCGCCGGCAAGAATGGCGCGGGCCTGATTCTGACCGCCACCATTGACCGCATGGAGTACGGCAGACTCGAAGTCATCATGAAACCGTGCGGCAAGATAGTAAGCAGCCGGGAACTGGTGGTAGACCGCGCAGGGCATGCCATAGACCAGAGAGACCTTCCAGGCTGGCTCAATACGAATATCAGGATCGATCGCCGCCATGGCAATTGAGGATTGGCTCAGCAGGGCGTCTGGCGACGGAAAACGACCGGCAGTTGGTGCTTCCGCCTGACCGGGTTTCGGTGCTTGCAAGTTGCCACTGGTAACGGCGTGGAAAGGCAGCTCTCCCGATTTGACCCGCGCCATCAGTTTGCCCGAGATGCCTGAATCCATGGCATTTCCTTCAACCAGCATACCGAGTACCGCGCCAAAGGAGACTGTCATTGCCACGACCGTTCCATCGGTCTGGGTCAGCACCGTATTCCGGGTGATGGCCGATGCAAGCTCAGCCGGCCGCAGCGCGTAACGGATAGCAATGGCGAGAATGCGCTCCGCGGCTTCGGTGGTATCTGCGTTTCCCGCAACCTGCCCCCAGGGCAATCCGGCACCAACTCGCTTGCGCCACGCCTCCCGGATTGACTGGCTGGTGTAGCCGCCCGGTCCGTTCATTGGCGTCCCATCAAGCAGCGGGAAAAATTCGGAGTCCATGCGGCGGCAGAAGTCGGCTTCATCGTAGCTGCCGCAATCCACCAAGGACTCCAGGGTCAGTCGCAGCAGCACACCTGATTGTGAATGCTGTCCCGCCTTCATGCCGGCGTGATAGCGCCCCGGTTTGGGTGTGGTGTAGTCGCTGATCCACGGGCCATAATCGGCATGAAGTTGATCTAGGTCGTAGTACCAATGCGGGCCAAGCGCGAGGGCATCGCCAATGAAGGCGCCCATCAAGGCGCCCATGGCGCGATCCTCAAGGGAGAGTGCGGGCATCATGACTCCGTTCTGATCAGTGATGATTATTGTTGATCAGCAGAATACACAATTAATGGGGTTTGCTTTCTAGTTGGCTAGCCAACCAAGCTTCATAGCCCCCCTTGAGAGGCTTTACTGACAAATACCCAGCGTTGAGCAGAGTACGGGCTGCCTGCACCGCACCAGCATCCTCCGGACACGCGCACAAGGTCACGATTGGACGATCCTTTGGCCAGTCACCAACCGCATCATGCAGAAAATCATGTTCGGCCACTTTGGCGCCAACAATTGGTCCGGTCTCAGCGATCATCGCCGAACCACGCAGATCCAGGACGAGTGGCGGTGTGTCGCTGTCCAGCGCCGCCATCAATTCATCAGGCGTGATATGCGGTACGGCGCAGAATTTTCTGAAACGGTATTTCTGCCAGAGTTTCCAGCTCAGCCAAACGCCAAGCAACACGAGGATCAGCACCAGGGCTCGGCTAGCATGGCGGTCCAGCATGGCGACGGCTGACTGCACGGCATCTTGCAAGAACCAGCCCGCGCCGAGCGCGAGACCAGCCCATAAACCGGCCCCGATCCCTGCAGCCAGAAGGAAACCCAACTGGTTCATGCGCAATGCGCCGGCAATAGGAGGCGCCACGGTCGAAAAGCCAGGAATGAACTTGGCAACGACTAGGGACGAAACCCCCCAGCGGATAAAACGCGCTTCAGTTTGGCTGACACACGACGATGGATTGATCGAGAGCTTGCAGAGGCCAGCCAGCACTCGGTAGCCAAACGCTTTTCCAGACAAATACCAGATCCAGTCAGCAATCACAGAGGCGATGATGGCAGCTGCCAGCACCTTGCCGAGGCTACCCGAAGTTGTGGCCAGGCTGCCGGCCAGTAACAAAGTCGGGACGGCAGGGACCGGCAGTCCAATCTGCTGCAACAGTACGTTCAAGAAAACGACAGTAACTGCGTCGTCGCGAAGCGTCTGTGTGATCTGGGCAATGTCCACCGCGTTGTTCAGCGATGACCAGTGGTGGCTTTGGTAACCAGTGCTTGCATTTGCTCGGCGATCAGTTTGCTGAGCTTCTCGTCAATCAAATTACCCTCGGCATCAAAACCGCCTGCAAACGCATTTGCAAACACCTCAGGCTTATTCAGCGGCTGAAGATCAAGGAAGACGCAGACCTGACGCAAGTGATATTGCGCACGCGAAGTCCCCATACCGCCGCCGGCCCCCATGATGGCAACTGCTTTGCCGGCCAGCAAAGCATTGTTGTGCTCACGCGATGCCCAATCCAGAATGTTCTTCAGCGCAGGCGCCAGAGAGTAGTTGTATTCAGTACTGGCCAGTACCAGTGCATCGGCCTCGCCGATTTGTGTCAGGACTCGCTCAACTGCGGCAGGCTTTACCGAAATGTCCTGATTGTAGAAAGGGATGTCGGTCAGATCGGCAATTTCAAAACGGGTATCTGGTGGCAAGCTTTGCTGGGCAGCGCGCAACAGGCCACGATTGGTGGATGCCTGGCGCAGACTGCCAGCGATACCGAGTAATTTAATAGAGGCCAAAATATTCCCCTTCCTTAGTTT
>CAXYZX010000274.1:0-2795 GCA_964293845.1 uncultured Dechloromonas sp.
GCTATCGGCTGTATCGCACCCCACGTAAATTGCCCGATGGCCAGCGCCAGGCTGATAGTCGCAATGCCTAACCCGGTCGACGTCTCAATTGGAGCGATAAATAGCCCCAGTGACTGGCGCGCCCCCATGGTAATCGCCAGAATACCGGCGGCAGCGAGGGTAACAATCAGGATATCGGGACGATTCAAGGAGCGCAGCATGTTATTTTTTCCGGGTGCAACAAGGGTTTTAGCAATTGATATTGCACTATAGCGATCAAATTTGTTGGCAAATAGCCCATAATTCGCGCCATACCGTCAACGGATAATTGACAAAATGACATGGCTCAGTAGTTGGGAAAGTTTCATCAAGGTCGTCGAAGCGGGCAGCATGGCCGCCGCAGCCCGTCGGCTGGATTGTACCCGGGCACAGATCAGCAAACAGATTGCCGAACTCGAACGGGCTTTCGGCGTACGCCTGTTTGAACGCTCGACACGCAAGCTCAGCCTGACTCCATCCGGTGAGGTTTTCCATCAACATGCACGGCGGGCGCTGGAGGCCATCCAGAGCACCGAGGTCGCCGTAAAGAACATGGGCGATGCCCCGCGCGGTGTTTTGCGGATCAGTGCTTCAATTACTTTTGGCCGCATGTACATCGCACCCCTGCTGCCAAAAATTGTTGAAAAATACCCTGAGTTGAGTTGTGAACTCGTCCTGACTGACGAACTGATCGATCTTGTCGAAGACAATATCGATCTCGCCCTGCGCTTAACCAAATCTCCGCCAGAAGATACCGTGGCCAAAAAACTGGTCCATATGAAGCGGGTAATCTGCGGCACGCCGGCTTATTTCGCAAGGCATGGCAAACCGGTAACACCGCATGACCTAACGCAACACCAGTGTTTCAGTTTCATGCTCAATGATGGTAGCCAGATTTGGCGACTTATTGACCGAAATGGTGAGGAAATCAACGTTCCCGTGAGCAGCAAGTTCCATTTCAACAATGTCGACTGCATTCTTGATGCCGTTCTCGCCGGTCACGGACTGGCGATGATCCCGACCTACCTGTGTGGCCCGGCCCTGGCGCGCGGAACTTTGAAATCGATCTTTGACGATCTGGAACCAGTCAGCAGTTTTGGGCGCTATTTATATGCCTGCTATACACCCAACCGGGTGCGTGTACCCAAGGTGCGGGTTTTTCTGGCCGAGCTGGAAAACATTTTCACCCCCGCGCCACCTTGGGAAAATCAGGCTCCAGCCAGTTTTTCGTAGCGCTGAATCAGGCTCAATTGCTCGTCGCTGATCGACTCGAAACGTAATCCCACCAGATGTTGCTGGCCGACCCGACGAATGCGCATAACGCTGACGTAGGCTTCGATCAGCCCACCAAGCTGGGTCGACTCAATCGTACAACTGCCCACTTCGCCCGTCGGTTTTGACCCGAGCACAGCGACATCAAGCCTGACGCCAACACCGCTGACTGAAATATCTGCCACCGGAAACTCAAAATGCTGTCCACCGAGTTTGAGCTGTACCCGGCCCTGCAGGCTGAGTCGATTTGAACGGCGGCGCTCTCTCACGATGGGGCATTCCTGAAATAATATTTACAACGCATTCTCACACAGTGGATACAACACGGCAAAGTGAATCACCAAAGTCAGACAAAGCTCAAATCCCGATCACCATGCGGCCGCTATACTGGCGCCAAGTCCAACCCGCCCTATTCATCATGACCCATTGCATAAACTGGCAGAGCAGCCGCAGTTATTCCGACATCCTTTACCAGACTGCCGAAGGCATCGCCAAGATCACCATCAACCGCCCGGAACGGCGCAACGCCTTTCGTCCGGAAACAGTCAGCCAGCTAATTGATGCGTTTCATCACGCCCACCACGACAACACCATAGGCGCCATTATTTTGACCGGTGCCGGCAACGAGGCTTTTTGTTCCGGCGGCGATCAGAAGGTGCGCGGCGACGAAGGTTATATCGACGAAGGCGGCACGCCGCACCTCAATGTGCTTGATCTGCAAATGCAGATTCGCCGCTGCCCGAAACCAGTAGTGGCGATGGTCGCCGGCTTTGCCATCGGCGGTGGCCATGTCTTGCATCTCGTCTGCGACCTGAGCATTGCTGCCGAGAACGCCCGCTTTGGCCAGACCGGACCACGCGTCGGCAGTTTTGACGCCGGCCTCGGCGCCGGCCTGATGGCGCGCACCATCGGCATGAAACGGGCCAAGGAAGTCTGGCTGCTGTGTCGCCAATACGATGCGGCAACGGCGCTGGATTGGGGTCTGGTCAATACCGTTGTGCCGGTCGACAAACTTGAAGAGGAAACCGTCAATTGGTGCCGACAGATGCTGGAACTGTCGCCGATGGCACTGCGCATGATCAAGGCCGGCTTCAATGCCGATACTGATGGTCTGGCCGGCATCCAGGAGCTGGCCGGCAACGCCACCGGCCTCTTCTATATGAGCGCCGAAGGCCAGGAAGGTCGTAACGCCTGGCTGGAACGCCGTCCGCCCGATTTCGGAAAATACCGCAAGCGCCCGTGAGCCTGACTACTGCCGACTGGCTGCCCTACCGCCTGGCGCTGCGTCGCCCGTGGCAAACGGCACGCGGCCTGCTCGACGAACGCGTCGGTATCCTGCTGCGCCTGACGACCGAAGACGGTTTGACCGGCTGGGGCGACGCCGCGCCGTTGCCGGAATTCGGGATCAGTGAGGCGGCCGCACTAGCCTTTGCCGAAGAATGCGCCCAGCTTGATTTAGCCGCACAGCGCGCCGGCCTCAGTCTGGCCGCCTGGCTGAGTGGCGC
>CAXYZX010000275.1:0-2785 GCA_964293845.1 uncultured Dechloromonas sp.
TACGTCAACATGGCCGGCCGCAACCGCATGCTGTCGCAGCGTATCGGCAAGTTCTTCCTGTTTCGCGAGTGGCCAAGTCTGGACGAAAAAATTGCCGTGCTGACGCCGCCTTCCTGCCTGGAGTTCGACAGCAACCTGAAGGCCCTGGGAAAAACGGCGAATATCCCGCCGGAAGTCGCCGCCCAGCTTCGGGTAGTCGCCAGCCAATGGCAGAAATTCATCCACACGCTCTGTCCGGATCTCTCCCATGCCGCTAGAACCCAACACGCCCGCCTGGTCATTGCCGAAGGCGAGCGCCTGCTGCGCAGCGTCGACACCACCGTCAAGTTGTTCGAACGGCTGACCAAGTAGCGGAGTCGCCAACGACTCGAAGATACGAAATCTTGATGTTCATCAATTCGACGCATTGAGCAACGTCAGATTCGGAGGGGCTTCGGCAGGCTTTTGATTCCCATCAAAGCGCCAATTTTTCCAACCGCGACATTACGCTCTCGCATTATTTCAACGAAGGGTTCATCCAAATGAAAGCTGTCCATATCGCAATGATGTTTGCCGCTGGTCTCGGCGTCGCCGGCCAGGCAATGGCCGACGAGGCACTGGCCAAGGCCAAGAACTGCATGGCTTGCCATGCCATCGACAAGAAGATCGTCGGCCCGGCCTACAAGGACGTCGCCGCCAAGTACAAGGGCGACGCCGGCGCGGTCGACAAACTGGCCGCCAAGGTCAAGGCTGGTGGCAAGGGCGTCTGGGGCGAAATCCCGATGCCGCCGAACAACGTTACCCCTGACGAAGCGAAGAAGCTCGTTACCTGGATTCTCTCCCAGAAGTAACAAACGCCAGTCTTCAACGAGCAAGCAGCTTCTCGTGTTGTTGGACTAAAACAAGCCGAGAGCCAATAAACGGAACTCTTCGTAGTTCCGTTTTTTATAGCAGTGATGTCTCTGCACAAGCGCTGCGCAGTTGCCTGTTGCTTCACGTCTCCAAGTCTGTGATCTTCGACGAACTGGATCGTGATCGCGACTATGTATGAAAAGTGCAGGCCGGGATGGCCATGCGCATGCATCAACTCATGCTCAATGTTGAAGCTTATTCCTTGCATTCAGGGAAGCAGCGCATCATTGGATACTTGATGCATGATTTGCCGGAAAGCCGGCTCGATGACGAAAATACGGTTCTCGAACTTCACGTAAATAAAGGGCTAATTGCCTCCCGCCTCAACCAGACGCAAGAATACTTTTCTCGCATCCTTCGCGAATTGAGTGAGCTTGGTCTGATCAAGGTTGAAGGAAGGCGGATCCTGATCCCAAGCGTTGACCGCTTGCACAAGTATCAGACGGCGTAGCACCCTACCTATTTATTCTTGCTAATGGCGGCATCTTTTTCCCGAAGAACACGTTCTGTCACGTCTCGTGCCATGGCAACCGAACCAATGACCTTTTCGGATTCGTCGGTTACCAGAGCAAAGCTCATTTCGACATAGATTCTCTCTCCCGATCTACGTTCTGCTCGTGTCAATGTGGGGCGGCCATGTAGGCGTGTAGAACCATTAACCATCGCAGCCTCAAAACCTCGCCAGTGCGCTGGACGAAGGTGTTCAGGAATTATCAGATCCAAGCTTTGGCTGTAAGCTTCGGCAAAGGTATATCCGAACATTGATTCTGCAGCTTGGTTCCAGCGTTCAATCACACCCTCTCGATTGGCGTAGATGAGCGCATCAGAGGTCTGCTCAAGGATTAAATCACTGAGTGAAGAAATTGCTCGCGAATACCCGTCCATAGCGGTCTACCTCAACAATTTACTTCCAACTTAGAAATTTGAACTCTGTAATCGTTCCACCAAGCCTTCTGTGAAACCATCTGGCAACTTCTACTCTTTGTTACTGCTCCCATTGCCGTGAGCTAAGCCAGCTGAATTTTCGAGATCAGTCTGAAATTTTTCGCTCCCAACGCCAACGATTCGCCATGCATACATGACGCTGGTTTCACTGAATTCCAGGCCGGATTCCATATCGAGCCACCACGCGTTGGACTGCGCCCCTGGACCGAGATAGCGCCAGTGGCGCAATTCTCCGCTGCACAATTCGATCACATAAATTCCGTCGTTTTTTGGCTCAAGCATCGGGGAGCGAGAACATCCAACGAGCGTTTTCGCGCCAATATCTACCGGATTGTCATTCTTTGCTGTCATTGCTGGTTTTTGAGCCCGGTGCTACGGCGACTTCATCTCTTCGGCCCTGCTTCTGCACAATGCGTGCATTTTTCGCTGGGTTTGCGAACACGTAGCGACCATAAAGCACACAACCTTTCATTCCAGGGTCACAAGTCTGACCACCAACCTTGTGACACAAGCCATTAATTTCGTGTGGGCAACCCCATGAGCCGGCCATATTCAAGAACTCATCACTGGCGTTTCCGCCGAGTCGATGCCCCAATCGCCCCACTTGTACCAATCGTCTCCGAGCATTTCCGCCGGATGCTGGGTACGACCAGAACCATTGCCGCACTGCAACGAATTCACTGAACAATATTTATCGCAGCCCCAACAAGTCCGTTCAGGATGTTTAGGATGCAACGGAAATTTTTTTGCCATCTCGGGAGATTTGAAAAACACAGGGTCTTTACTCATAACCTCGGCCTTAATATCTGCGCAGTACTTATTATTGACCTGAATATACCTGACCAGATTACTCGGTTATGGGCGCAATCATTTGATTTCACTTAAACAATCCGCGATGTGGCGTTTGCTACACATGGCGAGTTGCAAATTTGTTGCAAGCGCGGGATTT
>CAXYZX010000276.1:0-2771 GCA_964293845.1 uncultured Dechloromonas sp.
ACGGCAGTCTTGCCGGCGGCTTCCTTGACGATGGCGGTGAAGCCGTCCTTTTCCAGCCAGACGCACTCATTGATCAGCATTTGCGGACACAGCGGTCCGTTGATCTTGTAGTAGGTCTTGGCCTCTTTTTTCCACGACTCCATGCCCTTGCCGTGCTTGTCCCAGAAGTTTTCGGGCAGGGCGCGGGTGCCTGTGTACAGGATGTCGGTATCCTCCAGCACCTTGTCGTTGAAGTAGTCTTCGGCGAGCAGGTTGAGGGCGCGCGACTTGATGCGCATGTTGATGTCTTTCGACACCAGAATTACTGGACGTTTGGGGAATTTCTTCTGCAGGTGGATGACTACCGAGAGAATCTGGTTGTCCACCTTGGAGGTCGGCAAACCCTGCGGCAGTTCCGCGCTGATTGCCTCGGTCTGCAGATAAAGGCGACCGCTCGCCAGTTTGCTGGAGGGGCCGTAGAGATCGACACCTTCGTCTATGTCGACATCCTCACCGCCCAGTAATTCGTCCAGCATGCGTGATGTCTGGCGGGCATTGCGGGCGATTTCGGACATGCCCTTCTTGTTGTTGTCGAGTTCTTCCAGCGTCATGATCGGCAGGAAAACGTCGTGCTCCTCAAAACGGAAGAGGGAACTGGGGTCGTGCATCAGCACGTTGGTGTCAAGGACAAAAATCTTGGTAACTGCGGGCTTCTTGGTGGCTGCGGGTTTGCGCGGCATGGAGTGGGCCTTGGGTTGGGTTAGAGAGTTTTGACGAAATCCAGTACTTCCTGTGCATGACCGGGCACTTTGACCCCGCGCCACTCGCGGCGCAGCACGCCGCTACTATCGATGACAAAGGTGCTGCGCTCGATGCCGCGTACCTGCTTGCCGTACATGTTTTTCATTTTCATGACGCCAAACAGGGTGCACACCGCTTCGTCGCTGTCCGAGCCCAGCTCAAAGGGCAGGTCTTGTTTGCTCTTGAAGTTTTCATGTGATTTGACGCTGTCGCGAGAAATGCCGAGTAAAACGGTGTCGACCGCAACGAACTGCGCATGCAGGTCACGGAACTGCTGCGCTTCTGTGGTGCACCCCGGTGTGCTGTCCTTGGGGTAGAAATAGATCACAACAATCTTGCCGGCCAAATTTCCCAGGCTGAAAGTTTGGCCACTGGTTGCCGGAAGGGAGAAGTCGGGGACTTTACTGTCTAGCATGCAGATCACTCTTTGTTGGTTGATTGAAGCCATTGTGGGCAAATCAGAGCCGGGCGGTCAACCGCTGATTTGCTAAACTGTGCGCCATGCGAATAATTGCTGCCAGTCTTATTTTTGTCACATTTCTTGCCGGTTGCGGCCAGGCATGGAATGACCCCTATCCGGCGAGCGATGCTGGCCGCAATATTCTCTACACGGCATTCACTGATCGACCTAAACACCTTGATCCGGCGCAGTCCTATACCGAGGACGAAATCACCTTTACAGCGCAGATTTACGAGCCGGCACTTCAGTATCACTACCTCAAACGCCCTTATGAACTGATTGCCAGCACCTTGGAAGAGGTGCCGCATCCGCGCTATTTTGATGCGCAGGGCAAGGAACTGGCTGACGATGTAGCGATTGAGGCGATTGCCGAAAGTGTTTATGAGCTGAAATTGAAGCCGGGTATCCGTTATCAGCCACACCCGGCTTTTGCGCTGGATGAGCACGGTCAACCGGTTTATTTGGGTAAAAATGTGGCCGATGGGCGGCAGAAAATTGCTGATTTTCCGCGTACCGCAACCCGCGAATTGTTGGCTGATGATTACATTTACCAGATCAAGCGCCTGGCTCACCCGCGCCTGCATTCCCCTATTTTTGGAATGATGGCCGACAAGATCGTCGGTCTCAAAGACCTTGGCACCGCGCTCGGCAAGGCGGCCAAAGCACAGCCGGCCGACGAGTGGCTGGATCTTGATGCCTACCCGCTTTCTGGTATCGAGAAAGTCGATAGTCGTACTTGGCGCATCCGGCTCAAAGGCAAGTATCCGCAGTTCCTCTACTGGCTGGCCATGCCTTTCTTTGCGCCGGTGCCGCGCGAGGTTGATCGTTTTTTCGCGCAGCCCGGTATGGCGGCCAAGAATCTGACTTTGGACTGGTGGCCGGTCGGTACCGGCCCCTTCATGTTGTCGGAAAACGATCCCAACCGGCGCATGGTGTTGTCGCGCAACCCGAATTTTCATGGTCAGACTTATCCTTGTGAGGGCGAGACGGGGGATAGAGAGGCCGGTCTGCTTGACGATTGTGGCAAGCCCTTGCCGTTTATCGATCAGGCTATTTTTACTCGTGAGAAAGAAGCCATTCCGTACTGGAACAAATTTCTGCAGGGCTATTTCGATGCTTCGGGGATTTCCTCAGATAGCTTTGATCAAGCGGTGCGCGTCAATGTTGGTGGTGATGTGGCGCTCAGCGACGAGATGCGCGAGAAGGGCATACGTCTGCTGACTTCAATCAAGACGTCCACCTTCTACATGGGCTTCAACATGCTCGATCCAGTGGTTGGTGGCCTTTCGTTGCGGTCAACCAAGCTCAGGCAGGCAATTTCCATTGCCATTGATCAGGAAGAGTACATCTCCATTTTCTCCAATGGGCGTGGCATAGCGGCCCAAGGTGCGTTGCCGCCGGGGATTTTCGGTTACGAGGCGGGCGAGGAAGGGATCGACAAGCAGGTTTATGACTGGGTGGATGGCAAGCCCAAACGAAAATCGGTTGAAGTCGCCAAAAAGTTGATGAACGAAGCGGGTTACAGCAACGG
>CAXYZX010000277.1:0-2750 GCA_964293845.1 uncultured Dechloromonas sp.
TCGAGCACAGGATTGCAGGCGGTGTGACCCAAGCCGCAATGGCTCATGGCCTGCAGCAATTGATTGAGTTTCTCGATTTCGGCAAAGTCGTACGGTGAACCGTGGCCGTTGTGCAATTTATCCATCAGGTTCTTGAGCAGCGAGGTACCAACCCGGCATGGTGTGCAGAAACCACAGCTTTCGTGCTGGAAGAAATGCACGAAGTTGCGCGCCACCTCGAACATGTCGCGGCTTTGGTCAAAGATCATGAAGGCGCCGGCGGTAGGGATGTCTTCAAAACCGATGGTGCGATCAAATTCATCGACGCCAACGCAGATACCGGATGGCCCGCTGACCTGCACCGCCTGCGTATCTTTTGCCCCGCAATCCTCAAGTACCTGACGAATACTGACGCCGAATGGGTATTCATAGACCCCCGGCCGCTCGCAGTCACCGGATACCGAGAGAATCTTGGTACCGGCCGAGTGTTTGGTGCCAATCGCGGCATACCAGTCACCACCGTTGAGGGCGATCAGTGCTGCGACGGCGAATGTCTCGACGTTATTGACGATAGTTGGCTGATCAAGATAACCGTTGGTCACCGGGAACGGTGGCCGGTTGCGGGGCGTGCCGCGCTTGCCTTCCAGCGATTCGATCAGTGCCGACTCTTCTCCGCAGACGTAGGCACCGGCGCCGAGGTGAATCTCGATATCGAAATCCGCCCCCGGAATACCAAGGATGTCGTTGCCCAGCAGGTTTTCCTTGCGCCGCCGTTCCAGAATGGCGTTTAGCGGATCGAGCAGATAGCGGTACTCGCCGCGCAGGTAAAGAAAGCCGCGCCGGGCGCCGATGGTGTAAGCGGCAACCGTCATGCCTTCAAAGACCAGATCAGCGTAAGTGCCGAGCAGCACGCGATCCTTGAAGGTTCCCGGTTCGCCTTCGTCGGCATTGCACACGACAAAACGCTGTTGGCCGGGCTTCATCTGGGCGTTGCGGCAAGCCTCCCACTTCAGTCCGGTGGCAAAACCGGCACCGCCCCGCCCGCGCAAGTTGGCGCGCTTGATTTCATCAAGCATGGCCGACGGGCCACTGATCCCGGACGGCAAGCCTTCGCGCCAGGAGCGCATATTGGATGCCATGTAGCCATCGCTGGGCGTCCGCGCACGCGCTGCACGCAAGGCGTCGCCGGGAATGAGCTTGGCGTCGAGCATGATGTCCGCCTTGCGGACGTGGTCCTCAACCGTGAAGTAATCGGCCGGCCATTGGCTCAGCGGCGTCTTGTTGCGCACCAGTTCGGCGATTTCATCGATGCGTGTTGCGGTCAACCGCGTAATTGCCCGATTATTTACCAGCAGCGCCGGCCCTTGATCGCACATGCCGGTGCATGAAGTGACATCAACGCTGACCAGGCCATCTTCCGAAGTCTTACCCGGCTCAATCCAGAGGTTTTCGCAGAGGCGCTCGATCAGCGGCTGGCTACCTGCCATGCGGTCGATGATGTTGTCGGAAAAAAGAATGCGGTATTTGCCACGTGGCTCGGTGTACAGGAAGGAATAAAAGCCGGCCACCCCTTCAATTTTCGTACGCGGCACCCCGAGCACCGTTTGCAAGCGATCAATCGCTTCCGGGGGGAGCCAGTCACAGGCCTCCTGCACTTCGCGCAGTATCTGCAACATATTGACCGGATCGCGCTTGTAGCGCGTCGCCACCCGATCAACGATCCCCGCCACCGCTTCAGCGTGCATTTCGTTGAGTGCCACGACATCCTCCCGAAAACAGCTTATGACACCGGAAAGCCTAGCACCAAATCACGCCAGCGGGTTGCTTAATATCAACGAAACGAGAGGTTTTCTGCGCGAAAAATACATATTTTCAAACGACACATTTTTGGTGATAAATTTCATCCAAATGAAACGGGATTGTGCAACAATCATCACATGGTGCACCGCACCAACCGAGACCGCCTCCGAGCGGAGGGTGGGTGCAGAGAATGGTGCGCCGTAACATTATCTCTGACCAACTTCTGAAAGGAAGAACAGCATGACTACAATAATCGAACAATCCCCAGAGCTGCACACCAACCCGCTCCTGCCGCTGGCTGGCAAGAAGGGCCTGATTACCGGTGTGGCCAACGACAAGTCCATCGCTTTCGCCGTTGCCAAGGCCGTGCGCGCCCTCGGTGCAGATATCGCGATTACCTACCAGAACGACAAGACCGCCAAGTACACCCAGCCACTGGCTGAAGCGCTCGGCGCCAAGCTCTTTGAAAAACTTGACGTTTCCACACCAGGCAGCCTGGAAGCCGTCATCGAGAAGTGTGGTGCCGAATTCGGCACCATCGATTTCGCCATCCACTCTATGGCCTTCTGCGAAGCGGAAGACCTGCATGGTCGCGTCATTGACACTTCCGAAGCCGGTTTCGACTCCGCCATGAACATCTCATGCCACAGCTTCCTTCGTATGGCCAAGGCGCTTGAGCCGTTGATGTCCAATGGCGGCTCTCTGATCACCATGTCTTACCTCGGCGCCGAGCGTGTTGTGCGCAACTATGGCGTGATGGGCATCATCAAGGCCGCGCTGGAATCAGCAGTGCGTTACATGGCCTACGACCTGGGCTCCAAGGGCATTCGCGTATTTGCCGTGTCTCCCGGCCCGATCATGACGCGTGCTGCGTCCGGTATCACCAACTTCAACAAGCTGCTTGAATCCGATGCGATCAAGGCTCCGCTTGGCCACACCGTGACCATCGAGGAAGTTGGCGCACTGACTGC
>CAXYZX010000278.1:0-2746 GCA_964293845.1 uncultured Dechloromonas sp.
GCAATAACGCCAATTTTTACATCGGCTTGGGCAATTCCGGCAGCTAACAGCAAGCCGGTGATGAGGGATAACCCGGAGAAACGCGGCATAACGAACTCTCTTGAGGCAGAATGCAGATTTTGCGGATTATAGCGGCCCACCATGATTTCAATGAATCGCCCGCCTCGCCCCGAACTCACCGGACGCATCGCGCTCTACGCACTGGTTGATGTTTTCGGGTTGACTTGTGTCGGCATTGGCGCCAGTTGGTTCGCCGCTGGCAAGGGTGCAATTTTGGCCAACTTTCCGACGTCGACCGCAGAAGCTGTGATCTGCACAGCCGGTGGTGCAGCCGTAATGATCTGGGCCGTCGCCCGCATTCTGCGTGAAATTGCCAAGCAGGCGCCACAAATGCAGGCCAAATACGAGGCCTATATTGGTACTCACCACCCGGACAAGATGCCAGCCAAGCAAGCAAAGACTGAAGACTGATTACTCTTCGGTTTTAGCTGCCGGCTTGAGCCACTCGGGCAGTTCGCGGTTACCCGCATTATCCAGAATGTACTGACGGATCAAACGCCGCACAACCTGCGACGGCGTCAGGTCTTGCCCGGCACAAATCTCTTCAAAAATCTGCTTTTTCTGCGGGTCAATCAGCAGGGTCAAGCGGGCGGTTCGCTTTTCCATGGCGGCCTCCTGTCACTGGAATCGCATCATGTTAACATATGATTAACATTGACGAATAATAAGACGCTCATATAATCGCTAGTTCCGCTCACGAGCCCGCGCCATGAAAATCGCCTTCCACCCGAAGTTGCTGGACTGCCTGCCCACCTACAACCGGGCACAATTCGGGAAGGATCTGGCTTCCGGCATTACCGTTGGCGTGCTTGCCCTGCCCCTGGCCATGGCCTTTGCCATCGCCTCCGGTTGCTCACCGGCTGCCGGTATCTGGACGGCGATCGTCGCCGGCCTGATCACCTCGCTTTTTGGCGGTTCGCGCGTACAGATTGGCGGCCCGACCGGCGCCTTCATCCCCATCATTTACGGCATTGTCGCCATCCACGGCTTTGCCAACCTGATGGGTGCCACCATGCTTGCCGGCGTTTTTCTGCTGGCCATGGGCCTCGCCCGCATGGGGCAACTGATCCGCTTCATACCGGTCACAGTCGTTATCGGCTTCACCAACGGCATCGCCGTCGTCATCTTCCTCGCCCAGATCAAGGATTTTTTCGGGTTACAAATCGACAACCTGCCCGCCGAGTTTTTCGGCCGGATCAAGACGCTGGCGGCCAATGCCCACACCGTCGACCTGCCGACGCTGGCCCTGGCCAGCGTCTGTTTCGTCTTCCTGCTTTCCTACAACCGACTGGCCCAGCGCTTTTCCTTCATGCGCCGCGCCCCCGGCCCGCTCGTCGTACTCATCCTCGGCACGTTGGTGTCCTTTGTATTCAGCCTGCCGGTCGAAACGATCGGCAGCCGCTTCAATGGCATCCCCCAGGAACTACCCAATATCGGCTTCCCCAGCCTGTCAATTCACGATTTTGGCAAGCTGATCTCGCCGGCCATCACCATCGCCCTGCTCGGTGCCATCGAGTCGCTGCTCTCGGCACGGGTTGCCGACAGCCAGATCGATGACCGCCATGACCCCAACCAGGAACTCGTCGCCCAAGGCCTGGCCAACCTCGCAGCCCCGCTCTTTGGCGGTTTTGCCGCTACTGGCGCTATCGCCCGTACCACGACCAACGTCAAAACCGGCGGTCGCACGCCAATTGCCGGCATCATTCACGCTTTCGTCCTACTCGGCATTGTGCTGATCGCCGCCCCATTGGCCTCCTACGTCCCGCTCGCCACCCTCTCAGCCATCGTCATGGTTGTTGCAGTCAACATGGGGGAGTGGCATGAATTTTTGGAGCTACGCCGCTACTCGAACAACTACCGCATCATCCTGCTCGTCACCTTTTTCGTCACGGTGGTGTTCGACCTGACCATTGCCGTCGAACTCGGCATGGTTTTGGCCAGCCTGTTCTTCATCTATCGCATGTCGGAACTGACCCGCATTGAACGCCTGCCACTTAAAGAAGAAGCTGACGAACCGCAGTTTTTATACCCCGATGGCAGCATGCGCGTCGCTGCCTGGCAACTCTTCGGCTCGCTGTTCTTTGGTGCCGTGAACAAACTGGAAGAGTTGCTCGACCCCAGCGCCGGGCATCCAGAAGTCGTCATTCTCGACATGGCGCGCCTGATCCAGCTGGACACCACGGGTCTCGAGGGCCTTGAAAGCCTGCGCGACAAATTGCAAAAGCGCGGCTGTACGCTACTCGTCTGCGGACTCAATTCACAACCCGGTTCGTTGCTCTTCCGCTCCGGTTTTATCGATCACCTGGGCGACGACAACGTCTGCACTGACCTTTCCAGCGCCATCAAACGTGCTTACATACTATTGCCCTCCCTGATGGGCGGCAACGACGAAGATTATTAACAAGGAAAACATGAGCGATCTGCCCAAATGCCCGGCCTGCAAATCGGAATACACCTACGAACAAGGCAACATGTATGTCTGCCCTGAGTGCGCCCACGAATGGAGTCAGGATGGCGGCACCGAAAACGCCGATCAGACTCGTGTCTGGAAGGATGCCAACGGCAACGTGCTGCAGGATGGCGATACCGTGACGGTAATCAAGGATTTGAAAATCAAGGGATCTTCATCAGTCGTCAAGGTTGGCACCAAGGTCAAGAACATCCGTCTGGTCGATGGCGATCACGA
>CAXYZX010000279.1:0-2733 GCA_964293845.1 uncultured Dechloromonas sp.
AGCAGACGCCGCGTGGTTCGCTGCAACAAACGTGCGCCGAGGCGATCTTCCAGACGAGTAACCAGTTTGGAGAGCGCCGATGGCGTCAAACCAAGTTCACGGGCGGCAGATGAAAACCCGCCGGTATCAACGGAGCGAACAAAGGCAGTCATCTCGGCGGCACGATCCATCCGATGATTATGGACGAAATTTCACAAATGTTGTTACTAAGCACTGGATTGTTATCAAGGCACTTGGCAATTAAAGTTCGCTCTGTGCAATGCTGCACCGCAACAGGAAACCAAAAATCATGAACCCCATCGACATCCCCGCCATTGAAGAACAAGCTCGCGAACTCCGTGCCGCAGAAATCATGCGCGTTAATGGATTGTTCGCTGAACGCGCCGCATTGATGACCAAGCTGGCTGCAGACACGGCGATTGCCGGTTCGCTAGTCGCCAGCGAAATGCTCCGCCCCCTGTTTTCATGGAATCCGCAAACCAGTGCGCCAGTGCTTTCCGGCAATCTCGAACCGGTTCTTGAGCGCATGAACAAAGCTGCTTTCCGACTCTTTTCCTGGAATCCGCAAGATCGCCGCTCCTGATGCACCACACCGGCACAAGCTTCAGATAACGTAGAACGATATGGCGATGAAATGCGCCAGGCTGCCGGCGATGACAAAAAGGTGCCAAATGCCATGCCAGTGGCGAAAACGCTCATCAAAAGCGAAGAAGACGATACCGGCGGTGTAAAACACGCCGCCGGCAGCAAGCCAGAGAAAGCCGGCCATCCCCAGGCTTGCCAGTAGCGGATTGATGGCCACCAGCACGATCCAGCCCATTACCGCGTAAATAACCAGTGACAGGATGCGCGCCGGTGAGCGCGGCTTGATTTCCTGCAACATGCCGATCACGGCCAGCGACCAGACAATCGCAAAAAGCCACCAGCCCCACGGCCCACGCAGGCTGATCAGGCAAAACGGCGTATAGCTGCCGGCAATCAGCAGGTAAATGGACAGGTGATCGAGCTTGCGCAGGATATTTTTTGCCCGGCCACGAACGCTGTGATAAATGGTGGAAATACTGTAAAGCATGACCAGCGTTGCCCCATAGACCGCAACGCTGAATATTTTCCAGCCATCCCCGCTCGGCAATGCCGCCAGCAAAAGCCAGACGGCACCAGTCAGGGCAAGTAGCGCACCAACCAGATGCGTCCAGGCGTTGAATTTTTCTCCGTAATACATGGCGATATGACTCTGTGCAATGGCCGATCAGACCACTTTTGGGCCCCTCCGTTCAGGAAACACGCCTGCCGTTTCGACGAATGATAAACTCATGGTCGTACCCTACGATTTTTCCATCCACAAGGAGATTGCCATGACCACCCCAGAACAAGACACCGGCGTGTTGGCTGTATTGATGGAGCGCTTTGAATCCCAGCGCCTGCCACGTGCCTTGGCCATCAAGGCAAAAGTGGATAAAGGTGAATGTCTTGACGAATTCGACATGGCCTTCCTCCAGGAAGTACTGGCCGACTCCACCAATGTCATGCCGATGCTGGAGCGTCATCCGGAACACCGTTCGCTGATCAGCCAGGTCACTTCGCTTTATCGCGAAATCACCGAAAAAGCGCTGGCCAATCAGAAGGCAGCAGGCTGACAGGAAACTTTGCAAATGGCAGCAACCATGACCTACGAGGAACACCTCGACGAAGTCACCACACAGCTCACCGAACGCTACGAGATCAGCGACGAGCTGGCCATCCGCATGGTCATGCAGGCTCAGGAGAATGATTTCTTCTGCGGCCATGATGACGACACCAGCATTTGCACCCTTGAACGCGCCGGCCGCGATGCCAAGGCCGTGTTCAAGACTTATGGCAAAACGCGGGGCGGACCAAATAAAAAGGTGTAACGGCCACAAAGGCCAGTTGCGCGATCGGGATGATGCCTAAGAACAGCGAAAAAAATGGCCCAGGCCAGGAAATGTCATGCCTGACGGCTGACTATGGCCGCCTGCGCGGCATGCAACGCAATCTGTTGCGGTCGACGGGCGAAAAGCGCGAAAAATTGCAGGCTGAATTTGCGGCGCTGCTCGAAAAATCACGCGCCGGGCTGGCGCAACGCCAGGCCTCGCTACCCAAGCCGGAATTTCAAGCGGATCTGCCAGTTAATGAACGGCGCGCGGAAATTGCAGCGCTGATCAAAAAGCATCAGGTGGTCATTGTTTGCGGCGAAACCGGCTCGGGCAAGACGACGCAGTTGCCGAAGATTTGTCTGGAACTCGGCCGCGGAGGCTCCGGCCTGATCGGTCATACGCAACCACGGCGATTGGCGGCGCGCTCGGTGGCAACGCGACTGGCACAGGAGTTGAAGACGCCGGTTGGTACCGGCGTCGGCGTAAAAATCCGCTTCCAGGACCGGTCGACCGCAGACAGTTGGGTCAAGCTGATGACCGACGGCATTCTGCTGGCCGAATCGCAGTCCGACCCTTACCTCAGCGCCTACGACACGATCATCATCGACGAAGCGCATGAGCGCAGCCTGAATATCGACTTCCTGCTCGGCTACCTCAAGCAGTTGCTGCCCAAGCGCCCAGACCTCAAGGTGATCATCACCTCGGCGACGATCGATGCCGAACGCTTTTCCGAACACTTCAGCGGTGCGCCGGTGATCGAAGTCTCCGGTCGCCTCTATCCGGTCGATGTGCGTTACCGCCCGGTCGAGGATGTCACCAAGAAGGATGACGAGCGCGA
>CAXYZX010000280.1:0-2725 GCA_964293845.1 uncultured Dechloromonas sp.
GCCGGCCTCGGTATCGGCCACTTGCCGCGCTGGCTCGCCGCCCCCGAAATCGCTGCTGGCCGCTTGGTCGAAATGCAGATTAGCGAGCCGCGCCCGGAACTACCGCTAAACCTAGCCTGGAAAACGCGAAACAGCGGCAAGGCGCTAAAGTGGTTTCTCGACGAACTGGAAAAAACCGAGCAAATTGAGGCGTTGACCGCAGCACTTTGAGTAACGCGCAATTTTTTTCGGTCAACCGCGGCAGATCTAGTCGCCGGCCTCTGCCCACTCGATAATTGCTCGCCACTGCTCAAGATCACGCTCGGCCCGTGATGGCGGCAGATCAAAAATGGTCATTCCGGCCGCCGTGGCCTGAACGTAAACCTGGGTATCGCGCAGGTAGGTCAGCACCGGCAAATCAAAGCTCGCGAAAAAACGCTCCAGCTCGCCCGCTGCCCGCGTCCGGGCATCGACCCGCATGCCGATCACCGCGACATCGGCCCGTCCTTTGCGCACCGCTTTTTCAGACAGCAGTGCATCGAGAAAATGGCGTGTTGCCAGCATGTCGAACATCGACGGCTGGACCGGTACGATAACCCGCGTCGACAGCTTGAGCACCTTGTCCAGCATCTTGCCGTGCAGGCCGGCTGGCGTATCGAGCACAACATGCGTGGCGCCCTTGGGTGGCCGGGCGATGTTGTCGGCACCGGTTTCCCAGGTATCGATACTGGGCAACTCGAAAGGTCGGATGTTCAGCCATTCACGCGAGGATTGCTGGCGATCGATATCGCCGAGCATCACTTCGTGCCTTTGGGAAGCAAAGTAGCCGGCCAGATTGGTGGCCAGTGTACTTTTGCCGGAGCCGCCCTTGGGATTGGCGACGAGAAAGGCTTTCATGCCTGAGACTCCTTCTTGTCGAGGATGTGACGTACCAGATTGACGTGTTCGCGCAGCGTGTAGACCAGATCGGTGAAGCCGAGCGGGACGCGGAGCAGGCTGGCCTCTTCATCCAGCGCATCGAGGCGGTTGCGGTAATCGCCGAGCTTGGCCGGATCGAAATGATGCCGGAGATCATCCTCAAGAAACTTCAGCTCGCCGTAACTGCGAAACACCTTGGAACGCACGCGCCAGTTGTAGACCGCCGGCGCCACCTTGAGCAAGGGAATGAGCAGCGCGATGATGGGAATCAACAAGACAAACAGGCGGTCAATCAGGACCGCCAGCCAGAACGGCAGATAGCGTTGCAGGAAGGGAGAGCCCGACTTGAAATAGCGCCCGGCCTCAGGCGAAAGCGGCACCATGTGATCCTTGTAGGAAGGAAACTCTCCGGCCTTCTGGAAGAAACCGGATTTGCCATGCACTTCGCTAGCTGCTTGCAGCAGCAGACTTTGCAGCGCCGGATGGAGGTCGTCGCGGACGATCAGGTTGGCAGTGGGCGCCAGTACCGTCACATCCTCCGGTGGAAAGTCGCGGACCAGATCGGCCACGCCATGCGGGAAGACCACTTTGGTCAAGAAGGGAAAACGCCGCTGATAGGCATCGGCTTGCGAAAAATTCATCACCTTGATGCCGGGCGAACGCAGCAACACCTGAATGACCGGCGCCTTTTCAGCGGCAATCACGAAGGCCGCGTCGATCCGTCCCTGCTGCAACTCTTCCGCCGCCCTCAAGCCGGAAAGCGGTACCAGATGGTCACCCGTGGGAATTTCATTCGCTTCGAGCAGCTGTTGCGCCAACTGCCGTACACCGGAACCCTCCTGCCCAATGGCCACACGCTTGCCACGCAGGTCAGTCAGGCGCTCCAGGCGCTTGTCGCCACGATAAAAAACCCAGACCGGTTCATAGAACATGCTGCCCAGCGAGAGCAAACCGGAGTTGTCCTCTTCATCCTGATCGGCCTTGGGCTCGACAACACCACCCTGCACAAAGCCAACCTGCGCTTCGTCACTTTTCAGGCGCGCCAGATTTTCCAGCGAACCGGCCGAGGTCTTGACCTCCAGCGTGACGCCGTTGCGCGCCAGAATCGCCGCATAGCGGTTGGCAAACTGGTAATAGGCGCCGGAGTCGCTACCGGTGGTGATGACGATACGACTCGGCGGCGCTGGCTGGACAAACTGATAGGCAACAACAAAGCCGATCCCGACGATCAGAATGATCCACCAGGCAGTCGCGAACAAATCGCGTAGCGAAAGTAGTCCAGCCTTGATCTTTGCCATCATGGAATGAGTATGGTTGAGCCTGTGGTTTGGCGCGCTTCGAGATCGCGGTGTGCCTGGGCCGCGTCCTTCAGGGCATAACGCTGATTGACCTCAACCTTGACTTTGCCGCTCCCCACCATCTCGAACAATTCCGCCCCCAGAGCCTCAAGATCGGCACGCTTGGCGGTATAACTCATGATCGTCGGGCGCGTCACAAAGAGCGAGCCTTTCTGCGACAACAGAATCAGGTCGAGTGGCGGCACCGGGCCCGAAGCATTGCCATAGCTGACCATCATGCCGAGCGGGCGCAGGCTGTCGAGCGAACCCATGAAGGTATCCTTGCCGACGCCGTCGTAGACCACGGGCACGCCTTCACCACCGGTGATCTCGCGGACGCGCTGCGTAAAATTTTCGTTGGTGTAATTGATCACATGGTCGCAACCATGTGCCTTGGCCAATTCGCCCTTGGCCGCCGAACCAACCGTGCCGATCACCGTCGCGCCCAGCGCTTTCGCCCACTGGCAGGCGAGCAACCCGACGCCACCGGC
>CAXYZX010000281.1:0-2721 GCA_964293845.1 uncultured Dechloromonas sp.
ATCGTCCGCGGTGTTGATCGTCTTGAGGGCGCCAGTGTCATGGCGACTGATCTGCGTGCCTCGGCATCGCTGGTGATCGCCGGACTGGTGGCGCAAGGTGAGACCGTAATCGACCGTATTTATCACTTGGACCGTGGCTATGAACGCATTGAGGAAAAACTGGAAAAACTCGGCGCACAGGTCAAGCGTGTCCATTAATCTGCTGTTGTTTGTGTGCTGAATACTGGGGGTTTTTTAGGCCGACTGAAGAAAATATAAAAAAAGCCTTGGACTAATCCCGATTACACGGCATACTCGTGCTCTCGGGATTTCCAGCCAGTGTTTTGTTCCTGCGCCGTACGTCGGTTTGTCAGTTCTTCCTCGGTCTTGATTCTCGTGTTTTTTGGGCATTAGCCCGCCAATTTTTTCCAAGGAAGTTATAAATGGCAAACGGTACCGTTAAGTGGTTCAACGACTCCAAAGGTTTTGGTTTTATCTCCCCGTCTGATGGTGGTGAAGATCTCTTCGCTCACTTCTCCGCAATTCAAGGCAATGGTTTCAAGACCCTTGCTGAAAACCAGAAGGTGACCTTCGATATCGTCACTGGCCCGAAGGGCAAGCAAGCTGCGAACATCCGTCCGGAATAAGACGTTTGTTGCAAGCGAAGAAGCCCGGTGATCCGGGCTTTTTTCGTTAACGGGTGCATGATCCTAATCTCGGCTCGCCACCTGCTTTGCAGTAAAATCCAATCTTTGCCTAGAGAATCCACGTGAACGGCATCACCATTGCGCTCTCCAAGGGCCGAATTTTTGACGAGACACTGCCCCTGCTGGCAGCCGCCGGTATTGTTCCCAGTGAAAACCCGGAAACCTCGCGCAAGCTCATTATCGATACCAACAATCCTGATGTACGCGTTGTTATCGTCCGCGCCACCGATGTGCCAACCTATGTCCAATATGGCGCGGCCGATCTTGGTGTCGCCGGCAAGGATGTCCTGATTGAGCATGGTGGTGAAGGGCTTTACTCTCCGCTTGATCTGAATATCGCCAAGTGCCGGATGATGGTCGCCGTGCGTGAAGGTTTCGATTACGAAAACGCCGTGCGTCAGGGCAATCGCCTCAAGGTAGCCAGCAAGTACACCAAGATGGCACGCGAGCACTTTGCCAGCAAAGGCGTTCATATCGATCTGATCAAACTCTATGGCTCGATGGAACTGGCGCCGTTGGCCGGTCTCGCTGATGCGATTGTCGATCTGGTGTCCACTGGTGGCACCCTGAAAGCCAACAAACTGATTGCGGTTGAGGACATCATGGGCATTTCCTCGCGCCTGGTCGTGAATCAGGCCTCACTCAAGGTCAAGCGCGAAATCCTGCAACCGATTATTGACGCCTTCGCTCAGGCGGTGGAGAAGTAAAGATGGTAGCTATCAAGCGACTTGCTACGGTCGACGCCGATTTCACGGCAAAAATGGATGCCTTGCTTGCCTTTGAGGCAGCGCAGGATGAAGGTATCGAGCGCACCGTGATTGGGATTTTGGCCGACGTGAAGGTGCGGGGCGATGCGGCGGTTGTCGAATACACCAATAAATTTGATCGCTTGTCGGCCAATGGGATGGCTGATCTCGAGCTGACCAAAGCCGAAATGCAGAGCGCGCTGGATGCTTTGCCAGCCGAGCAGCGCCAGGCACTTGAGGCGGCGGCGCATCGCGTGCGTGTTTATCACGAGAAGCAGCGTCTGGAAGGCTGGTCCTATACCGAGGCAAACGGCACGATGCTTGGCCAGATGATCACGCCGCTCGACCGCGTTGGTCTTTATGTGCCGGGCGGCAAGGCGGCTTACCCGTCTTCCGTCTTGATGAACGCGATTCCGGCCAAGGTGGCTGGCGTCAAAGAGTTGATCATGGTTGTCCCGACGCCGGGTGGTGAAAAAAATGCGTTGGTTCTCGCTGCTGCCTGTCTGGCCGGTGTTGACCGGGTGTTTACCATCGGCGGTGCGCAGGCAGTTGCTGCGCTGGCTTACGGGACGAAAAGTATTCCGCAGGTCGACAAGATTGTTGGGCCGGGCAATGCTTACGTTGCCTGCGCCAAGCGTCGGGTGTTCGGTATTGTCGGTATTGACATGATTGCCGGTCCCTCGGAGATCCTGGTGGTTTCTGATGCATCCGGTGACCCGGACTGGGTGGCGATGGACCTCTTTTCGCAGGCCGAGCATGATGAATTGGCGCAATCCATTCTCATCTGTACCGATGCAGCCTATATCGACCGTGTTCAGGCCAGTATCGACAAGCTGCTGCCAAGCATGCCACGTAAGGCGGTAATTGAAACCTCGCTGACTGATCGCGGTGCTTTCATTCTGGTTCGTGATCTGGAAGAGGCGGTCACCATTGCCAACCGTGTGGCGCCGGAACACCTCGAGTTGGCTCTCGCCGACCCTGATCCGTGGGTGAGCAAGATTCACCACGCTGGCGCCATCTTTATCGGTCACTACACCTCGGAGTCGCTGGGGGACTACTGTGCCGGCCCGAATCATGTCTTGCCAACTTCCGGTAGCGCGCGCTTCTCATCGCCGCTAGGAGTCTATGATTTCCAGAAACGGACCAGCCTGATCAAGGTTTCACAAGCCGGGGCGCAGACCCTAGGCAAGATCGCGTCGATCTTGGCGCATGGTGAAGGTCTTCAGGCCCATGCCAAGTCGGCCGAGTTCAGGCTGGAAAATTGAGCCGGAAACGACGTTGACCGCAAC
>CAXYZX010000282.1:0-2719 GCA_964293845.1 uncultured Dechloromonas sp.
TTCGCCAGCTTTGGCGCGCATCCGCGTTTTGAAATTGCCCTTGAGCGTTCGCTCACCGAGCTGCTGCAGGGCCGCGCTCTCGCCGCACTGGACGGCTTTCCACCGCCCGGCTTCGATCTCGATGAAATTGCCAGCGCACCAAATATCGAAATTCACTTTGTCGACTCCAGTGGCATCATCGGCTGGCAATTCCTCAGCGAAAACGCCGATTTTGAATTCAACGACTGGAACTTCACCAACACCACGGCCGACGACTACACCTGGCTGTGCGAGCGCATTCAAGGTGACGGCCACGACATCTACGTCGCCGATTTCGAGCACCTCGGCGTCTATGCCTGCCGTATTCTGGTGCCCGGCATGTCAGAGATCTACCCGATCGACGAGCTGGAATGGGAAAACAACAGCAATGGCGCCATCGTCCGCCCGGCCATCCTCAATCTGGCTGAACTCGATGACGACGCCTGCGAGCACCTGCTCGACAACCTGAACGAACTCAACATCGCTGACGAACGCCCGGTAGCCGCCCTGATCGGCCTCGCACCGGATGCCGGCACGCTGTGGGCCGACCTGCGCGTTGGCGAACTGAAGACCCTGCTTGCCCTGGCCATCGGCGACACCGATGCCGTGCACGAAGGCTGCGAATGGGTGCGCTCATTCGAGCAACTCGACGCCACTCGCCGCCGCACCTACCACTGCATTGAAACCCTGCTTGAAATGGACGATCCGGATGCCTATGAAGCCGCGCTGGTCGGCCTTTACGGTGACGACACGCTGGATCTGGCGACTGACCTGATCGATGGCGAAGTCCGCTTCTTCGGTCTGCAATCCCCCGGTTTGAATCTCGAAGGCTGCGATCTGCACCGGCGCCTGCTCAAGGAATACGAAAAAGCGCACGCTGTTGCGGTTAACCCATAAATCAGGCCAAAAAAATGAAAAAAACCGATCTCTACAAAAACCTCGCCGCCAAGGTCGAAGGCCGCATGAAACTCGCCGGCACACCGGACCGTTTTGCCCAGGGTGCGGCGCTTGACCGCAAGGAACAACGCAAGCTGGATCAGGCCAAAGGCTTGATTCCCTTTGCCGTCAAGCTCGACGCCGCACTGGCCGAAGAACTGCGTGCCCTCGCCCTGTCTCGCCAGCTTGGCCTCAATGAACTGGTTGAGGACTTGCTGCGCAAAGGCCTGGCGGTCGCCGTTTGAAACATCCATTCGCCCATTCCCGGTATCAACCATGAAAACAGTCATCAGAGCCTTCTTTAAAACCCTGCGCGTCGTCCTCGGCCCCTTCATGCTGGTCGGCGAATATCTCGCCCGGCCCAAAGGACTTTATCGCCCACCAGAAATTCAGGGACAGGTCGATCAGCAGTGCCGTAACCTTGTCCTCTATCAATACAAGACCTGCCCGTTCTGCATCAAGGTGCGCCAGGAAATGCGCCGCCTGTCGCTGAACGTCAAGGGCCTTGATGCCCAGCACGAAGGCGAAAACCGCAGCGCGCTGCTCAATGGGGGCGGCAAAGCCAAGGTGCCCTGCCTGAAGATTACCGATCAGACCGGCAAGACCGAATGGCTGTATGAGTCAGGCGAAATCATCACTTATTTGCGCGGACGTTTCGCTACCAGCTAATTCAGTGCTGGTTTATTTGCCTTTTTGGACTTTGCCGGTTTCGGTATCGGCAATCGAATGACCATCCTCGTCCGCTGCTTGTAGTAACCAGCAAAGGTCGCTACCTTGCAGCGGGCTGGGAATCATCTCGTTTTTCCGCCAGCGAAAAACCGGACCATAAGGAATGTAACGCGCCAGCACATCGCCCTGCTCGCTGGCACCGAAAAACGGCCAGTGTGAAGTAATGGCCTTTTTAAGCTGTTCGTTGGTCATGATCAGACTCCTTGGCTAGTCAATCGACAACGAACAGTGTGCGCCCGGGAATCGGGCCAATCAAGCCCTTCAAGAAGGCATGAGTCTTACTTGAGAATCTCGAGCAGTTCAACTTCAAAAATCAGCGTTGCATCGGGCGGAATCGTCCCGGGTACGCCACGGCTGCCGTAAGCCATGTTGGACGGGCACAACAACTTGGCCTTGCCGCCGACCTTGATCTTCTGCACACCTTCAGTCCAGCACGGAATCACCCGGTTGAGCGGAAATGTCGCCGGCTGGCCACGGCCGTAGGAACTATCGAACTCCTTGCCGTTTTCCAGCACACCACGGTAATGCACCTTCACTGTCTCGCTGGCCTTGGGCATCGCCCCGCTGCCTTCCTTGAGTTGCGTAATGACAATTCCGGTCGCTGTCTTTTCTTCCTTGGGTTCTGCGGCAGCAACCGGCAGGGAGAAAGCCAAAAGGATGGCGATGGAGGTGACAAGCAGTTTGTTCATGACTCAGCCTTTGTTTGGTGGTGAAAGCAAAAGCGTGATTGTGCCGCAGATCGCCACGATCCTGAATCCGGCCAGATCATAAATATTGGACAAGGACCCCGCCCGGCTTTTGCAGCCTGGGCTGGCCGAGATCATCAATGGCGTCGTGATCTGCTAAGCAGAATCACGCACCACAGGAATACCGGCGATCAAACGCACCAGAGTAGCTTGCCGCTCTGTACCGGTCTTGTGGAATATCGAACTCAGTTGGGTACGCACAGTAGGCAAGCGCAACCCCTGATCCCGCGCATACTCCTCAACAGAATCGCCATGACAGATGGCACGCGCCAAGCGCGCCTCGGCTGCCG
>CAXYZX010000283.1:0-2698 GCA_964293845.1 uncultured Dechloromonas sp.
GCCATCTGATTGTGATGCCACTATGGCGCATCACGATGATGACGCTTATCCCTGCCTGACTGAGCAAGTAATTACCGGGCTACCCCAAAAAAACGGGCCGGACATGCCGACCCTTTCCGTAGGCAAATCAGAAATCAATCTTTTTTGCTTCGGCGTTTGGCTTGTGCCAATCCAGCAAGAGCCAAACCCAGCAGGGCAAGCGATCCTGGCTCGGGCACTGTTCCCGGATCGGTCGTCACCGTATTGGTGAATGAGAAGCTGAGATCGTTGTAATCAAACGGGCCACTAAGCAAGTCTTCAAAACTGACCAGGGTTTCGTTGGGCTGCCAGTTTTCCTGAACACGAGCATGGGCGCCACCATCCGGATTACGGGATGCAGGCCCAGTGAAGAAATCATCACCAGTATTGGTCACGTAAAGGCGAAACATCAGTTCCGTTCCGATGGCAAATGCACCAAGATTCACCGTGCTACCAACCACCGAACCATGATTGTTGAAGATGAACAAGTCGTTGCCCGTATTGCCATCGTTACCCGGATTTCCGGCGCCATCCAGCATCAGATACAGGTCGTTGCTATATGAAGCCGAGTTGCCCTGATAAGTCGCAATAATATTGGAAGTACTCCCCACCAGAACCTGTAGTCCGGTGCCCGTATTGGCGATCGGAAAGGCATGCGAGGCGGCCGGAAGCATTAGCGTCAGAGCGCTCGCCAAAAGACTACAGTATTGAACGAATTTCATGATTTTATCCTAGGGGTGGCACCGATATAAATCTCAAAGCAAAAAAAGCGCCAGTCAAGTAACCATCTGAATATATTGACTATACGAAGACAGCAGCCAAGCCAGTGTAAGCTATCCCGACACAGTGCCAAGTGCCATTAGCTATCGGCACTGGCGCTTAACCAAACAGCCTGAGCAGCAATAGCAGATTAACCGCTAGCGAAGCCGCCGCAATCACTTTCCAGAACATTGCCGGATTGCGTTCCAGCAGCGCTTGGCGCCTAGGTGCAGCCACCGGACGTCGGGCGCCGCGTTCAAGCGCCAGCAGAAATTCCTCGGCCGTTTCGAATCTACCCTTGGCTTCTTTGGCAACCGCCTTGAGCAGAATGTTTTCCAGCCAGCCGGGGATTTCGGGCCGCCAGCGGGTTGGCCGGGCGGCTTCGCCAAACTTGGGGGTCTGGAAAGGCTCGATTTCGCCGTAGGGATACTTGCGCGTCAGCAGGTGGTAGAGCGTGACACCGGCGGCGTAAAGGTCGTAGCCGGTTTGTGGTTCAGGGTTTTCGAATAGCTCCGGCGCCATATAAGACGGCGTGCCGGCGGCACCTATCGGGTCTTCCGCCTTGCGCTCGCCGAGGCTGATAGCCACCCCCAGATCAAGGACGCGCAGCACGCCATCCTGTCCGAGATGGATATTGTCGGTCTTGATGTCGCGATGCGTGATGTCGAGGCGGTGCAGCGCGGCAATCGCCTTGAGCAGCGCAATCCCGAGTCTGACCGCCTCGCCGGCCGGGAAGTGCTGACCGGAATCAAGACGGGCTTGCAGTGTGGCACCAGCATGCCAGGTCATCAGGTAGTAGAGACAACTACGCTGTTCGGATGGCACAACCTGCGGAAAGAAAGGTGAAACAACACGGCGGGCGCGCCACTCTTCCATGAGCAGGGCCGCAGTGGCGCCGAGATCGCCCTCCATGGCCGGTTGCAGGGTCTTGAGTACGAGTTGCTGGCCATTGCGCGGGTTGTGTACGCGATAGAGCAGCGTTTCGCGTGCGTCGTGCAGGACTTCATCGACCAGCAGGCCATCGAGTTCATGTCCCGGCTTGAGACGATGCGGCAAAGGGAGGCTGACAGCGCTCTCCAGACTGTCGCGCAAATTGGCTGGCGGAATGGCGAGAATGTCGACAACCACCGCCGAGGCATTGTCATGACCGCCGTGGGCCAGTGCCAGACTGGCCAGTGCGACTGCCGCCGCATGTGGCTCCGGGTGATCAAGCAGCACTTCAGCCATCAGCGCATCGGGCAAGACCCCCCAGATGCCATCGGAAACCAGCAAAAAACGGTCATCGACGGCCAGTTCGCCATCGGCAAAATCCATCAGCACGCGCGGGTCGAGGCCGATGGCGCGCGACAGCACGTTGTTGAGCTCCGGGTGTTCCCAGGTGTGATCAACCGTCAGCGGCCTGAGCTGGCCTTCCTGCAGGCGATAGATACGGCTGTCACCAATATGCGCCGTATAAAAGCGTCGACCGCGCAAGACGATCGCCGACAAGGTGGTCGCCATGCCGGCCAGTTCGGCATTGCGGCTGGCTTCGGCGATTACCCAACGATTGAGCGCCGTCGTCACCGTTTCAATGGCGCGCGGCACACTCCAGGTATCCGGTGTCGAAAAGTAGTCGGAGAGCAAGCCGCGCACCGTGTATTCAGCAGCCTCACGCCCGCCCTTGTGGCCACCGATGCCATCGGCTACCGCGGCCAGTACGCCCTTGTTTTCGAGTTCCAGCCCGACTGGCGTTGCGACGCCGCAGAAATCCTCGTTTCGCTCACGCGGGCCGGTCAGTGAGGCATGACCAACGGCAACTTGCAGGGGCATGACATTTCCCAATGAAAAAAGGCGGGGAAGCCACTTGGCCACCCCGCCCCTGCACTCTAAATCAGATCTTGGCGGCCGTCAGGTGACTGGCACCCCAGGTGGTGCGCCAGCG
>CAXYZX010000284.1:0-2692 GCA_964293845.1 uncultured Dechloromonas sp.
ATATTCCGTATTAATTCGGCACGCTCACGAAAGCTGCCTGCAGCACCGGGCAACTCGAAAATCATATAACGCACCTGACGCCATTCATTGTCGACAGGAATATCCCGACGAACCGTGCCGGAAAGATGCTCAAAGCTGCCACGCCCCATCCACAATTCGCCATCCAGCGGCACTTTGGGCAGACCACTGACGAACCACTCTGGCGCCTTTATTTCCTTGCCACTGCGAAAACGTAGTATCTGGCCATCCCAAATCGCCCTAACGCCATCAAGTTTTTCGCTGACTAGATATTGAGAAACATCGTCCTGATTGCGATAAACCTCAGCCAGCAATATTTTCGGCACATCAGCGGCAATCATGCATGTTGGCGCCAGCAATGCACAGCCCAACAATAACGCTCGCAGCAAGGCTGACACCTTATTCGCCAGCCCAGTTTCGGCGAGCCTGGCGGGCGATACCAAAAACTTCTTCCAGGCGTTGGCCATCATTTTGGGCCAGCGCAAGTCTGAGTTCATCAAGCTGAGCCCGATAGCTATCCAGTTCGTCAAGCAAGGCTTCCCGGTTGGCAAGGCAGATATCCCGCCACATTTCAGGGTGGCTAGCGGCAATTCGGGTGAAATCACGGAAGCCAGAAGCGGCAAAGGTGAAAAAGACATCCGCATCCTTGCGCACGGCCAGTTCGTGAACCAAGGCATAAGAGAGCAGATGCGGCAAATGACTGACTGCTGCAAAAACCCGGTCGTGAGCCTCCGGCGTTAATTCGTAGATATCAGCACCGCAAATCGACCAGGCGCGCTTGATACGATCGAGGGTGTCATCGCTATTTTCTGGTAACGGTGTAACAACTACCTTTTTGCCCAAATAGAGATCGCCACGTGCCGCACTGGGGCCACTATTTTCTGCCCCGGCTATCGGGTGCGCCGGGACGAACTGGCGAATACGCTCACCGAAGGCAGCACGCGCCGCTGCCACGACATCGCCTTTGGTCGAACCACCATCGGTAACGATGGTGTTGGGGCCAAGATAAGGCTCGATGCGTGCAAAAATCTCCGGCATTTGCGCCACCGGCGTGGCCACCAGAATAATGTCGGCATCTTCGATTTCGTGCGTCGGGTTGATCCCTGCCCGATCAATGACGCCTAGCTGCTGGGCAATGCGCAAGGTGGATGGTGTGCGACCAAAGCCGACTACCTCCTCAACCGCATCGGCTTCCTTGAGCGCGAGCGCGAAGGAACCGCCGATCAGGCCGGTACCGAAAACGACGACTTTGCCGAATTCCGGCATTTAGAGCGCCTTCTCCAGAGCCTCCAGGAAGCGCGTATTTTCTGACTCCTTGCCTATCGTCACGCGCAGCCATTCTGGCAAACCGTAGCCACCAATCGGGCGCACGATAACGCCCTGTTGCAACAGCTTTTGGTTGACCGCTGCGCCATTGCCCACCTTGAAGGTGACAAAATTTCCGTGCGGTTCGATGTATTCCAGACCTAAACGCTGCAAGCCGGCAATGATCTGCGCCATCCCGCAACGGTTCAGTTCGTAGCTCTCAGTGATGAATTGATGGTCGTCAAGCGCTGCAACTGCCGCCGCCAGCGCCAGATTGTTCACATTGAACGGTTGACGCACACGATTCATCAAATCAGCGACTTCAGCCGATGCCAGCGCATAGCCAACACGCAAACCAGCCAGTCCAAAAATCTTGGAGAACGTACGGGTCACCACCAGATTCGGGAAATCCTTGATCCAGCTGGCGGTATCAACGCGCTCGGCGGGTGGCAGGTATTCGTTGTATGCCTCGTCAAGAACGACCACGATATCTTTGGGAACGCTTTCAAGGAAGGCGCGCACTTCCGGGTAAGGCAGGAAATTACCGGTCGGATTGTTCGGGTTGGCGATCCAGATCAGGCGCGTGTCAGGCCGAATGGCGGCACGCATGGCATTCAAATCATGGCCATAGTTTTTGGCCGGTGTCGCAATCAGGTCGGCTCCGGTCGACAGCGTCGCCAAGGGGTAAACCGCAAAAGCATGCTGAGCAAAGATGGCAGAACGTCCGGGCGCCAGGAAGACGCGGGCGATCAGATCGAGCACATCGTTGGAACCGTTGCCGAGCACGACCTGATTTTGCGCCAGAGCGCAGCGTTCAGCCACCGCCTTGATCAGATCAAACTGATCGGGATAACGCTCAATGCCACCAATCGCCGCTGCAACGGCCTCTCGCGCCTTCGGACTCATGCCCAGCGGATTTTCATTGGAGGCCAGTTTGACAATACTTTCAACCGGAATGCCCATTTCACGAGCCAGTTCGGTAATCGGCTTACCTGGCTGGTAGGGGGAAATAGCGCGCACATAGGGCAGCGCCTGGTCAATGAGTGTCATCAGCAATTCCTCAATAAACAGCAACCGGGTATGACCCGAGTGTTTTCAGATAGGCCGAGCGGCGCCCCAACTCTTCCAGCGCTGCCTTGATTGGTGCTTCGTCGCGGTGGCCTTCGATATCGACGTAGAACACGTATTCCCAAAGGGCATTCCGTGCCGGGCGCGACTCGAGGCGGCACATTGAGACACCGGCACTGGATAGTGGCAGCAGCAGTTCGTGCAGCGCACCGGTACGATTTGCTGCCGACATGATCAATGATGTCTTGTCGCGCCCCGAGGGGCCGGCATCGTGCTTGCCGAGAACCAGAAAGCGCGTCGT
>CAXYZX010000285.1:0-2668 GCA_964293845.1 uncultured Dechloromonas sp.
GGCAAAATGCAGCAAATGAATCTGGCGTATGCGGTCGACCGCCTGGACAAGCTCAATTTACAGCTTGTCGCTGCCATTGCCCGACCAATCAGCACATTGGGCGAGGCCGGCTGGGATAGCAAACTACTGACCCGCCTTGGTGAAGTATGGCTGGCCTTGCCGCCCTTGGCTGGTCATGCCGACGAGTTGCCGGAAATTGCCGCCTTGTTGCTGACCAATTTTGTTGAGCGGGGTGAGGTTCAGCCACGCCGTTTCTCAACCGGCGCACTGAACGCACTCCGTACCCTGCCTTGGAAAAACCAGCCGGAAGCCAGTTGGGGAGATCTTTATGCCCTGGTCCGCAATCTTGCCCTGACAGCGCTGGAAGATGAAATCAGTGCCGAGGATGTGCGCCGCGTCACGCCGATTGAAGAATGTGCCGAGAGCGAAATGGCCTCGTTGCTGCCGCTGTTCGGGCATCCCTTGCGGGAAGCGCGCGATGCCTTCGAGAAATTGTATTTTGAACACCATCTTCGACTCGAAGGTGGCAATATGACCAAATTGGCTGAACGCTCGGGCCTTGAGCGCACCCACCTCTATCGCAAGCTAAAACAACTGGGTGTTGCGCTGAACAAACGTCACGAAGAGTAGAAAAACCAGTGCCGGGGGGCCGGTGAGACGGGGGGAAACATGAAAGTCATTATTCTCGGGGCTGGCCAGGTCGGCGCCAGTGTTGCCGAAGGTCTGGTCTCGGAAGAGAACGACATTACGATTATCGATCCCGACGGCGCGCGTCTGGCTCAGTTGCAGGACCGCCTTGATTTGCGCACGGTGGTTGGCAATGGTGCGGTGCCGTCAGTCATGCGCAGTGCCGGAGCGGAAGATGCCGACATGCTGATCGCCGTGACGCAAAGTGACCAGACCAATCTCGTGGCCTGCAAACTGGCCCACAGCGTTTTCAATATACCGAAGCGGATTGCCCGGCTGCGCTCACGAGATTTTCTGGAAGATGCCAGCCTGCTCTCACCGGCAAATTTTGCTGTTGATTTCGCCCTCTGCCCGGAACAGGTTATTACCGACTACATCCGTCGTCTGATCGAGTTTCCCGAGGCGTTGCAGGTATTGAATTTTGCCAAGGGGCGGGTCAGTCTGGTTGCTGTCCGAGCCTACGAAGGGGGCTTGCTGGTTGGCAAGCAGATCAAGGAAATGCGTGAACTGCTACCGATAGGAATGGATGCACGAATCGCCGCCATTTTTCGCGGTGACCAGCCGGTTTTCCCTGAGGGTGAAACGCGCGTTGAGGCAGGCGATGAGGTCTTCCTGCTCGCCGCTGCCGAACACATCCGGCCAGTCCTGCGGCAATTGCGCCGGATGACGACACCAGTGCAGCGCATCATGATTGCCGGGGGTGGCAATGTCGGTCTGCGCGTCGCCAAGTCACTGGAAAAACGTTATGAAATCAAGCTTATTGAAGGCAGGAAGGAACGTGCAGAGTTCATTGCCAATGAGCTTGATCGTTCACTGGTATTGCTCGGAGATGCGACTGATGAGGACTTGCTTGAGCAGGAAAACATCGCAGAAATGGATTTGTTCCTCTCACTGACCAACGACGATGAAGACAATATCATGGCAGGGAATCTTGCCAAGCGCTTGGGCTGCAAGCGTGTGGTGGCTCTGATCAACCGCCGTGCCTATGCCGAGATGATCGAGGGGGGGCCTATTGATATTGGTATTTCACCCGCTCAGGTTTCGATTGGTACCTTGTTGGCCCATGTTCGGCAGGGTGACGTAGCCGAGGTTCATTCACTGCGTCGCGGAGCAGCGGAAGCCCTTGAACTGGTCGCCCACGGTGATCCAAAAACATCCAAGGTGATTGGTAAGCGCATTGACGAGATCGATTGGCCGCACGGGGTAACGGTAGCTGCCTTGGTCCGTAATTTCGACACGGCGGTTATTGTTGGGCAGACTGATGACTGGACCGCGATTACCCGCCATGGTGAAGTCGTCATCGCGCACCACGACACGGTAATCCAGCCTGACGATCATGTAATCGTCTTTTGTACCCGTAAAAAGCTGGTCAAGAAAGTTGAAAAACTGTTCCAGGTAAGTTTTCACTTCTTTTAAGGGGTAGACCGTGACACGATTTGCCCCTGTTTATCGCGCCCTGGGCATGATCATCATGCTTTTCGGGCTGACCATGCTGGCTCCACTGATCGTCTCCTATGTCTATAACGACGGTGCACAGACCGCCTATGACGAGGCCCTGGGGTTGACGATGCTGAGCGGGACCCTCTTGTGGTACCGCTACCGGAACTGCAAGCGTGAACTGAATATTCGCGATGGCTTTTTGATGGTGGTGCTGGTGTGGACCGTACTGCCTGCATTTGCCGCCATCCCGCTGATGATTCATTTGGGCATCAGCCATACCGATGCTTACTTTGAAACGGTTTCCGGGCTGACCACCACTGGCTCGACGGTCTTGTCCAATATCGACAAGTTGCCGATGTCAATCAATCTCTGGCGGCATGAACTGGTCTGGATCGGTGGCATGGGCTTGATTGTGCTGGCGATTGCCATTCTCCCGCTGCTCGGGATTGGCGGTCGACAAATGTTCAAGGCCGAAACACCTGGACCGATGAAGGACTCCAAGATGACGCCGCGTATCGCGGAGACGGCCAAAGGCTTGTGG
>CAXYZX010000286.1:0-2659 GCA_964293845.1 uncultured Dechloromonas sp.
GGAAAGCCGTTGACCCTCGATGGTGATCTGCTGCGCTATCAGGGCGGCAGGGCTGTTGAACAGCCGAGTTCGGTTGAAATCGCGTTGCGCTCCTTGGGCGGGCGCTTAGGCCTGAACGCCGGTCAAATACGCCGTGATCTGCTTTTGGAAAAAGCCGCGGGTTTCGGCCAAAGTCCGCTATTTACCCGTCTTTACGCGCTGGCCGACAAGGTCGCCGGCCGGCCGCTGGCGCGTCAGTTGATGCCACAGATTGACCTCAAAAGCCCTAAAATCACGCGCAAGCTGACCACCGAATGGTTCGCCCGTCGTGTCGAAGGTCGTTACCGCACTTGCCTGACGCGGGCGGAAGGCAGCACTTAGGCGGCGCTGTCTGGTTAAAATAGGCATCTGACGAATTCGAGGCCCGCCGTGACCCCGCTGCAAATATCCAGTTATACCGCCACCACCTGCCTCGGCCGCGGCCTTGAGGCAACACTGGCTGGCTTGCGCGAGGGGCGCAGCGGTCTTAAGCCCTGTGTTTTTGAAACAGTCACCCTGGATACCTGGATCGGTGAGGTTGTTGCGGTCGACGCGCAAAAATTGCCAGAAAATCTGGCGCACTATGATTGCCGCAATAACCGGCTGGTTCAGTTAGGTCTCGAAACCGATGGTTTTGCCGAGCGGGTTCGGGCAGCGATTGCCCGTTACGGAAAAAGTCGCGTCGGCATCTTCCTCGGGACCAGTACGGCTGGCATTCTGCAGACCGAACTGGCCTACCGCCGGCGTGATCCGCTGAGTGGCGCGTTGCCTGACGACTTCATCTACCGCAGCACCCACAATTCGTTTTCGCTGGCTGAATTCACACGCGACTACTTCGGGTTGGAAGGACCGGCCATGGCAGTCTCTACCGCCTGCTCGTCGAGCGCCAAAGTGTTCGCTGCCGCCGCCCGTCAATTGGCCTTGGGGACCATCGATGCCGCCATTGTCGGTGGGGTCGATTCGCTGTGTCTGACAACACTTTACGGTTTTGCCTCGCTGCAACTCACATCATCGGCTCCGTGTCGCCCCTACGATGTGGCGCGTAACGGGATATCGGTTGGCGAAGGGGCCGCCTTTGCATTGCTCGAACGTGCTCCGGCGCAGTTGGCCAGTGGCAGCCTGCTCCTGCTTGGCAGTGGCGAATCGAGCGATGCCTACCATATGTCCTCGCCACACCCGGAAGGACTCGGCGCCCGCATGGCCATGGCGGCTGCCTTGCGCAGTGCCGGACTGAATGCCGATGAGATCGACTACATCAACCTGCATGGCACGGCGACGCCGGCCAATGATGCTGCCGAAGGCAAAGCCGTGGCTGCGCTCTTCGGTGATCGCGTCCCCTGCAGTTCGACCAAAGGCGCTACCGGCCACACGCTGGGGGCCGCCGGTGCGGTCGAGGCAGTGATCTGCGCGTTGGCGCTGAGCAACGACCTGCTACCCGGTAGCCCGAACACGGAAACCCAGGACCCCGCCATTTCCCTTCAGTATCTTTTGCACAGTCGTAGCGGCACCGTGCGCCGTGCCCTGAGCAACTCTTTTGGCTTTGGCGGCAGTAATTGCAGCCTCATTCTGGGCCTAGCGCCATGACCAGTACCCCGCTCAGCGCCTGGATCGAAGGCATTGGTTTCCTCGCTCCTGGTCTGCCGGACTGGCCAACGGCGCGCAGCGTTTTGCGCGGTGAACAGCCGTTGAGTCCAGCTTCTTCCATTTTGCCGACGCCGGCCATCCTGCCAGCGGCCGAACGTCGCCGCGCCAGTCGGGTGGTCAAATTGACCCTGGCCATCGGTCTCGAAGCCGCTGCTCACGCCGGGGCTGATATCAGCACCCTGGCAACCGTGTTCAGCGCCTCCGGTGCCGACGGCCACAATTGCCACGCCTTGTGCGAACAATTGGCGACCGATGATCGCCAGATTTCACCAACCCGTTTCCACAATTCCGTGCATAACGCGGCGGCCGGCTACTGGGGTATCGCAACCAAATCAATGGCACCGTGCCAAGTGCTCTGTGCCTTCGATGCCAGCTTTGGTGCCGGGCTGCTTGATGCGCTAGCTCAGGTTATTGTCGATCAGCAAACGACCCTGCTCATCGCCTACGACAGCGAATATCCGGAGCCGCTGCACAGCAAACGCAACACGCCGGATTGCGGTGGCGTGGCGCTCCTGCTGACGCCGCACAAGACCGCACGCTCGTTGGCGCAGATCACCGTCAGCGCCAGTAGCAGTCAGGCTGAAACCATGGCTGCCAGCGATCTGGAGGCTCTGCGCAGCAACATTCCCGCGTTACGTAGCCTGCCGCTGCTGCAAATGCTGGCGCGTGGCGAGTCCGGTTCAGTTTGCCTCGATTACCTGTCACCAATGCAGCTCAGCGTCGCCCTGCAATTGTGCTAGACCACGCCTGGATTGCCGCCCACATCCCGCATCAGGGCAGCATGTGCTTGCTTGATGCGGTGGTTGATTGGTCGGAAACGGCGATTTTTTGCACTGCGCTCAGCCATACCGATTCAAGTAATCCGCTGCGTGCCGAAGGTCGTCTCGGTGCCGCCAACGGTATTGAGTACGCCGCCCAAGCGATGGCCATCCATGGCGCCTTGCTGGCTGGTAATGACGATCAGCCGCGCCAGGGCTACCTGACCAGCGTGCGCAGT
>CAXYZX010000287.1:0-2617 GCA_964293845.1 uncultured Dechloromonas sp.
ACACTCCTCGCGATCTACCCGCAAAGCGCCCGCCGTTACGACGAAATGTTGTCAGCGGAAGGCGAGGTGCGTCCACACTGGAGCAAATTCTTTGCTCACCTTGATGCCGTGGCGCCGGAGGAAATGCGACAGCGCTTGGAGTTTGTCGACCGTCGGATTCAGGAAAACGGTGTTACCTACAACGTTTATGCCGATCCCAGCGGCGCTGACCGTCCCTGGGCGCTGGACCCGCTACCACTGATCATTTGCCCTGAAGAATGGGCGCAGATATCGGCAGCGGTGGCACAGCGCGCAGCCTTGCTCAATGCCATGCTGGCTGATCTCTATGGTGATCAGAAGCTGCTTTCTGAAGGTTTGTTGCCGCCATCGCTGGTCTTTGGTCAACACGGCTACCTGTGGCCTTGTCACGGAATCAAACCCAAAGGCGGCGTCTGGCTGCATAACTATGCGGTCGATCTGGCGCGTTCACCGGATGGTCAATGGTGGGTTATTGCCGATCGTACTCAGGCGCCCTCGGGCGCTGGCTACGCGCTGGAAAACCGGTTGATTGTTTCCAGCGTCTTTCCCGAAATGTTCCGCGAGTTGCATGTCCAGCATCTGGCTGATTTCTTCCATGATCAGCAAGATGGATTGGCAGCACTGGCCTCACTTGACGGCGATGAGCAGCCGCACATCGTGCTGCTGACTCCGGGACCGTATAACGAAACCTATTTTGAACACGCCTATCTGGCGCGTTACCTGGGTTTTCCTCTGGTCGAGGGCCAGGATCTGACGGTACGTGGCGAAACGCTGTACCTGAAAACACTGCGTGGCCTCAAGCGGGTACACGTCATCATGCGCCGTCAGGATGATGGCTATTGCGACCCGCTGGAATTGCGCGGCGATTCGGCACTGGGCATTCCTGGTCTGCTCAACGTGATTCGCGCCGGTCGGGTGGCAGTAACTAATGCCTTGGGCAGCGGACTACTCGCTTCCGGAGCGCTGATGGGCTTTTTGCCGGCGATTTGCCGCAAGCTGCTTGGCGAAGAACTGGCAATGCCTTCCGTCGGTACCTGGTGGTGCGGTGAAAAGCAGGCCCTCGAATACGTTCGGGAAAACTTTGACGATCTCGTCATTAAACCCGCCTACCCGACGCAGCGCATGGACCCGGTTTTTGGCTATGAACTCAAGGGTGAGGCCAAAGTAGACTTGCTGCGCCGTATCGAAGCCCGGCCGCATGCCTATGTCGCTCAGGAAATCGTTAACCTGTCGCAAGGGCCGACCTGGAGCCGCTCGCATGAGCGTCGCCTGCTGGCCCGACCGGTCGGGTTGCGCGCCTATGCCGTGTCGACACCTGATGGCTATTCGGTGATGCCGGGCGGCCTGGCACGCGTCGCTACTGGTGCCAATGCACGCATTATTTCCATGCAGCGCGGCGGTGCCTCAAAGGATGCCTGGGTTCTTACGGATGGCCCGGTCAGTGAATTCACCATGCTCAAGCCCTCGATAGGCGTGCGCGATCTGGTGCGTGCCGGGGCCAATCTGACCTCGCGGGTGGTAGAGAACCTGTTCTGGCTGGGGCGTTATTCCGAGCGTTTTGATGACAGCGCCCGCATGCTGCGTGTCGCCCTCAGTCGTGTTGTCGAGTCTGGCGGCGGGAAAACCCCGGCTGTCGCCTCGGCCATGGAACTGGCTCTGCACCTCGGCATATTGCCCAAGGCGGGAGAAGACACCCCGGTCGCGGAAGGCAGTGAGCATGCCTTGCTTGAAGCCATTTATGATCCTAAGCAGCCGGATAGTCTGGCTGGCAATATTCGCAGTCTGATGTGGTCAGCCACCCACGTTCGTGAGCGCCTTTCACTCGATCACTGGCATTCACTGAATCGCCTGCAGCGTGAGTTGCAGGCGGCGCTCAAGACTCATCCGACCTTGACCGAGGCAATCGCCTTCCTTGACCGCGTGCTCGGCGTCTCATCCTCGCTGACCGGTTTCGCGATGGACAACATGACGCGCGACGATGGCTGGCGTTTCCTGATCATCGGCCGCCGTCTTGAGCGACTTTCCTTTCTGGCCAATACGGTGGCCAATTTCCTGCGCATGCCTTCAGCGCGTGGGCCGGGTTGTCTTGAGTGGTTGCTTGAACTTTCAGACTCCATCATTACCTACCGGTCGCGCTACTCGCGCGCTCCTGAACTATTGCCGGTGCTTGATCTGCTGGTTTTCGACGACAGCAACCCGCACGGTGTCATTTTCCAGGCTAGCGTTGTCGCCCGCTATCTGGACCGTATGGCGCGCGAGCTTGATGAGCAAAGCGAGAGCAATCTGCCTGAGGTGCTCAGCCGTCTCCGTGACTTCGATATGGAGTCCCTGGCGCATGTCGATTTCAGCGAGTGTCACGTTTGCGCCTCGTGCGAGAAGCTGGCAGACTTGCTCAAGGAACTTGATGCGGCCGTCGGGCAGCTATCGGCATGGCTCGGCATGCGTTATTTCACGCACGTTGGCGATGTCAGTCGCCAGATGATGGCGCTCTGAAAATGGAAAACACGCCTGTTCGCTATCATGTGCTGCACGAAACCTCCTATGACTATGGTGGCTCGGTTTCGCTGTCGCAGCAGCAATTGCACCTCTCGCCTCGGAT
>CAXYZX010000288.1:0-2615 GCA_964293845.1 uncultured Dechloromonas sp.
ACGCGCAGCAGCGTGTCCAGCGATTGCAGGGCGATGAAGGCACCGATGTCGCTGCTGCCTTGCTGTACCGGGAAAATAAGGTCGTTGGCGCGACGGTTGGAGTCGTCGCCATAATCCGGCGAAAAGACTGGGCGCCGGATGCGTAGCGCTTCGCTGAGCGCTTCGAGGCGGGTATCAGCCAATTGTTCACCGACAAAGCTGGCGGTTGCTTCATTCGGCGACACCCACTCAACTTTGCCATCGGTGCTGACCCAGACGATGGCCCCCAGCTCCGGGTTGTCGCGCACGTAGCGCCCGGCCCGCACCTGAAAGGATTCGTAATTCAGTTGGCGAAATTCCTGATCGCGACCCAGTTCAGCGAGAAAATCCTGATGCCCATGCAAGCGGGTTTCGATGGTGCGTTCGGCCCAGTGCATGTCGCCTTCGAGGGCGGCCAGCGCGGTGTCCTGGGCGCGCCACTGGAGCAGGGCGGTAACGATCAGCATGGCGATGGCGAAAATGCCGATGGCAACGTAAGGCGCCAGCCAGAGTCGGGCCTGGTTCGGTACGTAAGGAGGTGGACGGTTAAACATTAGGGGATTCTTCGCCCCCCCGCCTTTAACGGCCATTGGTACTTACCCTAAGCCGCGCGTGGCGCTGAGTAGGAATGGCAAGAGCAAGGCCGTCAGCGCACCATTCAGTCCCATCGCCAGTGCAGCAAAGGCGCCGCTTTGTTCGCTGACCTGAAAGGCGCGGGCGGTGCCAATGCCATGGGAGGCGACGCCGATGGCAAAGCCGCGAATCGCCGGATCATGAATACGCATGGCGTTAAATACATAGCGCCCGCCGACGGCGCCGAGGATGCCGGTGGCGATGACCAGTACGGCGGTCAGCGATGGAATGCCGCCGATGCGTTCGGCAATGCCCATGGCAATTGGCGTAGTGACCGACTTGGGGGCAAGCGAGAGTTGCGTCGGCAAGCTGGCGCCGAACAGTTTGGCGATGGCAATGGCAGAAAATGCCGCGGTCAGACTGCCGGCCAGCAAACCGACAACCACCGGCACGAGCATCGCCTTGACCCGTTTGAGCTGGGTATAGAGCGGGATGGCGAGCGCCACCGTCGCCGGGCCAAGCAGGAAATGCACAAATTGGGCGCCGTCGAAATAGGTTTGGTAACTTGTTCCGGTCAACATCAATAAAGCGACCAAAATTGTGACAGCGATCAACACTGGGTTGGCCAGCGGGTGCATGCCGGAGCGCTTGAAGAGCCAGAAGGCAGCCTGATAGGCGAGCAGCGTGATGGTTAGTCCGAGCAGCGGCGTGGCGGAGAGATAAACCCAAATTTCGTTAAGTTGCGGTGTCATGCGCTTTCTCCGCTTTTGGCCTTGTTGCCGAGACAGAGTTTCATCACCAGCGCAGTAACGACCAGTGTTGCCAGCGTGCTGATCAGAAGTGAGGCGAGCAATGGCAGCCACTCGTCTGCAACGCGATGCAGGTGCAGCATGACGCCGGTGCCGGCTGGCACAAAAAGCAGTGACAAATGCTGCAGTAGGTTCTGGCTGGTGGTCTGCAATTCCTGGTCGGCTCCGCCGCGCAAAACCAGTGCCGCGAACAGCAGCAGCATGCCAATTACCGGGCCGGGTACCGGCAGATTGAGCCAGCGGGCAAAGACTTCGCCGATCAACTGGAAGATCAGGAGTTGCGTCAGGGCAGAAAGCATGGCGGGCCTCGGGAGGGGTTCAGGCGGTGAGAATGTGACCAGCGCTGCGCACGGCAATGCCGACGCAGGCGCCGAGGGCGGCAGGTTTCCAGACGGCTGCAATGCGCTTGCCGGCCGAGATCAGCACCGCTACACCGGGAATGTCGAAAGGATGAATCAGGAAGCCAGCGCTGGCGTTGAGGGTTTCGATGCTGATCTGGCTGCTGCGCCGCATTTCGTCCATGACGCCCATCATCGCCGTGCCGCCGCCAATGTACTTGGTCAAGGTCGGCAGGATCAGCGCGCTGTCGATGGAAGCGGCAGTGAGCAGCGGCGAGAGCAGGTGAGTCAGGCCGGCAATCGCGCCCGAGGTGCGCAAGGCGGTAACAACGACCAGCGACAGCACGAGCATAGGGATGGCGCCGACGGCAATCCTAAAGGCTTCCGCCCCAGCCCGGTTAATGACATCAAGCACTCCTTTGGCGCTTTCGGCGCTGGGGTGATTCAAGGTTTCATCGATAGCTGCTTCTTCTGCCGATAACTGGCGGCCGAAAAAGTAATAAGTGGCGGCAGCTGCGGTCAACCCGCCCAGGAGCGAGAAAATCAGGGTTGTGCCCAATTGCAGGCCCATGGTCAGCATTGGAAAGGTGGCATTGGCCTGCGCCATGGCAAAGACCATGGCCAGCGTCGCGGCGATATGGCGGTCAGAGGTGCCGCGTTGTTCCATCATGGTCAGCGTCGCCATCGGCGCGGCAAAACTGACAAAATTGATCTGCAAGGCGGCAAAAATGCCCAGGCCATTCAGGCCGAAGGGGCGCAGCAGCGGTGCCAGACGGGCGACGAAGCGATCAAGTATGCCTTTGGCTTCGAGCAGGCGCATCAGCGACAGCATGACGACCATCACCGGCAGCAGCACAAACAGCGAAAGCTCAACCGC
>CAXYZX010000289.1:0-2614 GCA_964293845.1 uncultured Dechloromonas sp.
CCGATCCTGGCGATGACGGCCAATGCCTTTCTTGAGGACCGCCAGGCTTGCCTTGATGCCGGCATGAATGATCACATAGGCAAGCCGGTGGTTCCCGAGATCATGTTCGAGATCCTGTTGAAGTGGCTAAGTCGCAATTCCCAGTAAGGAGCAAGGAAAGCATGGATATCGTGGCCTCACATCAGCGCTGGCAGTCGGCACGTAATGCCGAGTTGGCGGGTGCCGACAGTTGGCTGGGCATAATCGGTTTGTTCTGGCTTGAACCCGGTATCAACCGGGTTGGCAGTGCAGCCGATGCGGTTGTTCGTTTGCCAGCCGGCCCGGCACATCTTGGTGAACTGAACTGGGTGGGCGAACAGATTTTCTGGCAGCCGGTAACGGGGCCGGCCAGCGAACTGCAAACGGATCGCAGCGGGCCAGCCAGTACGGTGGACCAGGAAAATCTTTCATTTTTTGTCGTTGACCGCGACAATCGCTTGGCAGTCCGTTTGCGCGACCGGGATTGGGCTGCCAGCAAGCCATTTGCCGGGCTGGCGTATTTTTCGTATGACCCGGCGTGGCGTATTGAAGCTGAATGGCAAGCCTTGCCGTCACCGCTCAGTATGGAGGTGCCGAACGTCAGTGGTGATCTGAAAACCGTCCTTGTTTCGCATCAGGCAGTCTTCGTCGTTGCTGGAGAAAGTGTTGCGCTGTTGCCGATGTCAGTCAGTGATGACGAGGTTTTCTTTGTTTTCCGTGATCGCACGAGCGGCAAGGAGAGCTACGGCGCCGGGCGCTTTTTGAAGGCGCCTGTTCCGGTCGACGGCAAAATCGTCCTGGATTTTAACTTTGCCTACAGCCCGCCCTGCGCATTTACCCCATTTGCGACTTGCCCGCTACCGCCGCCCGAAAACTGGTTGCAGTTTGCCGTAGCGGCCGGGGAGAAAAAGCCGCCAACCGTCTGACTTATTGCGGCTGGGCTTCGCGCAATGCCTGCAGTATTTTTTGTCCACCACGGCCGCTAACGGTCTGGCCAACGCGGGCTTGTTCGAGCTTGATGGCCTCCCGGCTTTTTTCGCCGAGCATGCCGTCAATCGCCCCAATATCGTGACCACGTGCGGTCAATAGGGTTTGCAGTTCGCGGCGCTCTTCGCGTGAGAGGCCGAGGTCATCAGTCGGCCAGGGCGTGACAAACGGCTTGCCGCCACGCAGCCGATCCGATAAATGAGCAATTGCCAGTCCATAACTCTCGGCGGCGTTGTAACCATAGATCACGTCGAAATTTTTGGTGGTCAAAAAGACTGGGCCGCGTAGGCCGGCGAGCATCAGCAGCCCGGCCTTTTCGCCAGCGGCGATACCACTGGCGCTCAAGGGGCTGCCGTCGATCAATGTCAAGCCGCTATCCGACCAGTCGCTGAGCGCACGCTTTTTGGTCCGGCCAGCCAGACTGCTATCGAAACCGTTGGGCAGTTTGACCTCGACACCCCACGGCAAGTCGCTGCGCCATCCACCTTTGCGCAGGAAGTTGGCGGTTGAGGCGAGTGCGTCGTCACTGTTATCGACCAGATCGCGACGCCCGTCGCCATCGAAATCAACCGCCAGCCGTTCGTAAGTCGTGGGCATGAACTGGGTATGGCCGAAAGCCCCGGCCCAAGAGCCATTCAGGCGTTCCGGCGCAATATCTTCGCGCTGCAGGATGCGCAGTGCAGCAAAGAGTTCGCCCTGAAAGAAGGCTTGGCGGCGGCCAAAACAGGAAAGTGTGCCGAGCGCCTGGACCAATGGATATTTGCCGGTGATGCGCCCGTAGTTGCTTTCGACACCCCACACGGCGACCACGGTTGCCGGGTCGACGCCGTAGGCGGCCTGAATTTTTTCCAGCGTCTCGGCATGCCTGAGCAAGCCGGCCAGGCCATCGGCGATGCGCTCATCATCTACCAGACCGGAGAGGTAGTCCCAGATCGGTAATTTGAATTCGGGCTGATAGTTGAGTTTTTCGAGCAAGCCAAAATCAGCCTGAACTCCCTGCGTGAACCGGGTGAAACTGGCTGGCTGTACATTGGCGCGTTGCGCCGCAGGCTGCAGCCGGTTCAGACAGCTTTCAAATTCGGCCTGGGTTTGTGCCAGAGATGGCCCGGCAAGCAAGGTGAGGAAGGCTGTCGCCAGTGCCGGCCGAAAATGGAAGCAATTTTTCATATCAACCCAGGGTATCAAGCGCTTTGGCCAGGGTGCTGACCGTTCTTTCCGGGTTATGCAGCTTTTCCAGCCCGAACAGGCCAAGGCGGAAAGTACGGAAATCGGCCGGCTCATCGCACTGCAGCGGCACGCCGGATGCCGATTGAACACCGGCAGCGAGGAATTTCTTGCACGACTGGATATCTGGGTCGCTGGTATAGCTGACAACCACGCCGGGTGCCTGAAAGCCCGCCGCGGCAACGCTCTGGTAGCCGCGGGCGACGAGCAGTTCACGAACCTGACGGCCGAGTTCGTTCTGTTCGGCACACACCTTGTCGAAACCGTAGGCTTCGGTTTCCAGCATTACATCGCGCATGGTCGCCAGTGCATCGGTCGGCATCGTTGCGTGATAGGCATGGCCGCCATTCTCGAAGGCTTCCATGATCTGCATCCACTTCTTGAG
>CAXYZX010000290.1:0-2613 GCA_964293845.1 uncultured Dechloromonas sp.
CCGAGGCCAACAAAGACCTTGGCCACCTGCAGGCATTCTTCCAGGCTCATGACTTCATGGCGCGGGAGGAAGGTCATTTCCTCGGCCATGCAGTAGGTGCAACGGAAATCACAGCGGTCAGTGATCGACAGGCGAACGTAAGTGATGCGCCGGCCGTACTTGTCGACCAGTGTGCCTGGTGCATGTGTCAGCTTGCCGGTGTCAACGACAGGGCTGAAGGTTGTCAGATTGCCGGGAGTGCTTTCCGGCCTCAGTGTCTCGTTGTGCATGGCTTGCTTGGTGGTGGTTTCCGGCTCAAAATCAGGGAGGCCAATGAATGGGTCGAAAGATTATCAGATGTAAGCAGCAGCATCACAAGTGGAGAGATCAAAATTGAAAAGGTTCATTATTCTAGGCTGCATTGCCGGCACATTGATGCTTACTGCCTGCAGGGGTGGAATAGTCTCTTCCGGGGTAAATCGCGCCGAAGCGAAAATCAATCCAACGACGGGTAACGTCGTAACTGGCAGCGTGGTTTTTAGTGAAGCGGGCAAGAAACTGCGCGTTGTTGCCGAGATCGCTGGTCTTGCACCCGGGCCGCATGGTTTTCATATCCACGAAAAAGGTGATTGCAGCGCTTCGGACGGTAGCAGTGCGGGGGGGCATTTCAATCCGTCTGGCAAGCTGCATGGCAATCCAGATCATGCCGAACATCACGCCGGCGATATGCCACAACTGATTGCCGATGCCAAAGGCGTGGCGAGGCTGGTCGCCTATATCGATGAACTCCAGATCGGCGACGGCGAGGAGGAGGGCGATATCGTCGGGCGCAGCATCATCGTTCATGCCAGTCCCGACGACTTCAAAACTCAGCCAACCGGGAATTCTGGTGCGCGCCTGGCCTGTGGCGTCATCATCAAAAAATAGTCGGTTTTTGGCCGTCGACCGCAACATTTGAGGTCATAGGTCGGGATGGGGGCAGGTTAGAATAATTTCCCGTTTCATCTTCAGGAAATCTCCATGTTGTGGTTTTCGCGCGCTAATCGGCAGAAAAAAATCAGTCACCGACTGGCCAGCACCGAGCTGTTTTGTAATCTGACCGAGCGCGAACTGAAGATTGTCGATGCCTTCCTGCATGAGCGCCAGTTTCTGGCCGGTGAGGTGGTGTTTGATGCTGGCGAGGAGGGGCAGGCGCTTTACATTATTGTCAGCGGAAAAGTAGCCATTTGCCTGCCGGGCCAGCATGAAACGCCGTTCATCGAATTACAGCCCGGCGACTTCTTCGGTGAACTTGGCCTGCTTGATGACTGGCCGCGTTCGGCCCAGACCCGGGCCAGCGCGCCGACCGAACTGGTGGTGCTATTTCGCGGCGACTTCGAACGCCTGATGGAATCCCAGGCCAGAGTTGCCTCAAAAATCGCCATGCAGCTGGCCCGCCATCTGGGGCAGCGCCTGCGCCAGATGCTTGCGCAGAGCGCAGAGGGCGCTGCTATCCAATGAATTTTTCCAGCGCTCAGTACCGCTCCGGGCCAGTCGTCTGGGCGGCGATCATTGCCGGTACCTGCCTGATTCTTTTTCTTTTCCAGAAAATCCTTTGGCTGGTCGTGCCTTTTGTACTGGCGTTGATCATTTACTACGTGCTGTTGCCGCTCAAGCTGCGCCTGGTGCTTGGTGGCATGTCACACGATAGCGCTGCGGGCTGGGTCAGTGGCGGGGCTTTTGCCCTGTTTGCGCTGATCATGGCCCTCGGCTTTCCGAGATTCCTGAGTGAAGCGGTTAGCTGGCAAGAATCGGCGTTGCGCTATCTCAATGGTGGCATTCATTTCCTGACCGCTACCATTGCCCAGCTTGAACAGCGTTTCGAGATGCTCGCCCAGGCCCATGCAAGTGCCGAAGTAACACGGCAGATTGCCGATTTCTCGGCGCATTTCGCTGAGAAGTACGTTCCCACAATAGCCATGACGGTCGCTGCCTGGTCGCCAACACTATTGCTCGCCCCCTTTCTGGCCTTTTTCATGCTGCGTGACGGCTGGCGCTTCCGCAAGTTCTTGGCGCGTGCCGTACCCAATGCCTATTTCGAGCGCAGCCTGGTGCTGATGAACCAGGTCGACCAGACGGCGCGCCTTTACTTCATCGGTCTGATCGAGTTGACCCTGCTTGACACCCTCTGTCTGGCCGGTGGCCTGTGGCTGATTGGTGTTTCCGGGCCGCTCCTGCTTGGTTTGCTGACCGCTGTCCTGGCTTGGGTGCCCTACATTGGCTCGGTGCTTGGCTGTTTGCTGGTGGTGCTGGTGGCGGCCACCGATTTCCCTGGTGACCCCGGGGTGGCTTACGCGGCGATCGCACTTTTTATCTTTGTACGCCTGCTTGACGACTTCTTTTTCATGCCGCTGACCATAGGCAAAAGCCTCAACATGCATCCGCTACTCACCGTGCTGATGATCTTCGTTGGCGGTGCCGTTGCCGGTGTGCCGGGCCTGATGCTGGTTTTGCCGGTACTTGGCGTGGCCATGGTGCTCGGTGAAACCATAGGCATGCTGGTCACCGACCCACGGCTGCGGGCGCGGCATGCACACGAACGGGCGTTGCAACAGCAATTAGTTACGAAAGATCTCAAACTGCCATAAAAAACGG
>CAXYZX010000291.1:0-2593 GCA_964293845.1 uncultured Dechloromonas sp.
TGGCAGCGCACGAGATTGATGTTTTCGCGCGTGTCGAACCGGAACAGAAGCTGCGTCTGGTGCGTGCCTTGCAGGCGCGCGGCGAAGTCGTGGCAATGACCGGCGATGGTGTGAATGACGCACCAGCGCTCAAGCAGGCCGACATCGGCATCGCCATGGGCCTCGGCGGCACTGAAGTTGCCAAGGAGGCGGCAGCGATGGTGCTGACTGACGACAACTTCACCAGTATTGAGGCGGCGGTTGAAGAAGGGCGCGGCGTTTGGGACAACCTGATCAAGTTCATTACCTGGACTTTGCCGACCAACTTTGGCGAAGGTCTGGTCATCGTCGCCGCTATCCTGTTTGGCGCCACCTTGCCGATCACCCCACTGCAGATCCTCTGGATCAACATGACCACGGCCGTGCTTCTTGGGCTGACGCTGGCCTTTGAGCCAATCGAGCAGGGCATCATGCGCCGGCCACCGCGCCGCTTCGAGATGCCGGTTCTCAGCGGCGCGTTGATCCGCCGTATCGTGCTGGTCTCGGTACTGCTGCTCGGCGGTTCCTTCGGCCTTTTCCTGCGTGCGCTGGATCAGGGCTTAAGCCTGCCGGAAGCGCGAACTGTTGCGGTCAACGTCTTTGTCATGGTCGAAATTTTCTACCTTTTCAATTGCCGTTCGCTGAGCCTGAGCTTCTGGCGCCTTGGTCTGTTTTCAAACCTCTGGGTCTGGGGCGGCGTCGGCGCCATGCTGGTTTTGCAAGGCTTGTTTACCTACTGGCCGCCACTCTCCTCCATCTTTCAGGCGGCCCCCATTGGTCTGGCGCAGTGGGCCGAGATTATCGTTTTTGCCTGGCTATGCTCACTGCTGATCGGGCTGGAGAAATATTGGACCAATCGCCGAAGTTCCACGTGAAACGGGACCGCCTATAATTGGCGGCCCCAAAGGAGAATCACCGATGAGTCATTTCAAACATCATGTCTTTTTCTGCTGTAACCAGCGCGAAGCGGGAGAGAGCTGCTGCAACGCGCTAGGCGCGAGCGAATTGCAGACCTACGCCAAAGACCGCATTTCCCAGCTGAAAATGAAAGGTCCGGGCAAGGTTCGCATCAACAAAGCGGGCTGCATGGATCGCTGCGATCAGGGACCAGTCATGGTCATCTATCCGGAAGCCGTCTGGTACACCTACGTCGACAAGGAAGATGTCGAAGAAATCATTCAGGAACATCTGGTCAACGACCGCATTGTGGAGCGCCTGAAAATATGAGAGCCCCCGAAGAAAAAATCCTCATCGACGGCCCGGCCGGCAAGATCGACGTCATCATGGAGCGCCCCGATGCCCCGCGCGGCATCGTCATCATTGCCCACCCGCACCCGATTGGTGGCGGCGCCAATACCAACAAAGTCGCCTACACCTTGGCGCGCACCTTCGTCAGCCTGGGTTATGCCGCTTTCCGTCCCAATTTCCGTGGCGTTGGCGGTACCGAAGGCGTCCATGACGAAGGCCACGGCGAAACCGACGACCTGCTCGCCGTGCTCGAAGACGCCAAATGTCGATGTGGCAATTTGCCTGTCGCGCTCGCCGGTTTCTCCTTCGGTGCTTTTTGCCAAACGCGTCTGGCCAAACGTCTGGTTGAAATGGGTCACCCCGCCCAGCGTATCGTGCTGGTCGGCACCGCCGCCGGCTATGTCGAAGGCACCCGCCAATACGACACCGAAGCCGTGCCGCACGACACCATCGTCATCCACGGCTCGGCCGACGAAACCGTACCGCTTTCCAATGTCCTCGACTGGGCGCTGCCGCTTGATTTGCCGGTGGTCGTTGTGCCGGGTGCCGATCACTTCTTCCATCGTCGCCTGCACCAGATCCGCGACATCATCACCCGCGCGTGGCGACACTAAGCGTCAGCAATCTCTGCAAGACCTACGCCGGCAGCGCAGTAGTTGCCGGCCTGTCTTTTGCAGTTGAACCCGGCACCTGCTTCGGCCTGCTCGGCCCCAATGGCGCCGGCAAAACCACAACTTTGCGCCTTTGTTTGGGGTTGACCGCACCAGATAGCGGCGACATTACCCTCAACGGTCATGTCATTCCGCACGATGCGCAAAAAGCCCGGGCGCAAGTCGGTGTTGTGCCGCAATTCGACAATCTCGACCCCGATTTCACCGCCAGCGAAAACCTGCTCGTTTTCGGCCGCTACTTTGGTTTGAGCGACGCCGAAGTCAGAGCGCGTATTCCGCAGCTACTCGAGTTCGCCAGCCTTGCCAGCAAGGCCGACGCCCGCATTGCCACCCTCTCCGGCGGCATGAAACGGCGCCTGACGCTGGCCCGCGCTCTGGTCAACAACCCCGACATCGTCTTCCTCGACGAACCAACCACCGGCCTCGATCCGCAGGCCCGCCACCTGATCTGGGAACGCCTCAAGCAACTCAAATCCGCCGGCAAAACCCTGATTTTGACCACGCACTTCATGGATGAAGCCGAGCGCCTTTGTGACCGGCTGATCGTCATCGATCATGGCAAGAAGATCGCCGAAGGCAGCCCGCGCCAACTGATCGCCGAACAAATAGAACCGCAGGTCGTTGAAGTCTTCGACGAAAGCGCCGGCAACCTGCCC
>CAXYZX010000292.1:0-2582 GCA_964293845.1 uncultured Dechloromonas sp.
CGTGAGTGCTGCGAATGAATGCGGGTTGTTTGCCAGCAACGGCCTATACTGAATTAGCATCAGCTTTCGCCGATGCTTAATCAGGAGATTGATCATGAGCAACAAAATCGTCAAGAACAACAAGGAAGTGAAGAAGCAGGCTGCGCTCAGCCCCAAGGAAAAGAAAACGGCCAAGCAGGCCAAGAAGCAAGCATCAACTGTTGTGCCCCTGGGGCAGCGCTGAACGGGGTGTTTGCCCGGCCTTACGCGCTGAGCTTGCTGATGACGAGGCTTAGTGCCAGCTGCTCGGCGACCTTGATGCCGTCGACAGCCGCCGACAAAATTCCGCCTGCGTAGCCGGCACCTTCGCCCGCTGGGTAGAGGCCACGTGTATTCAGGCTCTGGCATTCGGCATTGCGCGTGATGCGGATCGGCGATGAAGTGCGGGTTTCGACGCCGGTCAGCACGGCATCGGCCATGGCAAAACCGCGAATCTGTTTTTCAAAGGCAGGAATCGCCTCGCGTAGCGCGGCAATGACATAGGGCGGCACGCAGCTCGAAAGATCGGTCATGTGCACGCCGGGCTGATACGACGGATCAACTGCGCCGAGTGCGGTCGACGGACGGCCTGCCAGAAAATCGCCAACGCGCTGCGCCGGTGCGGAATAATTGCTGCCGCCGGCGACGAAAGCCGCTGATTCCCATTGCCGTTGAAAGTCGATGCCGGCCAGCGGGTTGGTCTTGTAGTCGCCGGGGAAGTCTTCCGGATTGACGTTGACTACCAGTGCGGCGTTGGCGTTGCGCTCGGCGCGCGAGTACTGGCTCATGCCGTTGGTGACGACGCGGCCTTCTTCCGACGTGGCAGCAACGACCTGGCCACCGGGACACATGCAGAAACTGTAGGCCGAGCGGCCATTGGTGCAGTGGTGCACCAGCTTATAGTCGGCGGCGCCGAGCAGTTCGTTGCCGGCGTTGGGGCCGAAGCGGGCCTGATCGATCAATGCCTGTGGATGTTCAATACGAAAGCCGATGGAAAACGCTTTCGGTTCGATATATACGCCTTGCTCGTGCAGCATCTGGAAAGTGTCACGGGCGCTGTGGCCGATGGCCAGGACAACGTGTTCGGTATCCAGAACTTCGCCGCTGGCCAGTGTTACGCCGCGCACTTGTCCATCTTCAATATTGATGCGGTCAACCTTGCTGCCAAAGCGGATTTCTCCGCCCAGCCCGGTGATCGTCGCGCGCATGTTCTCGACCATCTTGACCAATCGGAAAGTGCCGATATGCGGCTTGCTGACGTAGAGAATCTCTTCCGGCGCGCCGGCTTTGACGAATTCTTCCAGGACTTTGCGGCCATGATGTTGCGGGTCCTTGATCTGGCTCCACAGCTTGCCATCAGAGAACGTGCCGGCGCCACCTTCGCCAAACTGAACGTTCGATTCCGGGTTTAGCTTGTTGTTGCGCCACAGGCCCCAGGTGTCCTTGGTCCGCTCGCGCACGGCCTTGCCGCGTTCAAGAATGATTGGCTTGAAACCCATCTGGGCGAGGATCAAACCGGCAAGCAGGCCGCAGGGACCGGTGCCGATGACGACCGGGCGGCACTGCAGGTTGGCCGGGGCCTGGGTGACGAATTTGTAAGTGGTGTCCGGCGTCTGGCTGATGTGGCTGTCGTTGTTGGCTGCCTTGAGGCGCTTGATGACGGCGGCTTCATCTTTCAGCTCAACGTCGAGCGTGAAAATAAAGAGAATATTGCTGCGTTTGCGCGCATCGTAACCACGGCGAAAGACGCTGAAGCCGAGCAGGTCAGCCGGCGCGATGGCCAGGCGGTGGACGATGGCGCAGCGCAGGTCGTCGTCGGAATATTTGGTGAGCGGGAGCTTGATTTCAGTCAGGCGCAGCATGGTGTCTATCCGTGGGGGCGCTTAAGGGGCACACATTCTATCGCGGCCGCGTGGTGAATGAATGTGCCGCCTGGCCTTGTCGCCTGATCTGCTTTTTAAAATTTATGGCGAAAAACCTGGTTGACCGCAACATGCCGGGCCAGGCACCAATCAGGCGGCTGGAACATAACGATAGGCCGATGGCGACATCCCGCTCCAGCGTTTAAAGGCCCGCGTGAAGGCACTTTGCTCGGAGAAACCAAGCAGGAAGGTGATCTCGGTGACTGATTTGCCTTGGTCATCAAGATAGCGCCGGGCCAGTTCGTGACGGGTTTCGTCAAGCAGTTGCTGGTAGCTCAGGCCGATATCGCCCAGTTTGCGCTGCAGGGTACGCTGGCTCATGCCAAACTCAGCGGCCATCTGCTGGACGAGGGGGAGGCCAGAGGTCAGTTCGCGCAACAGGTAGGCCTTGCAGCGACTAAGAATGTCATCCTGAAAGAAGTTGCTCAACTGCTCGGTGAGGATGGCGTCAAAGGTGTTGGCCATCGGGATATTGGCCGAGGGCAGGGGTTTGTTCACCGTTTCGCGGTCAAGCAGAAAACTGTCCTTGGCCGCGTTGAATGTTACCGCGCAGCCGAAAAAATCCTGCCACGGTGCCGGGTTGGCGGGCTGCGGACGGCGCAGATGAAGTTCGCTGGCATTCAGTTGGCTGCCGAAATTTTT
>CAXYZX010000293.1:0-2573 GCA_964293845.1 uncultured Dechloromonas sp.
TTTCATGATTTTTCCTTTGGCTTGCTCATGAGCAACAGCCATGCCAAGGTTAAAAATCAGTCACTTGAATGAGAAACGGGGAGTATTCCATGTGGAAACTCCCCGTTTTGGTGCATTGCTAGTGATGTGCGTCCCTATTTGATGCGCTGCAGCTTGGGCCGCCCCGGTTCTGGGCGCGGCGGCTCGGAATCCGGCTCAGTACTGGCCTCTGGCGCATCAACTGATGCGCCAGCGAAGGCTGCTTCCTCTTCCAGATCAAAGGCCATGCCAGCGCCGTTCTCGCGGGCATAAATCGCCGCAACCTGTTGAATCGGTATCGAAAGTTCACGTGCCACACCGCCAAAGCGCGCCTGAAACTCGACGAACTCATTACCAATTTGCAACTTGTTGGTCGCACCGGAACCAAGATTGAGGACAATTTGCCCATCCCGCACAAACTCGCGCGGCACGCGGGTGCGCTGGTCGACGGTGACTGCGATATGCGGCGTAAAGCCGTTGTCGCAACACCATTCCCAAATCGCCCGCAGCAAGTAGGGCTTGGTGGATGGAAGTTGCTCCATGATTACTTGCGCATTGCCTTTTCAGACGGGGTCAGCGCATCAATGAAGCCCTGGCGGCTGAAAATACGCTCAGCGTACTTCATCAGCGGCGCAGCCGCCTTGCCCAAGTCAATCCCGTAATGGTCAAGACGCCACAGCAACGGCGCAATCGCCACGTCAAGCATGGAGAACTCATCACCCAACATGAATTTCTGCTTGTTGAAAATGGGAATGATCTCGGTGAGACGAGCACGAATTTCCTGACGTGCCTTGTCAGCAGTCTTGCTGTTTTTCTCGATCACCTCCATGAACGAGAAAATCTCGCGTTCCATGCCAACCAGTAACTGGCGCGCACGGGCACGCATGATCGGATCAGCAGGCATTAATTGCGGATGTGGAAAACGCTCATCAATGTACTCGTTGATAATGTTTGGCTCGAACAAAACCAGATCGCGCTCGACCAGAACCGGCACGCGATTGTGCGGATTGATCGCCGCCATTTCTTCCGGCTTGTTGAACATATCAACATCAATAACTTGAAAATCCATGCCCTTTTCGAAAAGGACAATACGGCAGCGATGACTAAATGGGCAAGTGGTGCCCGAGTAAAGATTCATCATTTGTGGTAACCCTCAAAATGAGATTCGGCATCGGGGGCTGGCCGAAGCCAAACCCGCGATGCCGTTAGCTGATCCAAAAAGGATCAGTGAATGTCTTTCCAGTATTCCTTCTTCAGCGCGTAAGCAAGAATGAAGAGCAAACCCAGGAAGGCGAGAACAAAGAAACCAAGCTTCCGGCGGAACTCTTGCTGCGGCTCACCCATCCAGACCATAAAACCGACCAGATCGGAAACTGCCTTGTCGAACTCGGCCGGCGCTAACTGACCAGGAACGGCAAGTTCAAGCTTGTGCGTTTCGTGATTAAGAATTTGCTGACCTTGCAGACCGTAGAGAATGTGCGGCATGCCAACGTTTTCAAACACCGTATTGTTCCAACCAGTAGGACGGTTCTCATCACGGTAGAAGGAACGCAGATAGGTATACAACCAGTCCGCACCGGCACCCGCATTACCAGCTTCACCACGGGCACGAGCCAGAATGGTCAAATCCGGTGGCGTGGCTCCGAACCAGAGTTTCTGCTCATCGGAACGGGCAGCAACAGTCATCAGGCTACCGATCTTGTCGGAAGTGAACATCAGGTTGTCCTTAACCTGCTGCTCGCTCAATCCGAGATCAACCAGATTTTGGTAGCGCAGGTACGATGCTCCGTGACAGTTGAGGCAGTAATTGACGAAAAGCTTGGCACCGTTTTGCAACGCTGCCTTGTCGCTCACCGAACCCGGCCATTTATCAACATGCACCGCAGCACCGCTGGCAAATGCCATGATCGGCGCGAAGAGCAATGCGATCAGGAATTTTTTCATTTTATCCATCCTCACTTCATCGTCACACGGTCAGGAACCGGTTTGAACTTATCCATCCGGGACCACCAAGGCATGGCCAGGAAGAAACCGAAGTAGAACACCGTGCAGATTTGGGAGATAACCTCACCCATCGGAGACGGCGAGAGCGTGCCAAGATAACCGAGGATAAAGAAGCAAATCACGAAGAGGGTGATCATGACTTTGGTGATCGGACCACGGTAACGAATCGACTTAACCGGGCTACGATCCAGCCAAGGCAAGGCAGCAAAAATCACAACCGATGCGCCCATACCGATAACACCCCAGAGCTTTGCCGGCAGACCGAAGAAATTCCAGACCATGGCACGCAAAATGGAGTAATACGGCGTGAAGTACCAAACCGGGGCAATGTGCGGCGGAGTCTTCAACGGGTCAGCCGGATAGAAATTCGGCGTTTCCAAGAAGTAACCACCACCTTCAGGGGCAAAGAACATCACTGCGGAGAAGACCATCAGGAAGACGACAACACCAACAATGTCCTTAACCGTGTAGTAAGGGTGGAACGGAATGCCATCACGCGGAATACCATTTTCATCCTTGTTGGCCTTGATCTCGATACCGTCCGGATTATT
>CAXYZX010000294.1:0-2540 GCA_964293845.1 uncultured Dechloromonas sp.
ACCGGTTCGTGCGGACTGCGCCGGGTTGGAACGCAAGCCCTGATCGCGCGCTTCATAGAGCGCCAGCGATTCGGCCCAGCGTTCCTGCATCTGCAAGACGAAACCGAGGTCCGCCCGCCGTTCCGCCAAGAGCGGCGAATAACTGCGTACCTGTGAGCCCTCCAGTGCGGCCAGCGTCTGACGAAACATATCTTCCGCCACATCCAGCCGACCCTGCTGCAGTTTGATCAGACCAAGATTGCCAAGCGCCCGCACCGCTGCCGGGGAATTTTTTGTGGTGTAGCTGAGCAAGAGCGCCAAGCCGTCGCGGGAGTAAACCTCAGCCTCGCTAAACTTACCCTGGGCCGACAAGGTATTGGCCAAAAGACGCAAGGCTGACGCGACATTCCCTCGCGCAAGCCGCAACAGCTGACTATCCGGATTTTCGATGCGGGTTCGCAACTCGAAATAGGCACGTGCCTGCTTCAGTGATTCGCGACGCATCCGTTCGGCTTCGGCGAAATTGCCACGCAACTCCTGCATATAAGCTGTATAGACGTTCCACTGGCTGAGAATATTGGCCTCCTCAGTCGCCCAGTCACGGCGCTGGCGTAATTCAGGGATCATGCCGCTTGCCTGACGCAGGACATCTTCGGCACTTTTCAGCATGCCTAGCGCCACGTAATCATCCATCAGCCAGGTCAGGGTAAAAAAGTAACGGCGACTATTGATCCTGCGCTGCTCCTCACCCATTTGCTTGACGAAGGCGATGCGCGCCCGGGGATCGCCCGCCAGTTTGTAGGCGTTGGCAATATCATTCTGCAATCGAAAACGATCACACCAATGGTTCGGGGAAAGGCGGGATGGCTGATTCAGTTCGAGTGCCAACCGGAGGTCGGTAATCGCCTCTTCGGTCCGTCCAAGGCGGCCATTGGCAATGCCGCGCTGATGACGATAAATGCAAAGCTCCTGCGGGTCTGAACCATCCGGCGGAGCTGTCGCTACCTGTTTTTCCAGTTCGGCGAGCAGAGCGCCTTGTGCGGGCAAGGCTTCAAGTGCATCAACCGCATCCTGAGCCAGTAGGCCAGTTGAAAAAATTGAGGCGACAAGCGCCACAAAAAGAACAGGCGCGGCCAAGGCGCTACGCAATCTGTGCATCGTTCGCATAAAACCGCCCCCTGTTTCAGCTGAGTTTCCGTTAGACCACCTCGTGCGCCAAAACCTTCGCAAAAAATTCCTGGCAACTCGCTAATCAGGTTTTTTCTGAGTACTCTCACTCGGCGTAAAAAAGAGGGCAACGCCAATCGCCATCAGCCCTAACGGCCACCACTTGCGCAATAGTTGAACCAGATCAATTTCAACAAGATCGAGGTTAACCGCAAGAGCCAAGGCACCGATGATGAGCAGCGTGATAGCAGCGAAATTCCCCTTCATCAGAAAGCCTCCTTGGGTATCAGGCGCGGCGCACGCCAACTACACCCTCGATCTCGTGGATCAAGGTAAGCGTGCGTTGCAACTGCGGCAGGTGGGTTATTTCCACGGTAAAACTCATGTGCGCCTTGCCCTGTTTGGACTGCGTATTGACACCAACCACATTGAGTTTTTCGCGGGTAAAAATTTCGGAAATATCACGCAGCAAGCCCTGGCGGTCATGCGCGTCGACAATGATGTCGGCAGCGAATACGCCGGTAGTCTGCATCCCCCAGCCGGTCTCGATCACTCGCTCAGGATGCAAAGCGGCCAAGTGGGCAAAATTAGAGCAATCTATGCGGTGGACCGAAACCCCCTTGCCGCGCGTGATGAAGCCCTGAATCACATCCGGCGGCGCCGGTTTGCAACAGCGGGCAAGCTGGGTCAGCAGCTTGTCGATACCAACAATCAGTATGCCCTGATTACCTTCGACCGGCTTGCTTGGTCTGGCCAGCACTTCGTCCGGCAATTGCGTATCAACCAGTAAATCGCCACCGCGCGCCACCAGCTGGAACTGACGCAGATTCATTTCGCCGCGGGCGGCTGCAATATAAAGGTCGTCAGCCCGCGAGAAACCCAGCTTGTGGGAAAGTTCTTCAATATTGGCGCCCGTCTGGCCAGCGCGCTGCAATTCCTTGGCGACAATCGCCCGGCCTTCAGCCAGCGTTTCTTCCAGCGCCAGATTGGAGAACCAGGCACGCACCTTGACCCGCGCACTCTTGGTATGGATGTAGCCGAGCGTCGGATTCAGCCAGTCGCGCGAGGGGCCACCAATTTTGGCAGTCAGAATTTCAACCTGCTGACCAGTTTCCAGCGGCGTATTGAGCGGCACCAGATGGCCGTCAACCTTGGCGCCACGGCAGCGATGGCCGAGATCGGTATGTACGCGATAGCCAAAATCAACCGGCGTCGAGCCTTGCGGCAGGTCAACGACCTTGCCCTGCGGCGTAATCACGTAAAGCGTTTCGTCGAGTGCTGCTTGCTTGTAGTGGCTGATCCAGTCCGAGCTGTCGGCGACTTCATCTTTCCAGGTCAGCAGTTGGCGTAACCAGGCGATTTTTTCGTCGTAATCGTCTTCGTGCGTCCGCTTG
>CAXYZX010000295.1:0-2522 GCA_964293845.1 uncultured Dechloromonas sp.
TTGCTTACTTCTTCTTTGCTGCAGTCACTTCCAGAGCAACTGCCTCGGTATAAGTTGCCTCAACCTGATCGCCAACCTTGATCTCCTTGAAGCGCTCCACATCATTGACAGCGAGTTCAACAGTGCGCTTGGGGCCACGCAGGGTGACCGTCTTGGCCTTCGGGTTAACCGCTACGACATCAGCAATTACACGGACGGTACGCTCAACGGCACCGGCTAGTTTTTCGCCCGGCTTGGCGCGAACAGCCTGCTCGGACTCGACACGCTCTCTGAGTGCCTTGGTTTCAACCTTGCGCAGTTCCAGCACCAGTGCTTCGATGTAGGTGAGAGTAACCAGGTCGCCGACACGTATCTGGTCGAAATTTCTAACTTCGTCACCCAGCGCCATGTGAATCTCATTACCAGCGGCGCCAACAATAACGACGCTCCGCGCCTTCTTGTCGACCGACTTGATCTTGCCTTGTACCTGAATACCCTCTGAAACCGCTGCCTGGCCAGGGGCATTTGCCGTAACTGCAACAGCCTTCGGTGCATTCTGGGCAAAGGAGACGAGTGGCATTGATAACGCCAGTGCTGCAACTACAGTAACAATTTTATTCATGATGTGCGTCCTGTTAGGCGGAATAAAAACTGATAAGTTAAGACTGTCAGAAACCCTGACATACCGGGAATTGATACTTCACCCAAACCACATTTCGGCAAAGACTAGATCTTCATAGATCAATAGTTCGCCTCGCCAAATACAACCGAAGACTATGTCGCTGGAGTCCGGAACACTTTGATGAGTGCATGGGCTTTTGTCAATCCGCCGGATGCCGGCGGGGTCAAAATTTTTCAATTTCCGCAACAGGAAAATGTATTGTCCAGATAGGCAACGCTGCTCTATTCACGAGTTTTTTGTATTAGCCGGTAGACCAACGCTGTGGCAGCTGCAGTTGCAAGAAGATGCTTCAGCGTATGACCGCTGACAGCCACGTTGGTCAAAGCGAGCAGGGCGTGATCATTGACCTCCGCAATCTTGGCAAGGATATAGAGCAGAAGAGCCACAGTAAACCAAAGGCGGTCCTGTACAACTGACTTATAAATTATTTGCCAGAGGGGGATCAACAGAATCGGTAGTATCTGCAGTAAAAGATAGGGGCGCAGATCACCATCGCCATTCAACTCGGTGAGATACCACCAGATCACGCTTGTTATCGAATATACGGCCAGCAGGCCAGTTGCTACGACAGCGCGCCCTCTGGGAAGTGCTGTCTCGGCCCATACGCCGGCCAGCAGGCCGGCACAGGCCAGTGCAATAGGCAAGCGATCCCAGAGCAGACTGTCATTGTCCGGGAGCAGGTGGTAGTAGGTGGAACCGAACGCCGTCAGAGTCAGCCCGATCAAGAATAGTGCATACCCCAGACGCCCACGCTCTATGCCTGGATGATGACGTCGCGACCAGAGTTTGACTATGCCCCAAAGACCAACGATGGCAAACCCGAAATTGGAGAACACATCCTGAGCATGCAGAATGCCCAAAATGTCACTGCGATCAGCAAAGGCATGGTAATCCGCTGATTGTGAAATGGGCCCATTGACAAGCAGTGCAATGCAGCAAATTACCGTGACAAGTGAGGGAAGACTGGCAACAAACCGGCTCATGGCGCTATTCGATAGCAAAGAAAAATATCACACGAAAAAAGCCGTACCTGGTGGTTTCATTCATTATGACATCCTGCCTAGAGGAGCACCGTCTAGCGCTCACTATCAGTAAATTCATAAAGATGCGTGTTATCGGGAGGCTCGCCAATCCGTACTCCTTTAGGCAGGAAACGAAGATGGCGGCGATAGTTCTTGCTGTCTGACTTGGCACTCCGAGTAGCTAGTTTAGAAGCCTCCTGAAATGCCATGGGGCGTTTGTACTTCTCTATCTCAAGCAGTTGAGTCTGCTCGTTCACACGCACACTGTACTTGCCCATGTTGTAAAGCAGATACATGGCATAGAGATTATCAAAGTCTTGATACGCCCCCTCCTCTCTATTGAAATCACGCGATTTTACGGATGGAAAGCGGTTGGGCAGATCCTTGAAGGCCACCTTTTCCTCCTCATGGGGGTCTATATAGCTCGAGCCGCCATATTTTTTGTAGAGCACAACGTCCATTCCATAGCCACGCCGATCCCATTCCGTAATCAGTTTCATTGCCATTTCAGTGGGGATATTGGCATTGGCAACAGCAGCCAATCTCGTAATCGAGAATTTCCTTGGTCTACTGAGTTCCAACCCACTATACCCGGCGCCAAAGCGGAAGGCGGAACCTATGGTCTTGGCACAGTTGAGGTGCATATAGTCATATTTCACTTCACCGTCGTGATACTCCGTATCGACCACCCGGTTGCGAAAATCCTCGTTGATGCGACTGAAGTAGGAGGCAAGTGCTTGTTTCTCTTCTGCCGGCACGCCATAGACGCGCAAGCCAATAACCGAGCGTTTGTATATCTCACCGAAGTCGAGTCCAAACGACGCCGTTTCACCTAGCGA
>CAXYZX010000296.1:0-2521 GCA_964293845.1 uncultured Dechloromonas sp.
GCTCCTGATCGGCCACACGATTGGTGGCGAACTCGCCGCGCTCGCCGTAGAAGATAAAGTTGTTGGCGCTGTTCCAGTTTTCGACCACATTGAGCCCCTCGTGGATTTCGCGCCGCAGCGACTCTTCGTGCAAGTAACGGCACAAGAAAATGGTCTTGATCGCCTTGCCCAATTCCGTCAGTGCCTTATAGGTCGGATGCGCCGCACCCGCACGGGTAAAGCGCCGCAGGATGGCTTCCGGTTCGGCCGTACCCAGCTTCAGCGCGGTGGTGTACTTGATGATTTCGTCGTACTGCTGCCGAATCAGCTCCCAATTGATGGCCCGCGTCAGGATCGGTTCGAGGTTGGGGTATTGTGCGGCATCCGTACTTGCCGCCAGACTGAGCTTTTGTCGGGCGATCGCTTTGAGTCGAGGCAGCAGGTCGAAGCCCAGGATGTAGCTGAAGGCAAAGGCGACTTCGCTTTGCCCGTGGCTATCGACGTACTGGCGCTCAATCTCCATGTCCGTGCAATGGCGCAGCACGCCTTCCATCATGGCGGCTACTTCCGACGACGAGCAACGGCGCAATTGTGAGTAAATGCAGGTCGAATTGGTGTCGACGTGCCAGTAGATCATGACACCGCGCCCACCATAGCGCGCGTGCCATTCGGTCATCAGATTCTGATCGTAAGCGCCGAACTTTTTGGAATCAGCCGCGCAGGCGGTGGTTGCGCTGCCCCAGATTGCCGGGTTACGGATCTGGAAGATCCCATTGACGACTTCGCCGATTGCGGCACGTAACGCCTCTTTCTGCACGAAGCGGCGTTTGACGTAGCGTAATTCCTCGAAGTTGACGCTCGGTTGTTGGCTGGCCACCCGTTTTAAGCCCACATTGGTGCCGATGCCAAACAGGCAGAGCAGCAGGCGGCGCTGCAATAGGGCTGGGTCGAGCGCTTCGCGGCTGGCGGTGGTACGGAACGCGGCGGTGAAGTTGACCCGCAAGTCGACTTCCTTGACGATGTCGATCAGCTCGACGTCTGACCAGCGTTGGCCGATCTCGCGCTTGAGCGCGGCGGTATTGGGAGGCTCCGTCTGCGCCTCCAGCGGCGAGAGGTGGATCAAGTTCTTGCCTTGTTGCCGCAGGCGCACCTTCGGGTTGTCCGGAAGGCCGTCGTTCAGTGTTTTCAGGCCTTGCCGCAGGGTGGACTGGATCTGCTCAATGAAGACCGCTACGTCCTTGGGCACGTCCAGCATCGCATAATAGCTGTCGCGCTTATCGGCAAAATCGGCCGGCAGATCCTGTTCTGGATTGCGATAGCGATCCGCACCATCGACCCAGATTTCCTTGGTGCCCAGGCGTTTCCGCAAGGCACGCAGGACACAGATTTCATAGTTGATGCGATTGACCCGGTCTTTGCCGTTTTTGTCCTGTTCCACCACGACATCGCGCAATTTCGTCGACACAATGCCTTCGAGCGGCACGTCGGCGGCGTTGTAATACTGCTGTCGGCTATCCCGGTTGGCCTTGAGGACAGCCAGGGCTTCAATGACCGGGCGATGGACGGTGTTGTTGGACTGAAAGATCAGCGCATCCAGCACCGGCATCAGCATGCTCCGGTAGTGATGGCCATAAGAGGACCGCATGGACTCCTGTACTTCCCGTTCGAAGTCAAAGCCCATAGTCTTGAATTCGGCGACCAGTTCTTCCAAGGTTTTCTTGGACACCACCGGATAGACGACCTCTTTGATGATTCCCTCCGGCTGATCGACGGTGGCCTCGGCCAGCTTGAACAGGAGACGGGCCTTGCCGCGAATTTTCTTGAAGGCGACGAACTGTTTCTTGTCGATCTTCTTCTCTGCACGGGTGCCCAGGTTGTGAATCACTTGCAAGAGCAAGTCGATCAGCGAATCGGTGAGCTGTTGCTGGCGCCGCCAGCAAAACATGGCCACCATGCTGTAGCGGATTGCAACGGGGTGACGCCGTAGTTCTCGGATGGATTCAGTCGAGCAGCGTTGCCGGAACTGGTCTATGAATTTGGCGGGAACATCAGTAAAAACCTCCGGCGCCAAACCAATCTCGTCGATACATTTGAGTTTGGCAATGGCGACCAGCAGGCTGTCCAGACTGGCTTTGCCTGGATCGGTCTTGAGGCTGCTGAAGGAGATGCTCTTGGCGTTTTCGTTGTCAGCTTCGTCGGGATCGGTATCGTCTTCGCCCAGTAATCGGTTGATCGCGGCTTTGCTGCTTGTGCTCAAGCGCGAGTCAATGACCGCTTGTTGCTGAGCCTCATAACTACGTACTGCCGAACGGATGGTGCGGTTGAGTTCATCGCTCGCGGGCGGCTCCAAGTGATGAATACGACACCAGTCCAGCGCAAGGTCTCGGCCGTGGCGGGCTTGCGAATCGAACGGGAGTGCCTCGCTGCATAGCCAATGATTGAGCTGTTTCAAGTCATCCCCAGTAGCCGGACGGTAGCCAAGAAATACTCGAATAGTCCGCTGGTGCCGCTGTCCTTGACGGCCATTTAGCGCATACAAAGA
>CAXYZX010000297.1:0-2514 GCA_964293845.1 uncultured Dechloromonas sp.
GCAGAAATTGTGCGCCCCGAAATGGCGCCAAAGTGGCCGATCTCCTTGTTCTCGTCATATACCTTGAAAGCCGAACATCCTGATAAAAGCAGGGCAAGGAAAAGGCTGGTGAGCAGAGGGAGCCGGAGCAGTGGATTCATGGCAGGTCGGGAAGCGGATTCAAACGTAGTTTAACTGACGCTTATGACATATGTCATGAACCGTGGTGGGTTATTCGTTTTCCCGTGTGGCTGAAGTTCGGCGTCCACGTTCGCGCGGGTCGCCGAGCGTAATGATGTAGAAGACATCCAGTGCATTATCGCTACCGGCACGGCCAATCAGCGATATCTGGCGGGTCAGGTTGACGGTGAGTTTGACGATGCTTTCAGCCTTGCCCAGGGTTTGCTCGTAGGAGAGCATGGCGTTCGAGGAAAGGCGCTTGCCAATGCTGAGAATCTGGTTGCCGGTGGCCGCCGTCGTGTCAACACTGCTGCCGGCAACCCGGCTGCTCTGGCTGCGGCTGCCGGTGTCACCGATTTGCCCGCTGCGCACGCCGAATTCGTCGATGCCGAAGCCTTTCTTCAATTGCTGGACAACGCCGCCCGAATTGCTGCCCAGAATGCTGCCCGCTGCCGAGAGCAAAACAGTGGCGTCGCCGGCGCTCATTAGTTCTGGACCATGGCCAAGAATCAGCCAGGCAAGCTTTTCCGGGTCGGGTAACTCCGGTTCCGAGATCAGCTTGATGATCGGCTTTTGCGCTGTCCCGCTGACCTGGACGCCAGCTTCGACGGCCAACCCCTTGCGGACAGCACGTACGTCGAGCGCCGGATTGTCGAGCAGGCCCTGGAAAGTGAGGATGCCACGCTCGATACTGAGTTGCTGGCCGTAGGCTTCAAAGCGCCCGTCACGAGTACGAATGTTGCCGGTCGCCCGTGGCAGATCGCGGCCGCTGGCGCGCAAGCGAATGTCGCCGACCAGCCGGCTGCTCAGTCCGGCACCGGTGAACTGAAAGTTTCTGCCGAGATCGGCGCTGAGATCGAGATCCAGTTTTGGGCGCAAAGCGCTGGCCGGCTTTTCGTTGCCCGGCCGCTTGACCACCACGTCATCGGAAAGTTGTGGCGTGCCCGTATTCGCCAGTTGCCAGTAGCCGGCATCCGTGGCCAGTTTGCCGCGTAGGCCGAGCGTTCCGTCCTGCCAGGTGAGGCGCCCGTCGCCCGAAATGACGACCCATTGATCGGGAAGCTGGAAAGCGCCGAGGCGCTCAAAACGGATATCGAGAAAGGCGTTGTCACCCAGTTTGTCGCGGTCAACCCGCATTTCGCCGCCAATTTCCAGGCGCCCCGGCCGTGCCGCCAGGGCGCTGATTTCAGGGCCGCGCTCGCTACGTCGCAAGGGGCGCGGCGCCGCTTGCAGAAGGCTGTCAAAGGCCAGTTTTTTGACGCGCAGCAGATTAGCCGCCACCTCAATGTCAAGTTCGCCACGGGCCAGGTGCAGACCCTGCTCGGGCAGGTGCAAGACGAGATCCTTGCCCTGAAACTGGCCACTGGATAGCGGTTGGGCCGGGGTGCCGGTAATGTTCAATTCGCCACTGAAACGGCCTGCGCTTTTCCATTCGTCTCCGAGCAGATCGGCAACCCAGCCGAGATCGGCGATGTTGCTCCGGATACTGGCTTGCCAGGGGGCTTGGGGATTGATTGACCACGCATCATGCATGCCGGCTTCCATTTGTGCCGTCACCTCACCTAGGCGCGGGCCACGTCCTTCAAGGCTGGCGCGCAACAGATGTGCATCAGCGGCGGCTTGCAGTTTGCCGCGCCAGCGGTTTTCGCCGTCGTCTCCGCTGATTTCAGCCGGGCCGAAAGACCAGGCGTCGGGCGCCAGCGCCAGCGCGCTTGGCGCTGCTAGCTTAAGGTTCTGGCGCCCACCGCTGAGCGTCGCCTGGCGGGCGCTGCCTTGCCATTGGCCAGCGCTCAGTCCACCGTCAAGGAGGATGGAAAACTTTTGCTTGTCACCCAGATCACCGCTGGCGCGCAACTGGTGGCTGCTGTTGCTGCCGTCGATCTGCAGGCGCAGTAGCTTGGCGGCCGCAACTTGCTCAGGGCGATCAAGGCGGGCAACCGTCAGGTCGACATGTAGCGGGGAACCTGCGCTATTGCCGCCTTCAGCATTCAGGCTGAGCGCGGAGAGTTGGCCGACGCCTGGCAGACGCAGGCGCTTTGTCGTGGCTTGGGCGCTGAGCGTCGCGGCTTGTGGGTGGCCGCCTAGTCTGGCCTGGGCACTGAGGTCGCCATCGATACCGTAGGGGGCGAGGTCGGGTGCCTCAAGACGAATGTCGAGCAGATCGCCGGTTTGCCCATAGGCACCCTTGAGCAGCAGGTGATTGACGCCGGCGTTGAGCGTGACATCGGCGCGCGGGATGCGCGGCCAGTCGAGACGGAAATCACCACGTCCGGAAAGCGGCTGGCCGGCAAAACGGCTGTCCGTTATTTCAAATTTGGCGTCGAGCAGCGGGCGCGGCGCCAGTTGCCCTTGTCC
>CAXYZX010000298.1:0-2476 GCA_964293845.1 uncultured Dechloromonas sp.
AGATCATGTTGAAGTAGGTCGAGATGTTCTGACCGGTGGCCGAGCGCGTCAGCAATGAGAGCAGGGGCGGCACATGGTCGAGCTTTTCGACAATCTTTTCGATGCCGGTGATGGCAATATGAACGGGCGGTGCTGTTGTGCTCAGGCGGCCATTGCCTTCGTTTTCAACCAGACACAGTGTGCCGCTTTCGGCGACAGCGAAATTGACGCCGGATAGCCCGATGTCAGCAACCAGAAATTTTTCGCGCAGCACTTTGCGACCGATCTGGATCAGTTCATCGACGTTGTCGGTGTAATCGACGCCTTCCACTTTTTCATGGAAGAGGCGGGCGATCTCTTCCTTGGTCTTGTGAATCGCCGGCATGATGATGTGTGACGGCTTTTCGCCGGCCAGCTGGACGATGTACTCGCCCATGTCTGACTCCATCGCCTCGATGCCGGCCGCTTCGCAAGCGTGGTTCAACTCGATTTCCTCGCTGACCATCGACTTGCCCTTGACCATCAGCTTGGCTGAATGCTTTTGGCAGATACCAAGGATGATGGCGTTGGCCTCATCCGGCGTTTCCGCCCAATGTACCTGAATGCCATTGCGCGTCAGGCTTTCCTCCAGTTGCACCAGCAGCGCCGGCAGCTTGCCGAGGTTGTACTGGCGTATCTGTTCGCCCAGCGTGCGCAGTGTCTCCAGTTCTTCAGCGTTGGGAAACTGCGTAATGCGCTTGTTGATCAGGAAATCCATCGCACCACGGAAACTCTGGCGCAGGAAGGGGTTTTCGACGACTTCCTTGGAACGGGCGCGGAAGCCCTCGGAAGGCATGAAGTTCATTGCGTGCTCGCTCATGCTTCTTCTCCGATCAGCAGGACGACAAGTTCTTTCGGACCGTGTGCGCCGTAGGCCAGGGTCACCTGAATATCAGCGGTCTTTGAGGGGCCGGAAATGAGCAGGGCGTTGGTCGGCATTGCCGATTGTGACTCGATTCCCCAACCTTCGTTCTGCATCACTTCGTAAAAAGTGTTGTGGATGGTGCTGGCATCGAGCAGGACGATATGGATCGGCGGTACCAGCGACATCAGGCGCGGTTCATGGGCATCGGGCCACAAGACCAGTGTGCCGGTTTCGGCGATGGCACCGCGGGCTGCGGTCAGGCTGGCCGGGATGTCGTGAAACATTTCTTCCTTCCATGCTTCAATCGACTGCTCATAGCCGCGACAGGTTATGCCGCTGGCGGACAGTACATTGATGGCGAGCTGGCCGTGGGCGGTGCCGGGGGCCACCAGCAGTTTGTCGATTTGCTTGGCAGTCAGGACTTCCCACAGCTTTTGTGGCCAACTGGCATGCGAAACCGCGTAAACCTCGGCGTGGGCAAATTCTATGCAGCCACGGAAGCGTGCTGCTTTTTCGGCAGTACTTTCTGTGCCGCGATGGGTTTCATACCAGGCAGCAATCTCCGGCGCCGCCTTGGGCAGCACCGGCGCGGCATTCAGTTTGGCGAGGATGCGATCACGGGCATTCATTTGGAGGTCCTCCGCAACAGGAAGCTGGCGATATGTTCGCCGGGCAGGCTGGGTGTCTTCCGACCCTCTTGTTCATCCTTCCAGGCCGCGTGGCCGAGGATGTTCATCAGGCAGCCACAGTCGGCGCTGACGACGCGTTCGGCACCGGTTGCCTTCAGTGATTTGACCTTGTCCTCAACCATCGCCCCGGAAATTTCCGGTTGCTTGATCGAGAAGGTGCCGCCGAAACCGCAGCATTCGGATTCGTGATCCTGCTGGGCGACCTTGACGCCTTTCATATTGCCGAGTAACTGGCGGCCAGTCAGATGGACGCCCATCTCGCGGCGCGCCGAGCAGGATGTATGCAAGACGACGGTGCACTCAGCGCCTTTATCTTCTGGCTGAAAGCCCAGCACATTAACCAGGAAATCGGTGAATTCGTAAATGCGCGCTGACAGCGCTTCGGCCTGTACCTTGCGTACCGGATCAGCGGCGAACAGGGTGGGGTAGTGATGCTTCATCATCCCGGCGCAGGAACCCGAGGGAACGATGACCGGCCAGTTTTCTGGAAACAGGGTCAATTGATGCGCAGCAACCTTGCGTGCTTCGTCAGGAAATCCACTCGTATAAGCCGGTTGACCGCAACAGGTTTGCTCTTCGGGAAAATGCACCCGGATGCCCTGAAGTTCGAGCAATTTAATGGCGTCAAGTCCGGCGCCGGGAAAAAACTGATCGACAACGCAAGTGGCGAAGAAATATACATCGCTTGGGCTCTGCCCGGTTTTGCCATGAATTTTCATTATGTCTCCGGTGGTAAATTGGTCAAACCAATATTCGGTGAGTTGAAAATGTACTTTAGAACCGATACTTAGTCAAACAACTTAGGGAAAATCCCTAGCTTGCGGTTTTCCAATTTGCTCTTTAGAATGGGCTGGTCTTACCAATCGAGTGAATGATTCAGCCCATGCCCCAGAACAAGGTTCAG
>CAXYZX010000299.1:0-2469 GCA_964293845.1 uncultured Dechloromonas sp.
ATCGCGATGAGAAATACGTTCCGCGTATCCCTCTAGGCAGCAAGGGAACGCTGGAAGGCAAGGCCGTTGAGGCGATCGGCTTTCTGGTCAAGCAGACGACCATCGAAGGTATTTCTTACGACTGGCGCGAATATCTGCTGGCCGGCGAAAATGGCACCTATCGCTGGTTGACCGAGTACAACGGTCACTGGAATACGGCTGATGTGTTGTCGCGACCACCAACCAGTAACGGCGCGATGGAGCTTGCCGACGTTACTTATGATGGTCAGAAATTCAAGCACTTCGCCACCACCGAGTCGGCCAAGGTCATACAGGTGGCCGGTGAGTTCACCTGGCGGGTAAAGCGTGGTGAAACGAACCGCATTGTCGATTACGTGGCGCCACCCTTGATGTTGTCGCGCGAAACGACCAGCAATGAGCTCTCCTGGTCGCTAGGTGCTTATGTCGAGCCGGATGTGGTCCGTGATGCCTTCAAGCTGCCGGGCAAGATGCCTGAGCCGATAGGCGTTTTCGCCAACCAGATTAACCCGTGGGAGGCCACGCATAAGCGTGTGTGCCGCCTGTTCTGGATGCTCGGTTTGCTGGCGACGGTGCTGCAGTTGTTTTTTGTCTATATCGTCGGTGGCCAGAGTTTGCTGCGTCAGACGCTGGATTTCAGTCCGCAGATGGCGGAAGAGACACTCACCACGAAGGAGTTTGTGGTGCGCGACAAGCCGCGCAAAATTACGGTACGCAACAGCACAAGTCTGGATAACAACTGGATCGGCCTCGAGATGATGCTGGTTAACAAGGTTACCGGCCAAGCCTGGCCTGCAGCACGCGAGATCGCCTATTACTATGGCAACGATGGTGGCGAGAGCTGGTCCGAAGGCGATCGAGATGATGAGGTGGTTTTCCTCAATATTCCGCCTGGTACTTACTATGTTGCGGTCGACCCCGATATGTCGACGGAAAAACCTGTGGCGGTGCGTGACACCATTGAAATCTCCAGTGGCGGTATCGGCTGGTCCAACTATGTGATGGTGATGATCTATCTGATCATCTTCCCTTTCTTCACTCGTTTGCGTTGCGCCGCCTTTGAAGCGAGACGCTGGTCAGAAAGTGATCATGCGCCGGTCTCCAGCAGCGACTCGGATAACGATTCGGACTCGGACGACTGATGTTCAAGAACTTCAACCTGATTACCGGCATCTTCGCGCTCGTCATGTTTGGCTATGCCCAGCATCAAGGCTGGAACCTGTTTGACAACGTGGCAAACCCCAGTTCAGGTGGCTCGGGTGGCAGTAGTCGCGTTTATCACAAGTAAGTGAACGTACTGCGGCATAATCCCAAAATGCGTTTATTTTTCCTTGTCCTGCTCTCAATTGTCTGTGCCCCGCTTTGGGCGCTGGAGCAGGTCACGCTGCAACTCAACTGGAAACATCAATTTCAGTTCGCGGGTTACTACGCCGCCATCGAAAAGGGTTATTTTCGCGAGGCAGGTTACGAGGTAACGCTGGTTGAGGCCGGCGCTTCGCATGACCCGATTGCTGCTGTGCTCAAGGGGGATGCGCGGTTCGGCGTCGGCGCCTCTGAGCTTGCACTGCATCGTGCGCGTGGCGAGCCGGTGGTGGCGCTGGCCACCATTCTGCAGCATTCTCCGTTGGTTCTGATTGCCGGCACCCAGGTGGCTAACAACGTCCATGCTCTGTCTGGCCGGCGCATTATGCTGATGCCCCATGAAACGGAGTTGTATGCCTATCTCAAGCGTGAGGGCATCACCCGTTATCGGGCTGAACAACACAGTTTTGATCCAGCCGATCTGATTTCCGGCAAGGTCGATGCCTTGTCTGGCTATTCAACCGACGAACCATTCGTGCTCGACAAGGCTGCTTTTAAATACGCGATATTCACACCCCGTTCGGCTGGGATAGATTTTTACGGCGATACCCTGTTTACCACCGAAAATGCTATCAATGCCAACCGTAAGGGGGTGCGCGCTTTCCGCGCTGCGGTGATCAAAGGCTGGGAGTATGCGATGGTGCACCCGGAAGAAATTGCCGATCTGATTCTTGAGCGTTATTCAAAGCGCCACGCGAAAGATCATTTGTTGTTCGAGGCAGCTGAAATGCAGCGCCTGATGCAACCGGAGCTGGTCGAAATCGGCCATATGAATGAAGGGCGCTGGCAGCAGATGGCCCAGAATTATGCTGAGCTGGGCATGGTTTCGCCGAATGCTAAAATTGCCGGACTGATTTATGAAGACACGCCGCAGAAACTGCCTGTCTGGGTTTTGCCGCTGATGGCGATTGGCGTGTTGGTGATCATTTTTGTTGGCTTTTTTGCCATCTATTTTGGCCGAATGAATCGCCGGCTGGAGCGGGAAATTGTTGCACGACACGAGATGGAGCAGGCCGTGCAGCGTAGCGAAGAGCGCTATCGCATGCTCGCCGAGCAAAGTAGTGACGTCATCTGGACCCTCGATCTGGC
>CAXYZX010000300.1:0-2456 GCA_964293845.1 uncultured Dechloromonas sp.
TCCAGTTCCTCCTTGGTGTCGGCGATTTTCAAAACCAGCCGTGAATTCGGCTCCGGGTCGCATTCAACAAAGGAGCGGTAGATGCCGAAACGGCGCTTGCGCGGGAGCATGGAGAGCGCTTTGCGCGCCGCCTTGTGCAGCAGGTTTCGAAGAACGGTCATGATCTTCATGTGCGTGTTCCTCTGCATTTGTTCATACAATTGATCATAGCATTTGTTATTGACACGCAGGTATGCCCTCTGGACAATCAGCAAGTCGCTTTTTCTACCTCAATTAGTTCTGGAGAACCCTCGATGCAAGCCAAGCTTTCCGTAGTTGCCCTCTCCGTTGCCGCAGCACTTGCCCTTGGTGCCTGTGGTCAGAAGGAAGAACCAAAGCCGGTCGCCGCGCCGGCAGCACCTGCAGCGCCTGCTCCCAAGCCGGAAATGACAGTCAAGATCGGCCATGTCGCGCCAATGACCGGTCCCCAGGCGCACCTTGGCAAAGACAACGAAAATGGCGCCCGTCTGGCAATCGACGAACTCAATGCGCAAGGCCTGGAAATCGGCGGCGCCAAGATTAAATTTGAACTGCTCGGTGAAGACGACCAGGCTGACCCCAAGCAAGGCACCATCGTGGCCCAGAAGCTGGTTGATGCCAAGGTTAATGGTGTGATCGGCCACCTGAATTCCGGCACCACCATCCCCGCCTCCAAACTCTATTCTGATGCTGGCTTGCCGCAGATTTCCGGTTCGGCCACCAACCCGAAATACACGCAACAGGGCTTCAAGACGGCTTTCCGCGTGATGGCCAACGATGTGCAACAGGGCAAGGCGCTGGGTGAGTTTGCTGCCAAGCAGGGCGTCAAAACAGTTGCCATCATTGATGATCGCACCGCTTACGGCCAGGGCTTGTCGGAAGAGTTCAAGAAGGGCGCCGAGGCCAATGGCCTCAAGGTGGTTGCTACCGAATACACCAACGACAAGGCGACCGACTTCAAGGCCATCCTGACCAAAATCAAGTCCACCAAGGCTGAGCTGGTGTTTTACGGTGGCATGGACGCCCAGGGTGGCCCGATGGCCAAGCAGATGAAGGATCTCGGCATCAAGGCCAAGTTCCTCGGTGGCGATGGCGTGTGTACGCCTGAATTCATGAAGCTGGGTGGCGAAGCGACCGAAGGCCACTATTGTTCGTTGCCGGGCATGCCGCTGGAAAAACTGGCCAAGGGTCCGGAGTTCAAGGACAAGTTTGTCAAGAAATTTAACGGCGATATCCAGCTCTATGCACCGTATGTCTATGATGCAGTGATGGTCATGGTTGACTCGATGAAGCGTGCCAATTCTGTTGAACCGGCGAAGTACCTGGCAGAAATTGGCAAGACCAGTTACGACGGGGTGACCGCCAAGATCGGTTTTGATGAGTTCGGCGACCTCAAGGGTGGCGCGATTTCGGTCTATCAGTACAAGGCTGGTAAGCTCGAGTATGTTCAGACCATTGGCGGCGATCCGCTTGAAATGGCCAAGGCTGAAGTGAAGGAAGCGGTTGCCGAGGTCAAGGATGCAGCCAAGGCGGCGGCTGATGCCGGCAAGGGGGCAGTTGTGGCTGGTGCCGATGCAGTAAAAAACGCCGCTGAAGCCACCAAGGCAGCAGTCGAAAAGAAGTAAAAGCCAATTCTGGCTAAGTGAAACGGCACCGTAAGGTGCCGTTTCCATATGTTGCGGTCGACTTACACAAAATGGATATTTTTCTCCAGCAAATCATCAATGGCCTGGTGCAGGGCAGCATCTACGCGCTGGTCGCGCTGGGTTACACGATGGTGTACGGCATCATGGGACTGATTAATTTCGCCCACGGTGAGGTGGTCATGATCGGTACGCTGGTCACCATTACCGTTGCCAGTTCGCTGATCAAGGCCGGCATGCCAATTGCCCTGGCCGGGATGGCTGGACTTACCGCCTCGGTACTGGTCTGCATGGCGCTGGGTTGGGGGCTGGAGCGTATCGCCTATCGCCCGCTACGCAACGCGCCGCGCCTGACGCCATTAATTACGGCAATCGGCATGTCGATTGTCTTGCAAAATGTGGCGATGATCGTCTGGGGGCGTAACTACCTGACCTTTCCCCCCTTGTTGCCCAAAATGGATTTCGAGTTTGCCGGTGCCAATTTCACGGCGGTGCAGGTCATCATCGTCGCGGTCTCATCGCTGACCATGGGTGGTCTGCTCTTTCTTGTCTATCGCACCAAACTTGGCATGGCGATGCGCGCCACCTCACAGAATCCGGCGGTGGCCAGTCTGATGGGGGTCAATATCAATCGCGTGATTGCTGCTGCCTTCATTATTGGTTCGGCACTTGGTGCACTGGCCGGCATCATGGTCGGCACTTATTACGAAATCGCCCACTATCAGATGGGCTTCATGCTGGGCCTCAAGGCATTTACGGCGGCTGTGCTGGGCGGCATTGGCAATCTCGCCGGTG
>CAXYZX010000301.1:0-2449 GCA_964293845.1 uncultured Dechloromonas sp.
TTTTCAGGGCGCTGACGACGACTTCCTCCAACGGCTGCCATTGCCGGTTCAACTCGACGCGGCCCGACTGCAGCTTGGCCATGTCGAGCAGGTTATTGACCTGGCTGCTGACGCGCAGCGCTTCCTCCTTCAGGGAGTGGGCAATCTCGGCCTGCGGACCGGTCGGTGGCGGCTGGGTCAGGAACATCGAGTCGGCCAGACCAACCAGGACGCTCATCGGCGTGCGCAAATCATGGGAAATGGCCGAAAGCACCGAGTTGCGCAGACGCTCGGACTCCATCTGCACTGTCGTGTTCTGGGCGACCTCGACATAATGCACCCGCTCCAGGGCAATGGCGATCAGCGAGGCAAAGGTATCAAGCAATCGACGCTGCTCGGGGATCAGCAGGCGGTCCGTATCGCGCACTTCGAGTGCCAGTACGCCGCGCAGGCGCATCGGTGCCTTGAGCGGCAAGTAAAGGACCGGGCTGGCAGCCAGCGTGTTGGTGCCTTGGCCGGCCGCCTCGGCATGATCGAAAGCCCACTGGGCAATACCCAAGTCGACGGTGGGCAGACCGTTGGCCGAGGGCAGGGCAGGCTGCAAGCGGTCGTTGTCGTCGGTCAGCATAAAGGCCGCCCTTGCACCGAGTTCGGCGACGATGAAGCGTTCGCCGATTTCGGCAATCTGCTCGGGCATCAGTGCGCCGGAAAGGTCGCGTGACATTTCATAGAGGGAGCGAACGCGCTGTTCCCGCCGTGTTGCCACCTTGGCCTGGTATTTCGAGCCAGCTGTCAGTTGGCCGGTGATCAGGCCAACCACCAGCATGACGGCAAAAGTCATCAGGTACTGAACATCAGTGACGGCGAAGGAAAAGCGGGGTGGAACAAAGACAAAATCAAAAATTGCCACCGACAGAAAGGAAGCCAACACCCCGGGGCCGCGACCGTAGCGCACACTGACCAGCACTACCGCCAACAGAAAGACCATGACGATGTTGGGCAGGTCGACAATCGGGAACAACAAGGCGGCAGCCATCCCGGTCAGCGCGCAACCGGCCGCGGCCTTGGCGTAGGCCGGCCACTGCTCGAAAATGCTTTCACTGAAGCTTTCCCGGACAACTTTGACGGACTCGCGTTCGGTATCGGCACGCGCCACCTGAAGCACATCGAGATCGGGCGCTCGCTGGCCAAGGCGGTCGGCAAAAGAGCGGAACCACGGGCGCCACGGACGCGGATGATCCCGTCCGACGAAAATCTTCGAGAGATTGTGATCGCGGGCATATTTGACAGCGACCTCTTCCGCATCGTTACCCGATAGCGTCGCCGTCTGCGCACCCAGATCCTCGGCCAGCTTCAGGTTGCGCAGGATGCGATGGCGACTCGCCTCGGATAGCCGCTGCAAAGCCGGGGTTTCGATGTAAATGGCGTGCCACGGGGCTTCAAGCCGGCTGGCGACACGGGCCGTGGTGCGGACGATCTTCTCACCACCGGCACCCGTGCCGATGCAGGCGAGCAGCGAATCCCGGGTTTGCCAGACTGGCGAGACAAACTGATCGCGCCGGTATTGCAGCATCTGGTCATCGACCCGGTCGGCAGTGCGGCGCAGCGCCAGTTCGCGCAGGGCGATCAGGTTGCCCTTGCGGAAAAAGTTGCGGATCGCCCGTTCCGCCTGGTTGGGAAGATAAACCTTGCCGGCCTGCAGGCGCTGTAGCAATTCGTCAGGCGGCAGGTCGACCAGCACTACCTCGTCGGCTGCATCGAACACCTTGTCGGGCACTGTTTCCCAGACGCGTATGCCGGTAATGCCGCTGACCACGTCGTTGAGACTCTCCAGGTGCTGGACATTGACTGTGGAATACACGTCAATGCCCGCCGCCAGCAATTCGTCGATGTCTTGCCAGCGTTTGGCGTGGCGCGAGCCGGCCACATTTGAGTGGGCCAGTTCATCCATCAGGATCAGCGCCGGCTTGCGGGCCAAAGCGCCGTCCAGATCGAACTCCTTGAGTACCCGGTCGCGATAGGGAATATCCCGCAAAGGCAGATATTCCAGGCCATCGGCCATGACTTCCGTTTCCATCCGGCCATGCGTCTCGACAATGCCGATGACGACATCGACACCGGCCAGAAGCTGTTGCCGCGCCGCCCCGAGCATGGCGTAGGTCTTGCCGACACCGGCTGATGCCCCGAAAAATATCTTCAGCTTGCCGCGTTTGGCCCTGGCTTCTTCTGCATTCACGCGGTTGAGCAGTTGATCGGGGTCGGGTCTTTGATCAGCCATCAATTCATTCCTATAGCCAGCCGACACGTTTGAAGTTGGCATAGAGAGCAACACAGGCAGAGCTGATGGCCAGAAGTGCCATCGGGTAACCGTATTCCCATTGCAGTTCCGGCATCGCCTTGAAATTCATTCCCCAGATGCCGGCAAAAGCGGTGGCGACGGCAAAAATACCGGCCCACGCTGCCAGCTTCT
>CAXYZX010000302.1:0-2443 GCA_964293845.1 uncultured Dechloromonas sp.
TGGCCGAACTGGTAGAAAACCTGAAGACTGCCGGCGCGGCCACTATCGGCTTCGACGTATTGCTGGCAGAGGCCGATCGAACCTCACCCAAGACCATGGCGAAACTATGGCAGCTGAGCGGCGCGGCACGAAAGGCTCTTGATGGACTCCCGGATCATGACCTTGTATTGGCTAATAGTTTTGAGGGCGCCGGTGTCGGCCTCGGCTTCGTTTTGCAAAGAGGAGCACCCGGAAGCGGCGTAAGCGGTGCGCCAGATGGCGACGAGGCCCCAGGTTTGGCTCACCGGCCGTTTCGCTACATTAGCTCCGGGCAAAATCCGACCAGCCATCTGCACGCCTTTGATTCAGTGATCCCGACCCGGCCGGAGCTTGAAGCGGCGGCGCTTGGCAACGGTGCCCTGAATTTTGTCGCCGACAGCGATGGCATTGTCCGTCGGGTTCCGATGGTATTCAGCCTGAGCGGTAATCCGGTACCCGGTATCGCGGCTGAGTCGCTTCGTGTGGCGCAGGGAGAGCGGAATTACTTTCTGAAGGCAATGCCGCAAGGTTACGGACTTTCGGAGGTTCGGATTGGTGCCTACAAGATTCCGACGACGGCCGAGGGTGAGGTCTGGGTCCATTATTCAATATCGGTGGCCAATCGCTACCTCCCCGCCTGGAAAGTCCTCGCCGGTGAAGTGCCCGATGCGCTGCTGGCGGGCCATATCGTGTTCATCGGCAGTTCCGCCCAGGGGCTGATGGATCTCCGCTTTACTCCTCTCGGCGGCGTCATGCCCGGGGTGGAGGCTCATGCCCAGGTTGTCGAGCAGATTTTGTCCGGCCATATCCTCTCGCGTCCGGACTGGGCCAAGGCAGCGGAGGTCATTGCCATCATCATTGGTGGTCTGGCCATTTCATTCCTCTCCATTCGCGCCCGGGCCATGCTGGCGGCCACTGTCGCTGCCGCCTTTCTCACGGTGGCACTGGCTGGTGGCTGGTACGCCTTTCGCGAACATGCGCTGCTCATCAATACGGTTACGCCATCCCTGATTTTTGCCTTGGCGTTTGTGCTGGGAAGTCTGATCCACCACTTTATCAGCGAGCGTGAACAACGCTGGATCAAGGATATGTTTTCCCGCTATGTCTCGCCCAATCGTGTCGACTATCTGGTCAAAAACCCGGAAGCCATGAGCCTGGGCGGCGGGCGTCAGGAGTGCAGCTTTGTGTTCACCGATTTGGCCAATTTCACCAGCCTCATGGAAAGTATTGATCCCGGGAATGCGGTAGACATGTTGAATAATTATCTGGATCAGATGATTGCAATCGCCTTCCATTACGAAGGCACCCTTGACCGAATTGTCGGCGATTCGGTGGCGATCATGTTTTCCGCCCCGGTGCTGCAGCCGGATCATCGCGCCCGGGCGCTGGCCTGTGCCCTCGAAATGGATACCTTTGCCACCGCATACGCGAAAAAACTGAATGCCGAAGGCGTCAAATTTGGCATCACGCGCATTGGCATCCACTCGGGCGAGGTGATCGTCGGAAACTTTGGCGGCTCGACCATGTTCGATTACCGGGCTCTAGGTGATCCTGTCAACACGGCATCCCGCCTGGAGAGTGTGAACAAGCAACTCGGTACGAACATGTGCATGTCGGCAGCTACCCTTGCCGGTTGTGCCGATGCGGCTGTTCGACCGGTGGGCCGCCTGGTTCTGAAAGGCAAGACTGAAGCGATAGAGGTGTTCGAGCCCTTGGTTGCCGAGCGCGAAAAACGCTATGCGCCACGCGAGCGTTATCTCGATGCCTACAAGCAATTGTCGGTTGCCGGTGGCTACGAACATGCGAAAGTGATGTTTGCCGAGCTTGCTGTTCTCTACCGGGATGATCCTCTGGTCAAGCTATACAGCGACCGTCTTGAGCGAGGGGAGGGCGGCGACCTGATTTTGATGGCGGAGAAATGAATCCCCATGCGCAAAACAAAAATCATGTTTGGGGCGACGACAGTCCTTTGCCATATCTTGAGGTTCAAGCGCTCATGATTAGCGCAACGGCAGTTCCCGATCTTGATACAGTGAGCAACCCGACTGGCATTGCGGATAGGTTGGGATTTTCAGCGTTGGCGCGTTTTTCAGAAACAGTGAGGCGGTAAATGGCCAGCATTCCAATTTCAGTTCTTGGTGTAGCCACATTGTTTGCGGTTGTTGTTGCGACCGAGCCGATAGCTCGTCGAGTGAACCTGCCGCTCTCGATTACGCTGGTGATCGTGGGCGCGATCCTTGGTTTCAGCATCGATATCGGGAATTCCATACTGAGTACCTCGCTGACGATCTCCAGCGAGGCTTTTTTGTATCTGTTTTTGCCTATTTTGCTATTCGAAACGGCTATCGACATCGATGTCCGGCGCCTGTTGGCCGATATCGGACCGATCCTGCTTCTCGCCGTTGTCGCCGTGCTGGGCTCGACT
>CAXYZX010000303.1:0-2411 GCA_964293845.1 uncultured Dechloromonas sp.
TTGCGCTGGCCGTCGTTCATGATGTCATACACCATGCTGTGCACGTCCTTGTGCTCCATTGCCGGCAAATTGATGCGGCGCACGTCGCCATGCACACGAATCATCGGCGGCAAACCGGCCGATAGATGAAGGTCGGAAGCCTTGTTCTTGACGCCAAAGGCCAGCAGTTCGGTGATGTCCATGCGGATCGTCCTTAAAGCGCAAGTGGCGCGTGTATACTGGGATTAGACAAAATTCCAAAGGATTATGAGCGCAATCGCCACCAACCTGCAAGCCGTCCGGGAACGCATTGCCAAGGCAGCGCGGGCGGCTGGACGCGACCTTGCGGAGATCACCCTGCTGGCAGTCAGCAAGACCAAACCACTGGCTGATATTTTGTGTGCGGCGGACGCCGGCCAGACAGCATTTGGAGAGAATTACGCTCAGGAAGGTGTGGACAAGATGAATGTTGCGGTCGACCGTGCTTTGGACTGGCATTTTATTGGCCCGCTACAGAGCAACAAGACCCGCCTCGTCGCTGAACACTACAGTTGGGTGCACTCCGTAGAACGCCTTAAGATCGCTCAGCGCCTGGCTAGCCAGCGCCCCACCCATTTACCTCCGCTACAGGTTTGTGTGCAGGTCAATGTTTCCGGCGAAGCAAGCAAAAGTGGCTGCGCCCCTGATCAGGCCTTGGCACTTTGTCAGGCCGTCAGCTCGCTCCCGGGTTTACGGTTACGTGGCCTGATGACGATCCCGGAAGCAGTAGACGACCCCAGCGCCCAACGCCTGCCTTTCCAGCAACTGCGGGAACTATCCGAATCCATACGGGCGGCCGGTGTGCCGCTTGACACCCTATCCATGGGCATGTCCCATGACCTCGAAGCAGCCATTGCCGAAGGCGCGACCATCGTGCGCATCGGCACGGCAATTTTTGGCGAAAGAAACTACTCATGAAAATTCTATTCCTTGGCGGCGGCAACATGGCCAATGCGCTGATCGGCGGCATGCTCAAACAGGGCTTCGCGGCAACCGACATTCACGTCATCGACCCCGGTGCCGAAGCACGCGCCAAACTGAGTGCCGCCTATGCCGTAAATTGCCACGCCAGCGCCGACTCAGCGCCGGGCGCCCCTGATCTTCTGCTCCTTGCGGTCAAACCGCAGCAGATGAAGGAAGCCGTCGCCCCGCTGGTCAGCAAACTGGGCGCTGCCGTCGTCGTCAGCATTGCTGCCGGCCTCGACATGGCCGCCCTCTCGCGCTGGCTCGGCGGCCACCGCAAGATTGTCCGCTGCATGCCTAACACACCGGCCCTGATCGGCGCCGGCATCACCGGTCTCTGCGCCTTGCCGGAAGTCAGCGCCGCTGAACGCGAAGCGGCTGATCGCGTATTGCGCGCCGTTGGCAGCACAGTCTGGATCGCTGACGAAGCCAAGATGGATGGCGTCACCGCCATTTCCGGCAGTGGCCCGGCCTATGTCTTCCTCTTTATTGAAGCACTGCAACAGGCTGCTGCCGAGCTCGGCTTCACACCTGAGCAGGGGCGCCAGCTGGCGATTGAAACCGTGCAGGGTGCAGCAGCCCTTGCCGCCCAGTCGAGCGAACCCGCTTCCATATTGCGCGAACGCGTCACCTCGAAGGGTGGCACGACCGAAGCCGCGCTACTTAAAATGGCCGAACAAGGCGTCAAGGAAGGCATCGTCGCCGGCGTCAAAGCCGCCCAAGCGCGCGGTCAGGAACTCGGCAAATTGCTGGGAGCCGACTGATGCAAGCCCTCATTTTCCTGCTTGATGCCGTCATTGGTTTCTTCTCCGCCCTTTTTCTGCTGCGTTTCATCATGCAGGCAATGCGCGTTTCCTTTACCGGACAACTCGGAAGCTTTGTCGTGGCACTCACCAACTGGGCGGTCAAACCCTTGCGCCGCATCATTCCCGGCATCGGCGGCCTTGACTGGTCCAGTGTCTTTGTCGCCTTCGCGCTACAACTGCTGTTCGCCGGTATCGTTGTTGCTGCATCAACCCGCTTCGTCGAAGCGGACGGCCTCAGCCTGGCCCCAATGATTCTCTGGTTTGCCCTGCGCGGCGTCCTGCGCATGGCGGTCTACATTTTCATCGGCGCCCTGATCCTGCAAGCCGTACTGTCATGGATCAACCCCTACTCGCCACTGGCTGCGCCGGCACAACAACTGACACGGCCACTGCTTGACCCGCTGCGCCGCTTCATCCCGCTGATTTCCGGCATTGATCTTTCCCCACTGGTCGCCATCCTGCTCCTGCAAGTGGTACTAATGTTTCTGTGAGCGACTGGTTTCGCGTCGCTGCCGATGGCCGCATCACGCTAACCCTGCACATTCAGCCCGGCGCCAAAAAAACCGAATTCGCCGGGCTGCATGGCGATGCCCTGAAAATCCGCCTCTCTGCACCGCCAGTGGA
>CAXYZX010000304.1:0-2379 GCA_964293845.1 uncultured Dechloromonas sp.
GTGCCGCTAAACCCGTTGCTCAAGGCCGAACAGGTTGGTTATATTCTGCGCGACTGCAATGTGCGGATGCTGATCACCTCTCCTGAGCGCCTAGCCCTATTGCAAGACATATTGCCCGCCTGTCACGACCTGCGCCATGTCGTGGTTATTGATACAACGCAAGCGCTACCGACTAGTGGTGCGATCAATTATTCCCTTTGGTCTGACTTGATGGATCAGCCTCCAGCCCAAGGGCATCGGGTTATCGACACGGATGTCGTTGGAATTCTTTACACCTCGGGCAGTACTGGCAAGCCCAAGGGCGTAGTACTCTCGCACCGTAACATGGTGGCTGGTGCCAAGAGTGTAGCCAGTTATCTTGAAAACAGCGCTGAAGACACCCTGCTCGCCGCCCTTCCGCTATCGTTTGACGCAGGTTTCAGCCAACTGACGACGGCTTTCCATGTCGGCGCACGCGTTGTGCTGCTCAATTACCTGTTGCCACGCGATGTCGTAAAGGCGATTGAACGTGAAAAGGTCACCGGGTTAACGGCTGTTCCGCCACTCTATATCCAGCTGACTCAACTCACTTGGCCGGAAACGATCACCGAGCATTTGCGTTACTTTGCCAATACTGGCGGGCGTATGCCGCGCGAGACTTTGATGGCACTGCGCAAGCATTTGCCCAAGTCCAAACCATTCTTGATGTACGGCCTGACCGAAGCGTTCCGCTCAACTTACCTCCCCCCGGCTGAGGTGGATAAGCGCCCCGACTCAATCGGCAAAGCCATTCCGAATGCCGAAATTTTGGTGCTGCGCGAGGACGGATCGCCTTGTGCCCCCAATGAGCCGGGCGAACTGGTCCATCGCGGGGCATTGGTCGGCATGGGCTACTGGAATGACATCGAAAAAACTGCCGAGCGCTACAAGCCTTTACCGGTGCACGCGCCAGGTCGCGAGGCTGGGTTAGTACTGCCTGAGATCGCAGTGTTTTCAGGCGACACAGTACGGATGGACGAAGAAGGATTCCTCTACTTTATTGGCCGCCGCGACGAAATGATGAAAACCTCGGGCTACCGCGTTAGCCCGACCGAGGTTGAGGAAATTCTCTACGCCACACGCATGGTCGGCGAATGCGTCGCCTTTGGCGTCGATGATGACCGCCTGGGGCAAGCCATACAGGTCATTGCCACAGCACCAGCCGATGGTGAATTGGATACTGCTGCTCTACTGCTTGAATGTCGTACCCGGATGCCAGCCTATATGTTACCTGCGGGTATTGAGGTACGCAGCGGGCCGTTGCCGCGCAACCCAAATGGAAAAATCGACCGTAAAACACTGTCGACCGAATGGATTGAGAAGAAAAACGCTGCTTGAGCGGCCACCATTTTTATTGGACTATTGCCCGATGTTGAATGCCCCCAAAGCCCTGCCGGTTCATACCACGATGCCTCAGTTTTCCTGTGCCGAGAGTGAGTTGCTGGTCGGTAGCCTTACACTCTCCCGATTGGCGGCGCGTGTCGGGCAAACGCCTTTCTATGCCTACGACCGTAAGCTGCTGCAAAGTCGCGTCGCCGAATTGCGTGCTGCATTACCAGCCAACATCAAACTCCATTTCGCGATGAAGGCAAATCCGATGCCAGCCGTTGTTGCTTTGATGGCCGGGATGGTCGATGGCATCGACGTCGCCTCAGCGGGGGAACTGAAGATAGCCCTTGATGCCGGTGCGAATCCGCACGAAGTCAGTTTCGCCGGACCCGGCAAGCGCCGCAGTGAGTTACACCAAGCCGTTGCAGCGGGCGTGCTGATCAATATTGAGTCTTTTCGTGAAGTGAGCGAACTAGCGCTAATTTCAGCCAAACTCGAGCTTCCGGCACGAATTGCGGTGCGGGTGAATCCTGACTTTGAGCTCAAAGGCTCAGGAATGAAAATGGGTGGCGGACCCAAGCAGTTTGGCGTCGATGCCGAGCTGGTGCCAGAACTGCTGGCCGAAGTCGGCAAGGCTAAGCTGCAGTTTGAAGGCTTTCATCTGTTTGCCGGTTCGCAAAACCTTAAGGCTGAATCGATTTGCGAGGCGCAGCAAAAATCCTACGAACTGGCCTTGCGCCTTGCGGCTCACGCACCTTCTCCGGTCAAATTCCTCAATCTGGGCGGTGGATTTGGCATCCCCTACTTTCCCGGTGAGCAGCGTCTCGATTTGACCAGCATTGGCGAAAACCTGAAGCAAATCGCCGCTCGCACAACACAGGAGATGCCACAGGCCGAACTGGTCATCGAACTGGGGCGCTATCTGGTCGGCGAGGCAGGAATTTACGTAACGCAGGTCGTCGACCGCAAGGTTTCACGCGGCCAAACTTATCTCGTTGTCGATGGCGGCCTCAACCACCATCTTTCGGCCTC
>CAXYZX010000305.1:0-2369 GCA_964293845.1 uncultured Dechloromonas sp.
TGGCAATGTGCAGGGCTTCCTTGAGGGCACATTTCGAGGTTTCGCTATCGTCGATGGCGACGAGAATATTTTTGTACATGGGTGTTCTCCTGAAAATTATTGAGTAGGCGAAGCTTAGCGATTCACGGGCATTTCGACTGTTAGGGAAAACCTCAACAGGTCTGTTGCGGTCGACTGCATTTTTCGAGCAAATAAGCGATCGACTGATAGTTGAGCCCGGTTTCTGCGGTGAGGCCGATTTCGCAGGTGCGGTTGGTGGAAACACCGCAGGCGCAGGATGCCGGCAGCTCACTGTGAATCTTGCGCAGGGCATGCTGGTTGAGCTCAGGCACGACAAAGCCGCGATCACCGGCGAAGCCGCAGCAGGTGACACCGGCCGGTTCGATGATTTGATCGACGCAGGCGGCGAGCAGCTTCTTCAATTTGGCGTCCGAACCGTTCTTGCGCACGCTGCAATTGACGTGCAGCGCAATCGGGCCGGCTTCCTTGGTGATCATCAGGCGCGGCAGCAGTGCGTCATGGGCGAATTCGTGGAAATCGAAAAGTTTCATGCGACCGGCCAGGTGCTTTTGCATAAAGCTGGTGCATGAGCTGCCATCCATGATCACCGGGTAACGGCCATTTTCGCTGGCCTTGATCAGTGCTGCCTCCAGCGTACTGGACATCGCTTCAGCTTCTTCCGCCATGCCCTTGCTCGACAACATCTGGCCGCAGCACAGCTTGTCAAAGCCTTCGGGCAAGCGCGGTGCATAGCCGGCGCGGGTCAGCAGTTCGAGAATCACATCGCCAAGCTGAGCGTCACCAGAATTGGATGGGCCAAAAATACGGCCGCCGCAAGTCGGGAAGTAGACCACCGGATCGCCTTCGGTAACGCGGGCCAGCGGCGCTTTGCCGGCATGCGGCATGTTCTTCTTCCAGGCACCACCAGAGATACGGCCGAGGAAATTGTCACCGAGCACGCTCGATACCGCATGGCCGACGCTCAAGCCGAGGCGTGAGGCATTGGCCAGGGTGCCAAAATTGTTGCCGGTCCACGCGTTGACCGCCCGCGCCGTGTCGCCCATTTTGCGGCCGCGCAAACGACGGGTCAGGTCGCCGGTGTCGATACCGACCGGGCAGGCCGTTGAACAGAGGCCGCAACCGGCACAGGTGTCGAGACCCATGTAGGCGTAGTCTTCGCCAACCTGACCGGCTGGTTCGCCAGCAGCAGCGCGGCGCGACAATTCGCGGACACTGACGATGCGCTGACGCGGTGAAAGGGTCAGGCGGTGCGAAGGGCAGAGCGGTTCGCAGAAGCCACATTCGATGCAGCGGTCGACGATGTCCTCGGCGGCCGGCATCGGCTTGAGATTTTCGAGGTGGGCGTGTGGGTTGTCGTTGAGGATGACGCCGGGGTTGAGCAGGTTTTCCGGGTCGAACAGGCGCTTGATCTTGCGCATCAGGTCAGCGGCTTCCTTGCCCCATTCCAGTTCAACGAAGGGCGCCATGTTGCGGCCGGTACCGTGCTCAGCCTTGAGCGAACCATCGTATTTGTCGACCACCAGATGGCAGAGGTCGTCCATGAAACGGGCGTAGCGGTCAACTTCACTCTGGTCGCCGAAATCTTGGGTGATGACGAAATGCAGATTGCCTTCCAGTGCGTGGCCGAAAATGATTGCCTCGTGGTAGCCGTGGTGGCGCAGCAGGGCTTGCAGGTCGAGTGTTGCATCGGCCAGATTTTGGATGTGGAAGGCGACATCCTCGATCAATACCGTGGTGCCGGTGCGGCGCATCGCGCCGACCGCCGGGAAGGTTCCCTTGCGTACTTTCCAGTACATTTCGCAGGTCGCCGGGTCGGTCGAAAAGACCATCGGTTCGACGGTGGCAACGCCATCCATGGCAGCATGCACGGCAGCAATTTTTTCATTGATGCCGTCGACAGAATTTGAGCGCACCTCGATCAGCAAGGCTGCCGCCTCTTCACCCAGTTCGCGCATGATGGCCGGTAGCCCCGGCTTGTTTTCGACCGAATGCAAGGCTGGGCGGTCGAGCAGCTCGACGGCGGAAACCGGTTGCGGCTTGAGGCGAATGACTGCTTCGCAAGCGGTGCGAATATCCGGGAAGAAAACCAGCGCCGATGCCTTGAACGGATCTTCGATGACTGTGCTGTAAGTGATGCGCGAAATGAAGCCGAGCGTGCCTTCTGAGCCGATCATCAGGTGCGACAGAATGTCGATCGGGTCGACGTAATCAATCAGCGCATTAAGGCTGTAGCCAGTGGTGTTCTTGATCTTGAACTTGTGGTGGATGCGCTCGGCCAGCTTGGCGTTGTTGCGTGTGTCGCTGCCGAGGCGCTCCAGTTCACCGAGCAGGACCGCGTGGCTTTGCGA
>CAXYZX010000306.1:0-2332 GCA_964293845.1 uncultured Dechloromonas sp.
CCGGCGATTTTTCTTGGGCTGCTCGCTATCTTCCTGATCATTGCAGGTTTTGTGCTGGTCAAGCTCTGGGGCTTCGTGGGCCGGCTGTTGCGTCGCGTATAATTTTGGGCTTTCCGGCCGTTTGTTGCGGTCGACCGTTATAAATCAGGAAAAAATCATGCTCGACATCCAACAACTTCGTTCCAATCTCGACGCCGTGGTGGCGGGCCTCGCCAAGCGTGGCAAACCGATCGACTTTTCCGAATTTTCTGCCCTGGAAGCGGAGCGCAAGACGCTGCAGACCCGCACCCAGGAGTTGCAGGCGCAGCGCAATTCGCTGTCCAAACAGATCGGCATGTTGAAGGGGCAGGGCAAGGATGCCTCCGAGGTAATGGCGCAAGTGGGGGCGGTCGGCGACGAATTGAAGGCTTCCGAGGTCCGTCTCGGTGAGTTGCTCGACAAATTCAACGCCATTCTCGCCGCGCTGCCTAATATTCCGGACGAATCCGTGCCGGTAGGCAGTGATGAAAGCGGCAATGTGGAAGTCAAACGCTGGGGCACGCCGCGCACTTTTGAGTTTGAAGTCAAGGATCACACCGATGTCGGCGAAACCCTTGGTCAACTTGATTTCACCACCGCAGCCAAAATTTCCGGTTCGCGCTTCTCCCTGCTCAAGGGGGGCCTCGCCCGTTTGCACCGTGCCCTTGCTCAGTTCATGCTCGACACCCATAGCGCGGATCACGGCTATACCGAGCTATACGCGCCGTATCTGGTCAATGCCGCCAGCCTCTACGGCACCGGCCAGTTGCCCAAGTTCGAGGAAGACCTGTTCAAGGTCCTGCGCGGTGACCAAGACCCGCTTTACCTGATACCGACTGCCGAAGTACCGGTGACCAACATCGTGCGCGATGAAATCCTGCCGGTCGAAAGTCTGCCGCTCAAGTTTGTCTGCCACACCCCGTGCTTCCGTTCCGAAGCCGGTTCCGGCGGGCGCGATGTGCGCGGCATGATCCGTCAACATCAGTTCGACAAGGTCGAGTTGGTGCAGATCGTTCATCCCGAACAGTCGGCCGCAGCGCACGAGGCGCTGACCCGTCACGCCGAAGTCATCCTTGAGAAGCTGGAACTGCCCTACCGTCGTATGGCGCTCTGTTCCGGCGACATGGGCTTCTCGGCTGCCAAGACCTACGATCTGGAAGTCTGGCTACCGGCACAGAACACCTACCGCGAGATTTCCTCTTGTTCCAACTTCGGCGCCTTCCAGGCTCGTCGCATGCAGACCCGTTTCCGCAATGACAAGAACAAGATGGAACTGGTGCACACGCTCAATGGCTCGGGTCTGGCAGTGGGTCGTACGCTGGTTGCCATTCTTGAAAATTTTCAGAATGCCGATGGTAGTGTGACGATACCGACGGTACTACGTCCTTATATGGGCGGTTTGGAAGTCCTGCGCGCAGCAGGTTGATTGCCCGCCCCTTGCCGGGTTGATCCCGGCAAGGCTTTACTCGTTCCCCAACTTATTTGACGGCGTCAGTTCGGTGTTTATCGTCGGCAAGCGCAGTGCGGGTTCATAAGTCTCACCTGCATCATCGCTGCCAATCGAACGGGCTACAGCTATCTGCCGGACATAGGCCTTCCGTCGCAGGTCGACCTCGGCAATGATTCGCTTGATGCTTTCTGAGGCCGCTGCTGTGGGGCGGAATGCAGGCGTGTGGTGGAGCAGGATGTCGTAATAACTACGAATGTTCTCGACCAGAATAACTGCTTCGCCGCCACGTGCGCGTGCTGTCTTGTACTGCTGAACATACTTTTGCTGTGATAGTTTGGGCAAAATCTGTTTCATCTCATACCAGGCATTTGGATCGGCTTTTAGCTGCCGGGCGAGCGAGCGCGCCATATTCATGTGGCCGGGACCGATATTGTAGGCAGCCAGTGCCAGCCAGGTGCGATCAGGTTCCTCAACTTCTTCCGGCAACATGTCCCGAAGGATGTTCATGTAGCGCGCCCCGGCTAGAATGCTCTCGCTGGGATCAAGGCGGTTACTGACTTTCAGGCGATCGGCAGTTTCCTCGGTGAGCATCATGATGCCGCGTACATTGGTATAGCTCGTGGCATTCGCATCCCAGTGTGACTCGTGATACGCGATGGCAGCGATCAGACGCCAGTCGATGCCGGAAATGGTTTCGGCCGCGTGAAAATACTTGCGCAGCTTGGGCAAGGTAGTTTCAATCTCGCCAAGAAACTTCACTATATCGCTCTGATTGAGGCGTCGTACATGGCCAAAATAGCGATCATCCAGCTTGGCCAGCGTACCGTCATGCTGAACCCGTTCGATAAAGGCGTTAGCCCGTGC
>CAXYZX010000307.1:0-2324 GCA_964293845.1 uncultured Dechloromonas sp.
CTTTTGTCTATGCCGTGACAACGACCGGTGTCTATTGCCGCCCCTCCTGCTCAGCACGTACGCCACGCCCAGAAAATGTCGAATTTTTTCCGTCGACCGCAACCGCCCAAAGCGCCGGATTTCGTCCTTGCCTGCGTTGCCAACCCGACCAACCACCACTGGCAGAGCGGCAGGCTGCACGGGTCGCTGAACTTTGCCGGCTAATCGATGATGCAGCAACGCCCCCTACCCTGCGGCAATTGGCCGACCACGCCGGACTCAGCACCTACCACACCCACCGGGTGTTCAAAACAGTGACCGGAGTAACGCCCAAGGCCTATGCCAGCGCCAGGCGCAACCATCGTTTGAAAGAGGCATTGGGTGCCGGGCAATCGGTAACCGAAGCCATTTACCATGCCGGCTACAACAGTAGCGGCCGATTTTATGAAAAGTCGACCAGCCTGCTGGGCATGCAACCGAGAGACTATCAAGCCGGCGGCAACAATACGCAAATCCATTTTGCCATTGGCCAATGCTCGCTCGGCGCCATTCTGGTCGCCCGCAGTGCCTTTGGAATTTGCGCCATTCTGTTGGACGATGACCCGGAAGTACTGGCGCGCGACCTTCAGGCGCGTTTCCCCACGGCCCAGTTGATCGGCGGCGATGCCGGCTTTGAGCAATGGGTAGCGCAGGTAGTTGGCTTCGTCGAGACCCCCAGGCTTGGGCTTGAGCTGCCGCTCGACATTCGCGGTACGGCATTCCAGCAACGGGTCTGGCAGGCATTGCGCGATATAGCACCGGGCACAACAGCAAGCTATGGCGAAATCGCCCGGCGCATTGGCGCCCCCAAGGCAGTCCGTGCCGTAGCCAGTGCCTGTGCTGCCAATGCGCTGGCCGTGGCGATTCCCTGCCACCGCGTCGTACGAAATGATGGCAGCTTGTCCGGCTATCGCTGGGGAGTAGAGCGCAAGCACGCGCTGTTGAAAAAGGAGGCTGAATCGTGAGCCCAGACCTGCTGAGCGATGCCGGCGGGACGAGCACATGGCGCGAACAACTCGGGCCGGGCGCCGTCGTTCTGCGTAGTTTTGCCACGGCCAATGGCCAGGCCCTGCTTGCCGAAATCAAGCAGATAATTGCTCAGGCACCATTTCGCCACATGCACACACCCGGTGGATTTCAAATGTCCGTGGCGATGAGCAATTGTGGTGACTTTGGCTGGGTAACTGACCTCAGCGGCTATCGTTATCAAGCCACCGATCCCGATAGCAGCAAACCGTGGCCAGCACTCCCCTCACTTTTTTTACACTTAGCCGCAAAAGCCGCTGCCGAGGCCGGTTTTGCCGACTTCGTACCCAACGCCTGCCTGATCAACCGCTATGAACCTGGCGCCCTAATGTCGCTGCATCAGGATAAAGATGAACGCGATCTCAGCCAGCCCATCGTCTCGCTCTCACTCGGCCTGCCGGCCATCTTCCAGTTTGGTGGCCTGCGGCGCGCCGAACGTGCCAGCCGCATTCCCTTGCACCACGGCGATGTAGTCGTCTGGGGCGGCCCCGACCGCTTGCGCTATCACGGTGTACTGGCGCTGAAAGATGGTCAGCATCCACTACTCGGTGCCTGCCGCCTCAATCTGACCTTGCGCAAAGCCGACTGATGGCCTCCATCCACTGCACTCTGGCGCTCCCCCCCGGCTTTCGTGTTGCTGACATTCTCGAATTCCACCGCCGCGATCCGCAGGCATTTTCCGAACGGGTCGAGAATAATGTACTGACCAAGGGCATGGTTTGGGAAAACCAGACAGCCTGCCTGACAGTAAGTTTTCAGCCACAGCAGGCTGAGGTAAAAATCAGCCTCGATGGCAGGTCGACCGCAACAGATGCCAAAACGCTGGCCAGCCACGTTGGACGCATGCTTGGCCTGACCCAGCCGGTCGAAGAGTTTGAAGCGCACCACCGCCAGCATCCACAACTCGGACCACTGCTGCACCGCCAGTCCGGCCTGCGCGTGCCGCTCGCCGCAACCCCTTTCGAGGCACTGACCTGGGCAATCACCGGCCAGCAGATTAGTGTCAGCGCCGCCGTCTCAATGCGCCGCAAGCTGATCAAAGCCGCCGGGCTGGTCCATTCGAGCGGCCTCGCCTGCTATCCCGATGCCGAACGACTGATATCATTAAGCGAGGCCGACCTGCGTGTTGCCGGCTTTTCAGCCAACAAGGCGCAAACACTGCTGGCGGTAAGTGGCAAGGTACTCAGTAAAGAATTGCCGCTCGATAACTGGCAGGCCAACTTGCCGGTCAATGATATTCACGAGCGCCTGCTCGCCATACGCGGCATCGGTCCATGGAC
>CAXYZX010000308.1:0-2322 GCA_964293845.1 uncultured Dechloromonas sp.
CTTGATCCCTCGGCGACCGAAGCGGTCGAGCGCATCATCCGCGAAATCCGTACCGAGGGTGCAAAGGTGCTGATGACGACGCATAATCTCGGGCAGGCGACGCGCCTGGCCGATGACATCATTTTTCTGGCGGATGGCCGCGTGCAGGAGCACGAATCGGCACAACGCTTTTTTGCCCGTCCGCAATCGCCGGCGGCACGGGCTTATATGCAAGGAGAACTGCCATGGCGCATTGCTTTCGATCGTTGATACTGGCCTTGGGGCTGCTCGCTGGGTCTGCCGTTGCCGAGGAAACACTGGTTGTCGCCTCGACCACCTCAACCGAGCAATCCGGTCTGTTCGGCTGGATTTTGCCGCGTTTTGAGCAGTCGACCGCAATCAAAGTCCGCGTCGTTGCAGTCGGTACCGGTCAGGCGCTGGAAATCGGTCGGCGTGGTGATGCAGATGTGCTCTTTGTCCATGATCGCGCGGCCGAGGACAAATTTGTCGCTGAAGGTTACGGCAGTTATCGCCAGGATGTGATGTACAACGATTTCGTTTTCATTGGTCCCAAGGATGATCCAGCCAAAGTGCGTGGGGCAGCAACGGCCGTCAGTGCGCTGAAGGCGATTGCCGGTGGTGGCCAGCCTTTCATTTCGCGCGGCGACAAGAGCGGCACGCATGCTGCTGAACTGCGTTTGTGGAAAGAGGCCGGGGTCGATCCGAAATCTCTGGCCGGCTACAAGGAAACCGGTAGCGGCATGGGGCCGACTCTGAACATGGCCGCCGCTAGTAACGCCTACACGTTGTCCGACCGCGCCACGTGGTACGCCTTCAAGAACCGTCGTGATCTCGATATTGTGCTGGCTGGCGATGCGATCCTGTTTAACCCCTATGGCGTGATTCCGGTGAATCCGGTGCGCCATCCGCATGTCAAAAAAGAAGCGGCCGAGCGTTTTGCTCAGTGGCTGATTTCACCCGCCGGGCAGGAAGCGATTGCCGCTTTCCGTGCCGACGGGCAGCAAGTTTTCTTCCCCAATGCCAAAAAGTGATGCCATGACCGACAGCTCTTGTGCCTCCTCTGTTCCAGACAACCGTGCGCTTTCCGCCGCTGCAGCGCGTGAGCGCATGCTGGCCGAAGTAACGCCCATCGTTGGCCATGAGTTTGTGCCGGTGCGTAGCGCCTTGGGCCGTATTCTGGCCGCCGACATCATTGCCCCACACGATGTGCCGGCGCACGACAACTCGGCAATGGATGGCTACGCCATTCATTTTGACAGCCTGAGTGGCACTGGCGAAACCCGCCTCAATGTGGTCGGTACGGCCTTTGCCGGCAATGCCTTCTCCGGGTTGGTCGGCAAAGGGCAAGCGGTCCGCATCATGACCGGTGCTGTCCTGCCGGCCGGTGCGGATACTGTAGTGGTGCAAGAAGTGACTCGTCTTGAGGACGGTGTGGTCTTCGTGCCGGAAGGCCAACGCCTCGGGCAGAATACCCGGCGGGCAGGCGAAGATCTGGCGCGTGGCCAGGTTGCTTTGCCGGCTGGCAAGCGTATCGGCCCGGCGGAACTGGGCTTGATTGCCTCGCTCGGGATTGCCGAAGTTGATGTCAAACGCCGCCTGCGTGTTGCCTTCTTCTCGACCGGCGACGAATTGGCCTCCGTCGGCAACCCGCTGGCGCCCGGCCAGGTCTATGACAGCAATCGCTACACCCTGCACGGCCTGCTCATCCGTTTGGGAGCGGAGATCATCGACCTGGGCGTTGTGCCTGATCAGCCGGAGGCGCTGGAGGCGACGCTGGCTGAAGCGGCCGTGGTGGCTGATGCGATTATCACCACTGGCGGTGTGTCGGTGGGCGAGGCTGACTTCATCAAGGAGATTCTCGCCAAACTCGGTCAAGTGAAGTTCTGGAAACTCAATATCAAGCCCGGTCGCCCGATGGCCTTTGGCAAGGTGGGCAATGCCTGGCTTTTTGGCTTGCCCGGCAATCCGGTGGCGGTCATGGTCAGCTACACCCAGTTTGCACTGGATGCGCTGCTCCGTCTCTCCGGTCTTGATCCGATTCCCGAGCGCCCTTTGCTCACGGTCAACGCGGCGAATGCCATCAAAAAACAAGCGGGTCGGCAGGAATACCTGCGCGGGCAGATTGTTGCGGTCGACGGCTGCTGGCAGGTAAAAACTACGGGTAATCAGGGTTCCGGTGTCTTGCGCTCAATGTCCGAGGCCAATTGTTTTGTCGTGCTGGCCGAGGACTGTAGCGGCGTGCAAGCCGGCGAGGCGGTGCAGGTACAGCTGTTTGACGGGCTCTTTTAGTTCTACAAGGCTTGCTACGGCGACTCAGTTTCG
>CAXYZX010000309.1:0-2302 GCA_964293845.1 uncultured Dechloromonas sp.
GCGACAAATGCCTTCTCGAGCAAATTTCCGCGCATTTTTAGCGGTCGACCGCGCAAGAACTCAAAACTGCTCTGATCGAACCACGAAGCATTCAATGGCAACTTGTCCACCAGTTGCAGCGGATATTCTCCACGCGCAGACCTGATCGTCTTGCCATCATCAGCCAGCATGACGCCGCTCTCGATCTGCGGCGCCGCGAGCCAGACCAAAGGCGGATAGGCCCGCGCACTTCCGACCGGCGTCGCCTTGACCCAGGCGGCCAGATCCTCCTGCACCGGCAAATTGCGCACGAATCCGGCCAGCGGCAAACCTGGCCTAGGCAACGCAATCGTCTCATGGCGGAAAAACCACTTGGCCGACGCCATGCTGGCGCACTCGCCACAGGCTCCGGTGGTGATCTCAAAATCTTCGGCAGGTAACAATCCGTAAACAGGCATCCCCGGATTCTGCCTTAAAGTCTCGGCCAAGGTTGCAGATGGCGCCAGGAAGAAAAACATGAACAGCAAGCAAAGGGAGCTTTGATATAACCTGCCCCACGTCATTCGCAACAAGTGCTGCCGTCCTTGCATCTGCTATCTCCTCCAAAACGTGCCATCCATAAGCCATATAATTGTGGCATTTTTACCGGCTCGGTTATGTACTGATCGCATCCGGCATTCAACAAGTCGCAAAGAGAGAGTTTAACCATGACCCACCTCCTCGCCGGCCAGTTGGCCCCGCCAGCCAGCCTCACCGATATCCCTGCCCTGCTCGCTGCTTATCACCGTTTACCCGATATCAACGATGCAACCCAGCGCGTCGCCTTTGGCACTAGCGGCCATCGCGGAAGCGCGCTACATGGCAGCTTCAACGAGGCCCATCTTCTCGCCATCACCCAAGCCGTTGCCGAATATCGCGCCCAGGCTGGGCTCAGTGGCCCGCTCTTCCTTGGCAAGGATACTCACGCGCTCTCCAAGCCAGCGCAGAAAACGGTACTGGAAGTGCTCGCCGCCAATGGTGTTTTAACGCACATTCAGGCTGACGACGGTTACACCCCGACCCCGGTAATTTCGCGCGCCATTCTCGTCTGGAACGCTGATCCGACAGCCGCGCGTGCTGATGGTCTGGTCATCACGCCGTCACACAACCCGCCGCAGGATGGCGGCATCAAGTACAACCCGCCACATGGCGGCCCGGCTGATACCGATGTCACAGGCTGGATAGAAAAGCGTGCCAATGCCTTGCTGGCCGATGGCAATCGCGACGTAAAGCGTATGCCTTATGCGCAGGCAGTAAGCGCTACAACGACGCAGGCCGTTGACCTGATGACGCCCTACATCGCCGACCTCGGCACAGTGATCAACATGGAGGCGATTCGCCAAGCCAATCTGCAGATTGGCGTCGATCCGTTGGGTGGCGCCGCAGTCGCTTATTGGCAGCCGATCGCCAAGCATTACGGACTGAACATTGAAGTGGTGAATACCAAGGTCGATCCCGCCTTTGGCTTCATGACACTGGATCACGACGGCAAAATCCGCATGGACTGTTCCAGCCCCTACGCGATGGCCAGTCTGGTCGCCCTTAAGGACCGTTTTGATATAGCCTGGGGTAACGATGCGGATGTCGACCGCCACGGTATCGTCACGCCCTCCATTGGGCTGATGAACCCGAATCACTACCTGGCCGTCGCCATCAATTACTTGCTAAGCCATAGACCACAATGGCCAACGACGGCAGCAGTTGGAAAAACGCTGGTTTCCAGCGGCCTGATTGATCGTGTGGTGAATGGCCTCGGACGCAAACTTTTGGAAGTGCCGGTCGGCTTCAAGTGGTTCTCGGCAGGCCTACTCGACGGAAGCATCTGTTTTGGCGGTGAAGAAAGTGCAGGAGCGAGCTTCCTGCGCCTTGATGGTTCAGCGTGGACCACCGACAAGGATGGCATCATCCTCGGCCTGCTGGCCGCCGAGATTACCGCCGTTACCGGCAAGGACCCTGGACGCCACTACCAGGAACTGGCGACCCGTTACGGCACGCCACACTACCTCCGCATTGATGCCCCAGCCAGCCCGGCACAGAAGGCCGCCTTCAAGCAACTGACCGGCGAGCGGGTCAATGCCTCAATGCTGGCCGGCGAGCCAATCACTGCCCGCCTCACCCGCGCATCCGGCAACGATGCAGCGATTGGCGGCCTCAAGGTAACAACAGAAAACGGCTGGTTTGCCGCTCGTCCATCCGGCACTGAAGATATTTACAAAATCTATGCTGAAAGTTTCCGGAGTGCTGAACACCTGCAACAGGTAGTCAGCGAAGCGCGCGACATCGT
>CAXYZX010000310.1:0-2278 GCA_964293845.1 uncultured Dechloromonas sp.
CCACTCGTCAAAACGTAAAAAGTGATCGCGGGTGAGCGGACCAAAGCGCTCATTGCCACTTGTGACTGCTTGTGTCACTTGTGGCGTTAGCGGAGTCGGGCGCACTCCAGCCATTGCGTTTGCTTGAGGGGCCGGGCTGGCTTGTGGAATTGCTGGAGCTGGAGCTGGCGGTACAAATTGCGGTTTCGGCCACAGGCTGAATGCAATGGCAGCAAGTGAAACAACAATGGCGCCGCTAGCTATGCCCCAGAGTAGCGGCCGGTAGTTCAATGGTGGTTTTTGTAGCAGCGGGGAAAAACGGGCGTCCTGGGTCGCGGTCTGTATCTCGCCGCTGTCGACTTTGTGGGTGCCGGCCGAGTAGGCGGCAAGGAGTCCCTTGTCGGCGAGGATGTTGATACGTCGCGATAAGCCTTCAGAAATCCGCGAAATCTGCTCTACGGCCCTGTCGGTAAAAGGGTTGGGGCCGTGGTAGCCCGCTGCGCGCAGGCGAAATTCAAGATAACTGCCGACTTCGCTCGGTTTGAGCGGCGACAGGTTGAAGTGCTGAGTGATGCGTTCGCGCAGTTGGCGCATGTCGTTGGCGGCCAGGCGCTCTTCAATTTCCGGTTGGGCGAATAATGCAATCTGTAACAGCTTGGTGGCTTTTGACTCCAGATTGGAGAGCAGGCGGATTTCTTCCAGCGACTCGGCCGGCATGGCGTGCGCCTCGTCGATCAGGATAACGACGCGTTTGCCATCTGCGTAACGCTGGACCAGTGCATCCTGCAGGGTGCGGATCATCGAGTGCGTGGTCTTGCCATCAGCCGGAATGCCGAGTTCATCGGCTATCGCACCGAGAATTTCGCTGCGCGACAGCGAGGGATTGGCCAGATAAAGTGATTCGACATCGGCGGGTAGCCGCTCAAGCAACATGCGACAAAGCATGGTCTTGCCGCTACCGACTTCACCGGTGACCTTGACGATGCCTTCGTCCTGGGTGATGGCGTAGATCAGCGCATCCAGCGTGGGTCCGCGATTGGCGCCGGTAAAGAAAAAATCGGTATGCGGGGTGATCCGGAAGGGCGGTTCACGCAAGCCGAAGTGTTCGAGATAAAGGCTCATGAGCGTTGCCGGATTTCCATGCGGTTGTAGAGCGTGGTGCGATTGATGCCGAGCAGACGTGCGGCATGGCTGACGTTGCCCGCGGCTATTTTGAGCGCGGCGTCGATGTAGGCGCGCTCGAATCCGGCCAGGGTGGAGTCGAGATTGATCTGGCCAACGCTTTGCAAATGATCCAGTGCCGATTGCAGCTGTTTGCCACTGGCGGCCTGGTTCATCGTTGGTGTGAGCAAAGTGTTGCGGTCGACCGGCTCCGAAGCGTCAAATTCCGAGACGACTTGCTCTGCGCCAACGCTTTGCCCGGCGCAGCGTGCGGTCAGGCGGATAACGATGTTGCGCAATTCGCGCACGTTGCCGGGAAAAGTGTAGGCCAACCACAGCCGCTCAGCTGCCGCATCAAGGGTGAATGGCGGGCAATGTGCTTGTGTCGCATAGCGTTGGCGGAAGTAGTCCAGCAGCAGCAAACGGTCATTGCCCATTTCACGCAATGGCGGGACGAGGACACTGAAGACGGAAAGACGGTGATACAGATCGGCCCGGAAGCGCCCACCCTTTATCTCCTGGCGCAGGTCACGATTGGTAGCGGCGATGATGCGTGCTTTTGAAACACGGGTTTGTGTCTCGCCAACGCGCTGGTATTCGCCGTTTTCGAGAACGCGTAGCAGCTTTGGCTGCAGATCGTGCGGAAGTTCGCCGATTTCATCGAGGAACAGCGTGCCTTCGCCAGCTTCCTCAAAATAGCCGGCGCGGGCACTGACTGCACCGGTAAAGGCGCCTTTGGCGTGACCAAAGAGCGTCGGTTCGATCAGGCTGGGCGAGATGGCAGCGCAATTGATCGCCAAGAACGGCTGTTTGCGGCGCTCAGTCTGCTGATGTAAATGTTGGCTGGCGACCAGGTCCTTGCCGCTACCCGACTCGCCCTCGATAAGTACTGGAAAGCCAAGGTTGGCGTATTGTCCTAGTTGCAGGCGCAAGCGCTGCATTGGCAAACTGTCGCCGATGAGTCCCCCGTTGTTCGGGTCGATGGCGCCGCCACCGTTAAAGGCGATGGCCTGTTGCAGCATCTGGAGCAGGTGGCCTGGGTCGCAGGGCTTGCCGATAAAGTCTACGGCGCCCAAGGTCCGCGCATGGCGCGCATTGTCGTCATCGTTCTGACCTGACAAAACGATGATTTTCATGT
>CAXYZX010000311.1:0-2275 GCA_964293845.1 uncultured Dechloromonas sp.
AGTTCGCACGTTCGTATCAAGCACGAGCTGGCATATTACGCCGCTGATTGCTTCCCACCTGGGAGGCCGGTGTTGATCGGTGCGCAGGCATTGATGGCAAAGATTTTCAAGGAATTCACGTTCGACCCCGAGGCCACCACGGTGTCTACGCCGGTCATGGAAGTGCTGGAAAAGAAGCGTGGCGTCTGCCAGGATTTCGCTCACTTGATGATCGCCTGCCTGCGCGCTCTCGGTCTCTCGGCGCGTTACGTCAGCGGCTATCTGCTGACCCGTCCGCCACCGGGCAAGCCCCGGCTGATCGGTGCTGATGCTTCGCACGCCTGGGTCTCTGTCTATGCGCCTGGCTTTGGTGACGACTGGGTGGATTTTGATCCAACCAATAACTTGTTGCCGAATACTGAACATATCACCATCGCTGTGGGGCGTGATTTTGGTGATATCTCGCCATTGCGCGGCATTCTCCTCGGTGGGGGTGGTGCCGAGCCGGAAGTCGAGGTTACGGTGACCCCGCTCGATGAGGAAGAGTTGCCGACGCTGCGTAAGGAAGACCTGAAAGCGGCTGAAGCGGTCAAAGCAGCGCCAGTTGCTGCCGCGAAACCCCCTGAAAAAGCCGCCGAGCTACCGGCCGTCGCGGCCAAAAAAGACTGATGCCGCGTGTTGCCATCATCGGCGCCGGACCGGCCGGTTTGATGGCGGCAGAGCAAACTATCGCGGTTAACGGTGTAAACGTCGATATTTTTGACGCCATGCCCTCGGTTGGCCGCAAGTTCCTGATGGCCGGCAAGGGCGGCATGAACATCACCCACAGCGAAGCGCTGCCGGCTTTTGTCGCCCGTTACGGCGCGCGCGCGCCGAATATTGCGCCGCTCCTCGATGCCTTTGGGCCGCAGGCGCTGCGTGAATGGATCGCTGCTCTCGGTATAGAAACCTTTGTCGGCACCTCGGGCCGCGTCTTTCCCAGCGAAATGAAAGCTGCGCCACTCTTGCGTGCCTGGCTGCAGCGCTTGCGTGCTGCTGGCGCGCACTTTCATGTTCGTCATCGCTGGCTCGGTTGGCAGGACGATGGCCGCCTGCGCTTTGCCACGCCACAGGGCGAGGTGGCGCTACAGGCCGATGTGGTCATTCTGGCGCTGGGTGGTGGGAGTTGGGCACAACTGGGATCGGATGGCGCCTGGGTGCCGCTGCTGGAAGCGCGCGGGGTGCATATTCAGCCGTTGCGACCAGCCAACTGCGGCTTCGATGTGGCATGGAGCAATCACTTTCGTGAACGATTCGCCGGGCAGCCAGTCAAGCCGGTTGTGGCCTCGATTGGCCAGCAGTGTCAGCAGGGTGAATTCAACATCACTGAAAACGGTATTGAAGGTGGCCTGATCTACGCACTCTCGGCGCCGCTGCGTGATGCGCTGGAGCGTGACGGCCGGGCCAGCCTGACTTTGGATCTGGCGCCGGGGCGTAGCCTGGAGCGGCTGATTACCGAGCTTTCACGTCCTCAGGGCCGAGATTCGCTATCTAATCACCTGCGGCGGCGGGTTGGCATCGAAGGTGTCAAGGCCGCTTTGTTGCGAGAATTCTGCTCACCAGAGACGTTGACCGTAACCAGCAGCCTGGCGGCAGCGATCAAGGCGCTAGAGGTGCCGGTGATCGCTACCCGGCCGCTTGATGAAGCGATCAGCACGGCTGGTGGTGTCTGCTTTGAAGCACTCAATGATCAATTGATGCTGCGCGAGATGCCGGCAACTTTCGTCGCTGGCGAGATGCTGGATTGGGAAGCACCAACAGGTGGCTATCTGCTCACCGCCTGTTTTGCCAGTGGCTATGTGGCAGGCCTGGGGGCCAGGGATTGGTTGGCTAAACCTTAAACCCATTAGCCTCTGGCCCGCGTTGCTGGCGGTTATCTTCAGTCATCAAGGGTGGCAATTGCGTTACGCGCGAGTTCCAGCGCTGTTTCAAAGTTGTAGTTGTTCAATTCGCCTTCCAGGCGGCTGGCAGTCTGGCCCAGTGCTGGACGCAGGATATCGGCCATTTCGCGCCACAGGTTGATGGCCTGGATGTCGTCGTCGCCTAGCAGGCCACTCAAACGTTGCAGAATCTCGCGCACACGTCTGTGATCGATGACCTGCGCCGTCTGGTGAGTCTCATGCGCGGTGCTTTTGCCGGCGGTGACCTCATGAGGAGCAGCAATTACGGTTAACGGAATCTCGAACCAGAAAATACTCCCCTCTTCAGTTTCGCTTTCGACGCCGATACGCCCGCCCATCATGTCGGTCAGGCGTTT
>CAXYZX010000312.1:0-2251 GCA_964293845.1 uncultured Dechloromonas sp.
GTTGCTCGAGACGGTGGTTGATGGCGCCATTGCGTTGCTGGCGGGCAGCCAGCTGGCTGTCCAGTTCCAGCGCCCGCTCGATACGTGAAAGCAGGTCTTCGTTGTGGAACGGTTTTTCGATGAAGTCGCAGGCGCCACGTTGTAGAGCGGCAACAGCCATCGGTACATCGCCGTGGCCGGTGATGAAAATAATGGGTAGTCGCGAGCCGAGCGTGTCGAGCTTTTCATGGAGTTCGAGACCGCTCATTTCCGGCATCCGGACATCGAGAACGATGCAGCCGCGCATGCTGTCCTGGCGTGCGCCGAGGAAGGCTTCGGCGGAGTCGAAGCAGGCGACGCGATAGCCTTCTCCCTCCAGCAGCCAGGTCATCGAGTCACGCATTGCCTCGTCGTCATCAACGACGTAGATTATTTGCTCACGCATCATTTTCCTCGATCGGTACGGTAAATCGGAAAACGGTCCCACCCTCGCGGCGCGGTTCGACCCACAGTCTACCCTGATGAAACTCGATAATGGAACGGCAGATCGCCAGCCCGATGCCCATGCCCTCGGACTTGGTCGTGTAGAAGGGGGCGAAAATCCTTTCGATATCGCCTTCCTCGATGCCGTGTCCCTGATCGGCCACGCTTACTTCGACCATGCGATCATCAAGCTGTCTTGCCTTCAGGCTCAAGCAGCGGCGCTCGATAGGAATGCCGTGCATGGCCTCGATACCGTTCTTGACCAGATTGAGCAGCACTTGCTCAATCATGATGCGGTCGACGACGATTTTGGGCAGATTTTCCGGAATATCGACCAGCAATTGCGTGCTGGTGCGCTGCGCTTCGATATCGGCAAAGGCGCGCGCTTCGTCGACCAGTTCGGTGAGCGGTACCGGTTGCCGGTTGGGGTCACTCTTTTTGACCATGTCACGCATGCGGCGAATGATCTTGCCGGCACGCTCGGCCTGATCACTGGCTTTTTGCATGGCGGCCAGCAGATCGTCAAACCGGTAATTTCCCGACTGCATGCGTTTGACGCAACCGGCGCAGTAGTTGGCGATTGCCGACAGCGGCTGGTTCAACTCATGGGCCAGCGAGGAAGCCATTTCACCCATGGTGATCAGGCGCGAGGTTTGCTCCAGGCGTTTTTGCTGCTGCAAGTTCACTTCATCAATATGCTTGCGGTCGGTAATGTCGGCAGCAATCTGTACCCGCACGGTGCGCCCGTCCACCCAGCGGATGGCGCGTTCATGGATGTGGTACCAGTGGCCGCTCAGGGCGTGCTGGATTTCGCCGTCAAATAGCTCGCAGGGCAGGTCATCGGGGCTCAAAGTGGCCGGGTTGATGAGCAGGGCTTCGGGTGCCGGTCGGCAGGCAGCGGTAACGAAGGCGGAGTCACGGCCAACGGTGTCAAAGCCAAAAATATGCTGGAAGGCACGATTGGCGAAAAGAATTTCGCTGTTGCTGGCATCGGCCACATGCACTGCCGTATCGAGACCGTTAATCACCGTCACAAAGCGTTCGTGGGCGCGCTCCAGTTCGACGCGGGCGCGCTTGGGTTCGGTGATGTCGTTCATCGAAGCCATCCAGCCGATCTGATTGCCGGCGGTATCGATCAGCGGTGAAAAATACAGTCGGACATCGAAGCGCTCACCGCTCTTGCGCATGATGCGCATCTCGAAGCCGCTGGCAGGGGCCTGTCCGGCGAGTGCGACATCGATATTGTTCTGCAGTTTGTTGAATTCTTCGTCCGGCCAGTAGGGGTAGGGCGGTTTGATGCCCACCAGTTCCGCTTCGTCAAAGCCGGTCATCCGGCAAAAAGCGGCATTGACAAAGGTGATGCGGCCTTCCAGATCGATGGCGCGCAGGCCGGTGATCATCGATTGGGCCATCGCCTGGCGGAAAGCATAGGCAGCACGCAATTGCTCTTCAGTTTCGGCACGGTGGTAGGCGTGGCGACGCAGCAGAACGAGGGTAATGCTGGCGATCAGGGTCAGCACCAGAATCAGGACAGCCGGCAGGTAGCTGAGCCAGGCGCTATCGTCACGGTAGGCAACGATGTTTAGTCCGAGCCGGTTGTTGGGGAGTTCGAGGTTAATGGCACCGGAGATCTTTCGATCAGTTGGCCGTATAGAGGTATTGCTGAGCACCTCGCGGTTGTTGGCGTCGACCAGGGTCAGGCTGTAACGTGCCGTGAAACTGTTGGGCAGGGTAACGCGCAGCAGCGTGTCCAGCGATTGCAGGGCGATGAAGGCACCGATGTCGCTGC
>CAXYZX010000313.1:0-2235 GCA_964293845.1 uncultured Dechloromonas sp.
CAAGCCAGCCGATGGCCGCGCGGGGCCATGTTGTCCTTCAGTACCTGGTCTTCGAGGATGCTCGGCGGCGCGAGGAATTCGCCGCCGGAAACGATTTTGGTCAGGCAGGTGCAGCACTCGCCTTCGCGGCAGCCATAGGTGATGCCGGCGCCGACTTTTTCGGAGACTTCAATAAGGCGGGTACCGGCTGGTACGGTGACCGAGACGCCGATATCCTGAAATGTAACTTTTGCTTTAGGCATTATTTTCTCCCTGGTTGTTATGCGAGCGCTGCCATGTCGATATCGCGGTGTTCAACCCGGCCGGTCAGGTGACGGGCAAGTTGTTCGCCGAGATCACGGCAGGCTTCGAGTTCGCCGGCATCCGGCACGAGCTTGATACGTAGTCCTTCAACCGGGACGCGCAGCTTGAGGCCGCGCAGGCGGTCCTCGATCAGCCGTACCGCCTCGCCGCTCCAGCCATACGAGCCGAAAGCGGCACCGAGCTTGCCCTTGATATTGACGCTGGTCAGCGAAGAGAGCAGATCCCAGATCGGCTTGACCGCATCGGCATTGATCGTCGGGCTGCCAAAGGCCAGGCCATCGGCTTCCTCGACCAGATCGGTAAAAATGTCGGCTTCACCGCCTTCGAGGTCGTACAGCGAGACACGCACGCCGCCGATGCTCTCGGCTCCGGCAGCGAGTGCTTCAGCCATGCGCCGGGTGTTGCCGTAGGCAGAGAGGTAGAAGACGACCAGCGTCTTTTCGCTGCGTGCCTCATTGAACAATCTTGGGGTTGCCAGTTCGCGATAGCGATGCACGTAATCGCGCGGCTGGTGGCGCAGGATGGGGCCGTGCGCCGGGGCGATCAGGTTAAGTTCCAGTGGTTCGATCAGCGCAATCGCATCGAGCACGTACTCGCGGAAGGGCCGCATGATATGCGCGTAGTAGTACTCGAAGGAAAAGCGGAAATCACCGACGGTGTCGTTGAACAGCCGGTTGTCGCAGAAGTGGCAGCCAAAGACATCACCGGTGAACAGGATGCCGTCTTCTTCAAGATAGGTGCATTGCGTGTCCGGCCAGTGCAGGTAAGGCGTGTGCAGGAAACGCAGGGTGCGGCCACCGAGGTCGACGGTGTCGTCGGTGGTGACCGGGGTGTATTCAGGCGGCTTTTCGCCAGATGGTTTCAACAGCGCCTTCAGCATCATCTGGGCGCGGCTCGACAGATAGACCCGTGCTTGCGGTGCGCGCTTGAGCAATTCGGGCAGCGCGCCGCTGTGGTCCGGCTCGAGATGGTTGAGAACGATGGTGGTGATTTCTTCGTACTTGGCCACCGATTCAAGACGACGGAAGAAGTCGTCGGCGAAGTTTTCCTTCACCGTATCGATGATCGCCACGCCGTTTTCGCCGCGGACCACATACGAGTTGTAAGTGGTGCCGTTGGCGGTTTTGAGGATGATGTCAAAACTCCGCAGATGCGGGTCGAGGGCGCCCACCCAGTGGACGCCAGGTGCAATTTCTACGGCGCGATCAGTGAGTGCCGCAGCGGCCATGGCCGGCCTCTTCCTCGTGCGCATGACTCCCACAACTGCCATGCCCCTCGGGACCATGTACGCAGGCTTCGATATTGCCTTCCGGCAGATCGACATTTTTCAGGCCTATCCAGGCGTCGACCGCAACAATGTCGAAACCGACCTGTCTTTCCTCGCCAATTTCCATCAAGGGACGGCGAATCAGCAGCGGGTTTTCCAGCAACAGACGCAGCGCATGCTCGAAACTGATGTTTTCCGGGACGATTTCGCCGGATTTCACCGCCGGCGCTGACGGGTTGAACCACGAACTGACCGGTAGCTTGCCGAGAAAAGCCAGTAGCCGTTCTGTCGTCCATGCTTCGGTTTTCAGGTTTTTAGCCTGGACGGTATGGCCGGCAGCTGCGAGCAAGGTCTTCTGGCGAAGATTGCCTTTGCAGCCGGGTTTTTCGTAGAACGTGACGACAGCCATTAGTTGATTCCTTGGGTGAGATTAAAAGCGGGCCAAGCCCAACCCCCCCGGCCCCCCTTTTCAGGGGTGGGGATTGACGCCCCTCCCCTGAAAAGGGGAGGTTGGGAGGGGTTGCCTTGCTTCACGCCGCTTCTTTCCACATGCCGAACTGCTTGAGCTTTTCGATCGGGATGCCGGTCAGCGAACCCGGCGGATTCAGGAAGGCGCCCAGTTCATCGACGATGGCCATTTCGATCGGGCAGATCGCGGCGCATTG
>CAXYZX010000314.1:0-2231 GCA_964293845.1 uncultured Dechloromonas sp.
CGGCTCGCCTTGTCGACGGCGCTTTCCTGGCTGCGATGGGTTTCATACCAGCTGGCGACATCGGGTTCGGCTTTGGGCAGAACGGGGGCTGCGTTCAGCTTGGCGAGGATACGATCACGGGCGCTCATTTGGCAGTCCTCCGTAACAGGAAGCTGGCGATGTGTTCACCGGGCAGGCTGGGTGTCTTGCGGCCCTCCTGCTGATCCTTCCAGGCAGCGTGGCCGAGGATGTTCATCAGGCAGCCGCAGTCGGCGCTGACGACACGTTCGGCGCCAGTGGCCTTGAGCGACTTGAGCTTGTCTTCGACCATGGCGCCAGAAATTTCCGGCTGCTTGATCGAGAAAATCCCGCCAAAACCACAGCATTCCGATTCGTGGTCTTGCTGCGCAACGCTTACTTTGTTCAGGCCACCCAGCAGCTTGCGTCCGGTCAGATGAACGCCCATTTCGCGGCGGGCCGAGCAGGATGTATGCAAGACGACGGTGCAATCGCTGCCCTTGTCTTCCGGCTGCCAATCGAGGACATTGACGAGGAAGTCAGTGAGTTCGTATACCCGCGCCGACAAGCTTTCGGCCAGCTTCTTGCGTACCGGGTCGGCCTCGAACAGGGTGGGGTAGTGGTGCTTCATCATCCCGGCGCAGGAACCAGATGGCACCACCACCGGCCAGTCATTCGGGAAAAGCGTCAACTGAAGTGCGGCGACCTTGCGCGCCTCATCTGAGAAACCGCTCGTATAAGCCGGTTGACCGCAGCAGGTCTGTTCTTCCGGAAAGTGAACACGGATGCCTTCGCGTTCAAGCAGGGTGATGGCATCGAGGCCGGCCCCCGGGAAGAACTGATCGACCACGCAGGTGGCGAAGAAATAAATATCTGCGGGGCGCCGGCTGGTTTTTGCCTGTTCGCTCATATTGTCTCCAGTGGTTAAGTGGTCTTACCAAAATCAATAGATTACAGAAATTCATGATAAAACTGTGACTTAGTAAATACAATTAGGGTTTATCCTTAGCTTTCAGCTTTCCGGTTTGGTGATTAAAATCCAGTGGTCTTACCAATCCGGCCTGTTGATAAATGCCGCAAAACAAGGTTTACGTTCCGCGTATCTCCGACGCCGTCGCATCCGCGCCGAAGGCGTCGGGGGTGAATTTCAACAGCCCGCTAAGTACGCTTCCCGTTCTTCGAAATTTGGCAAGCCAAGCACATGAACAGGCGCTCTGCCTGACACCCGTGAAGGATGCCGTTCTGCTCCCGGGCTGCCACGAAGGGAAACGATACGTACGATCCATGCTTGGTACTCAGTCGCAACGCTTGGCAAGTTCTGATCGGGTAAAGTCGATGTGATCGAGCATAAGCAGCCTTGCCGTGTCAGGCTGGCGTTGACGGATAGCATCCCAAATACGCAGGTGCTGTTCCTTCAACTGATTCGTCACGACCAATGTTGGGTCCTCCAGGTCCGTCACATTGAGACTAATGTGCTCACGCAACAGGCGCACAATGCCTGTGTGCAGGTAAAGAAACATCGTGTTGTGTGAGGCATGAGAAATGGATTCGTGGAAATCCGCGTCGGCCTGATGTTGTGCTTTTCTGTCACGATTTTCGTAAGCCATAAGCATGCGCTCTATAGTGGCGTCAATCTTCTCCAGATCGCTTTGGTTTGCGCGCAGTGCGGCGAAATACGCGGTAGCGCCTTCCATCTCGCGGCGAAATTCAAGCGTGTCCCAGCGTAAATCCGGATGATCAGCCAGTAATTGCTGCCACGGCGAAATGCTAGTCGCCTGTAGGAGGTTGGAGACAAATACGCCGCTGCCTTGGCGACTGAACAGCAGGCCACGCGCCTTGAGGCAAAAAATCGCCTCACGTAGCGAGTTTCTGGATACACCCAGTATTTCGGCCAGTTTGCGCTCCGCAGGCAGGCGCGTTCCCGCCGTCCATGACCCATCGAGCAGGCGCGCTTCCAGCGCACGCCGAGCCTCTTCTGCAACACTGTGGTGCGCCATAGAGATTCTCCATCATTAGGTTAATGAGTCATCAAAAAAACTCGGAGAACTTATGTTCTCCGAGCCAAACGTTTCAGCATGCACCTTGCAGGAGGGGTGCATGTACAAATACCCTGTAACGAATACAAGCCCTAACAAATGTCGTCTCAATGATGCGTGAATTGGCGTATCACTTTAGCCGGTTATGCACACATCATTTTACTGGTAGTACAGACCACCATTGATGTTCATCGTCGC
>CAXYZX010000315.1:0-2227 GCA_964293845.1 uncultured Dechloromonas sp.
GCACTTTGACCTGATCCTGATGGACATGCAGATGCCGGTCATGGATGGCCTGGAGGCGACGCGCCGGATTCGCCTGCTGCCCGGCCATGCCCTGACACCGATCCTGGCGATGACTGCCAACGCCTTTGGTGAAGACCGCGATGCCTGTCTGCAGGCCGGCATGAATGGCCATATTGCCAAGCCGGTCAGTCCTAAAGTGCTTTATGCAGCCCTCCTCAAGCACTTGCCGCACAACCCGCCCGCACCCAACAAGGCGCCCATGTCCGACACAGAATTCACTTTGGGCAGCCCAACGCCCGATATCGATGCAATTGTTAGAAATCTGGCGCAGATTCCCGGCCTCGATATCAAAACAGGCATGGCTGCAATGCGCGGCAAAGCCGACAAATACCTCAACCTGCTGGATAAATTCATCAAACACAGCGCCGACACCATGGCTGAAGTACAAAACAGCATCAGCAACAGCGACCATCCGACAGCCCAGCGCCAAGCCCATTCACTCAAAGGTGCAGCCGGTTCGCTTGGCTTGGAAAGCCTGCGGACGGCAGCGGCCAAACTAGAAGCTGCGCTGCGCGAAAATGCCCCTGCCAATATAACAACGCCGCTGCTGCTCCAACTCGAAACCGTAGAGCGTGAGTTGAGCAATGCCCTGCAAAGGGCATTGGGGAGCACAGACAAAAATGCACCGGACACCTGCGATGCCAGCGCGGCGCGCGATCTCTTCGGCCGCCTGCTGACTTTTCTCGCGGAAGACGATATGCGCACCGGCGACCTTGTGCGTCGCGAAATCGATTTGCTGACTGCCGCCCTGGCTGGTGATTTCGCCGACTTTGAACGCCTGATCGACAATTACGACTTCCCCGGTGCGCTTGAGCTTCTGCAACGAGTGCTCGCGACCCGCCCTGAATTTCGCCCGGAGTAAGCAAGATGGCCTTGATGAACTGGAACAAGCATTTTGTCACCGGCATAGAGATTATCGACAGCCAGCACCTCGGCTTGGTCAAAATGATCAACGACAGCGCCCCCATTCTGGCGCGGGCTTACAAGCACTACCCGGCACATGCCGACAAACTGCTCAACCAACTGACTGACTACGCGGTATTCCACTTCCGGACCGAAGGCGATCTGATCCGGAAATATGTCATTGATCCCCGGCACACAGAGAGCCATTTCAGTGCCCACAAGGAATTTGCCGACTCGGTCAGCGCCATGCGTACGCTATACCAGCGTGGAGACACACTGACCGGTGGCTCCCTGCTCAGCTTTCTCGCCAACTGGCTGGTTTTTCACATTCTTGGTGAAGATCAGGCACTGGCCCGCCAGATCCGCGCCATCGAAGCGGGTGCCACCCCGGCCGCGGCCTATGACAATGCCGGTGGCGCAAATCACGACCCTAGCCACGACTCACTGACCCAGGCACTGATCGATCTCTACGCACTGATGACTGAGCAAAACCGCACGCTGCTCGAGATGAACCACGAACTGAAAGAACACCGCGACAATCTGGAAACCCTGGTCAATGAGCGTACCCAGGCACTGGAGCAGGCGCGCCTGGCAGCTGAAACAGCCAACCGGGCAAAGAGTGCCTTCATCGCCAACATGTCGCATGAAATCCGTACCCCAATGAACGCCATCGTCGGCCTGACCTGGGTACTCCATGAGCAAAGCACCGACCCGGCGCAGCGCGGCAAGCTGCAACAGGTGCGCAATGCCACCCAGCAATTGCTCTCAGTCATCAATGACCTGCTCGACATATCGAGTATCGAATCAGAACAGCTGGCGCTGGAACCGCTTGATTTCGACCTTCAGCACGTTGTGCAACATGCCGTCGCCGCCAATGCCCCGCGTGCTGAACAAAAGGGCTTGCGCCTGCGCATTGTCGAAACGACTCCCGTTCCAAGCCTGCTGCGCGGTGACCCGGTACGCATTGCACAAATCATCACCAACTTTTTGTCCAATGCCATCAAATTCACCCACGCAGGTGAGATCAGCATTGAGCTCTCTCTCAGTCCGACAGCCCCCGACAGCACCACACAATTGCGCTGCGCGGTACGCGACCAGGGCATAGGCATTGCCCCGGAACAGAAAACCAGCCTGTTCAAACCCTTTAACCAGGCCGATCCCTCAAGTCGCCGGCGCTATGGTGGCACCGGCCTCGGCCTGGCCATCTGCAAACGCCTGACCGACATGATGGGCGGGCGTATCGGCGTCGAAAGCGAAACTGAAG
>CAXYZX010000316.1:0-2224 GCA_964293845.1 uncultured Dechloromonas sp.
TCGAGGATCAGGATCGGCGCATCCTTGAGCAGCGCACGGGCAATCGCCAGACGCTGGCGCTGACCGCCGGAGAGCTTGACGCCGTTTTCGCCGATCATCGTATCCAGACCATCCGGCAGGGCATCGATGAATTCCAGCGCATGCGCAGCCTTGGCGGCGGCACGGATTTCTTCCAGAGTCGCCTGACGCTTGCCGCCGTAGGCGATGTTGGCGCCCAGCGTGTCGTTGAACAGCACAACATCCTGACTGACCAGCGCGATGTTGTCGCGCAGGCTATCGAGGCGGATATTTTGCAGGGCATGGCCATCAACGCGGATTTCCCCGCCATCGACCTGGTAAAAACGCGGCAACAGGTTGGCAGCGGTTGTCTTGCCGCTACCGGAGGGGCCGACCAGCGCCACGCATTCACCGGGGCGCAGGGTCAGCGAAACCGCATTGAGCGCCGGGCGATCGGCGCCGGGGTAAGTAAAGGTGACGTTGTCGAATTCGACCAAGCCTTGCGCACGGCCCAGCGTTTCCTTGCCGTTGTCGGCTTCGGTATCTTCATCGATCAGCGAAAAAACGCTTTCCGCCGCTGCCAGGCCACGCTGGATCGGTGCATTGACATCGGTAATCCGGCGCAGCGGAGCCATCACCATCAACATGGCAGTGATGAAGGATACAAAACTGCCGACCGTCGTCTGGTCATTGGCCGCCTGCTTGAGCGCCACGCCCATGATGATGGCGACACCCAGCGCAGCAAAAAACTGAACAATCGGGCTTTGTGCGGCAGTCGCCATGGTCGAGCGCATGGCAAAGCGGCGCTGCTCGCGTACCGACTTGTGGAAGCGCTCTTCCTCGTAGCTCTGCCCACCAAAAATCTTGACTACCTTGTGGCCTTCAATGGTTTCCTGCAGTACCTGAGTAATCTTGCCCATCGACTCCTGCTGTCCCTTGGCAACGCTGCGCAAGCGCTTGCTGAAAAAGCGGACGACAAAGGCAATAAAGGGCACGACACTGAGGGTGATCAGGGTCAGCTTCCAGTTCAGATAAAGCAGCCAGGCCATAAGGCCAACGATGGACAAGGTATCCTTGACCAGCGACGACAGCGCATTGGTTGCCGCACCAGCCACCCCGGTCACGTCGTAGGCAATACGCGACATCATGCGCCCCGACAGGTTGTCGCTGTAATAACGGGTTGGCAGGCGCACCATGCGGGCGAACATGGCCTCGCGCAGTTCGGCGATGACGTTGTTGGAGACCCAGCTCATCGCATAGTCACCAACAAAACCAAAAATGGCGCGGGCGAGGAAAATGCCCATCACCGCCATCGGATAAAGCAGCCAATCCCAGCCGCTCGACTTGGAAAATCCATCGTCGAGCAAAAACTTCATCATCGCCGGAAAAACCGGTTCGGCCAGCGACGACAGGGCCATCGCCAGCAAGGCAATGGCGAACACCTTCCAGTAGGGACGGACATAGGTTAACAACCGGGCGTACAACTCGCGGCTGGTCATGTCACTGGCCATTGGTATCCTTGAAACAAAAAGTGAAGCCCGGGATTATACCTGCCACCTTAATGACCGCTGAGCGAACGGTAGAGGGCGAGCAAGCGGTCCGCCATCGCCGGCAGCGTCAACGGTTCGGCGCATTCGCGGGCGGCACGGCGGGCAACGGCATTACCGGCGAGGGCGGCGAGGTCATCCAGTCTGCCAGTCAATTCGCCCTGATTGACCGCATCGACCACCCAGCCATTTTCGCCCGCCCGCACCCACTCCTGGGCGCCGCAAGTGGTCGAGGTGACAATCGGCAAGCCACAAGCCAGCGCCTCCAGCGCCGCATTCGGGCACGGATCGTAGAGTGTCGGCAGCACGAAACCGTCGGCAGCCCCGTACCACGGACGAACTTCCTTCAGCGGGCCAGTGAAATGCGTACGCCCGGCGATCCCAAGCTGCACCGCCAGCGCCTGCATGGCCTTGAGTTTTCGATCAGCGCCAACGATGACCAGATGTGTGGCCGAGTTTTGCATTCCGGCAAAGGCACGCAATAGCTGCGGCACCCCCTTGCGCTCGAAACCGCTGCCGACAAAGAGCAAGACCGGCGCCGTTGCCGGAATGCCAGCTTGCGCCCGCGTCACTTCGCGAAATTCATCGGCCAGCGCCGGGTGAAACACCGCGGTATCGACGCCGTTGTAGATCACCGGCAATTTGTTGCGGTCAACGCCGTAATAGCGCCCAATTTCATC
>CAXYZX010000317.1:0-2181 GCA_964293845.1 uncultured Dechloromonas sp.
GCACCAAGTAATCCGCCGACGCTTCAACGAAAAGCCCCGCACTGCGGGGCTTTTTCTTTTCCTCGAATTGTGTGATGACCATGCTTAACGCCGACCCCGCTGAACTGGAAAAATTTGGAGATCTCGCCCATCGCTGGTGGGATCCGAATAGCGAATTCAAACCGCTGCACGACATCAACCCACTACGCCTAGACTGGATCGACAAACATCTTCTCGGCCTGGCGGGCAAACGCATACTGGATGTCGGTTGCGGCGGTGGCCTGCTCTCCGAAGGCATGGCCTTGCGCGGCGCCGAAGTCACCGGTATTGATCTTTCCGAAAAGCCATTGAGCGTTGCCAAACTGCATCTGCTTGAAACCGGACAGAAAGTGGATTATCGAAAGATTTCGGTGGAAGCACTGGCCGACGAAATGCCAGAGGCCTTTGACGCCGTGACCTGCCTGGAAATGCTGGAGCACGTCCCGGACCCGAGCAGCATCATTGCCTCGTGCGCGCGACTGGTCAAACCCGGTGGCCAGGTTTTCTTCTCGACCCTGAACCGCAATCCCAAGTCTTACCTGTTTGCCGTTATCGGTGCCGAATACCTGCTGCAGATGCTGCCCAAAGGAACGCACGATTACGCCAAATTCATCAAGCCCTCAGAACTGGCACGCTGGGCCAAGATGGCAAGACTGGAACCTGCAGAAGTCATCGGCATGAGCTACAACCCACTGAACAAGCAGTATTCACTGGGCAACGATACCAGCGTCAATTACCTGATGCGCACCACGCGTGATGCTTGAAGCGGTCCTCTTTGACCTTGACGGGACGCTGGCTGACACCGCCCCGGACCTCGGTGGCACAATCAATTTTTTGCTTGCCGAAGAAGGTCGACCGCAACAACCGCTAGCCGCCCTGCGCCCCTATGTCTCGCAGGGCGTGCGCGGCATGCTTTGGGCCGGTTTTGGCATCAGTAATAGCCACGCCGATTACGGACGCCTTGCCAACCGTTTTCTCGACATCTATGCCAGTCGTTTGTGCGACGAAAGCCAACTGTTTGATGGCATTGCCGAACTACTTGATGCACTGGAAAATATGGGGCTGCGCTGGGGCATCGTCACCAACAAGCGCATGCGTTTTACCGATCCGCTGGTCGAAATGCTATCGCTCTCACCGCGTACGCGCTGCGTCGTCAGCGGTGACACGACCGCCGAAGCCAAACCCTCTGCCCTGCCCGTTCTCCATGCTTGCAAACTGTTGCGCTGCTCACCCAGCCGTACGCTGTATGTTGGCGATGACCTGCGCGATATTCAGGCTGGCCGCAATGCCGGCTGCCTGACAGTTGCCGCCGCCTACGGCTACCTTGGCGACAGCGGCCCGCTGGAAACCTGGGGTGCCGACCTGGTTATCGAGCACCCGGCAGAACTGACTGCTTATCTGGCTAAGCGCGTTGCGCTGAAATAAGCAGGTTGCGCGGCGTCAGTTGGCGCGCACAAAAACTGCCCAGTTGCACGTCGTAGCCCTGCCCTTCAAGAAAAATCGCCAGATCAAGCACCAGCCAGACCTCCAGTGAGCGGCGAAAGGCATGGCGAACAATGGAAAGGCGCATGACTTCACGCTGGCGCCGCCAGCCGGCTTGCTCAAACTCGGCCAGCGCAGTTTGGGAAGAGATTGCCAATCCTTCCCGTTGCGCCATCTGTCGCGCAAAACCCATAAAGTCATCACGAAACCAGGCGGCCGGCACTGGTTTGAAACTACGGTAATTGGCCTCGCCAGTCAGCGCCCGGCGCAGCGTATCAAACCCCAGCTTCCAAGCCATTTCCTTGTCGCGCTGCCTTCTCAGGCGCGGTGAAGCGGTCACTGTTTCGGTTACCGCCAATCGCGTATCGTCACGCGTCAGCCTGGTTTGGAGTACGCCGGAAAGCGAATGGTAGTAATCCGTAACCCCACGATGATAGCAACAAGGGGCCACATCAAAGCGCGCCACGCCGGCTTCGGCGCCATCGCGAATCAGGGTGCGGTGCAAATTGCCGCAGGCATGTAGCGCAACGGCATGCTGATTGGGCGATAAGCTATTTGTTGCGGTCAACGCGTCCTGACAGATGAAGTTTTGTGGAACCCGTGCCCGCGCCGCGAGCTGCTCGCCTTCGTGACAAAGCAGTGGATCAATCTCCAGACTGCTTACACCAAGCTGCCACTGCA
>CAXYZX010000318.1:0-2179 GCA_964293845.1 uncultured Dechloromonas sp.
TAAATCAGATCTTGGCGGCCGTCAGGTGACTGGCACCCCAGGTGGTGCGCCAGCGGGTCTTGACGCCGGTCAGGCCAACCAGAGCCAGCACCGCAAGCGCGGCGAAGATCAGGAAGCCGGCCTGATAGCTGCCAGTCAATTGCTTGGAGTAACCGAGACTGGATGCCAGGTAGAAACCACCGACACCACCGGCCATGCCGACCAGGCCAGTCATGACGCCAATTTCCTTGCGGAAGCGCTGCGGCACCAACTGGAACACGGCACCGTTACCCATACCGAGGGCGAGCATGGCGCCGACGAAGGCAGCCAGCGCCATCCAGGCTTCCGGCAGGCCAAAGCTGACGATGGCAAGGAAGATGGCGGCAAAGACATACATCACCGACAGCGATTTGACGCCACCGATACGGTCAGCCACATTGCCGCCAATCGGCCGCACCAGCGAACCGGCGAAGACGCAGCCAGCGGTGAAGAAGCCGGCCATCTTTGGATCAAGACCGTACTGAGTGTTGAAGTAGATGACCAGCGAGGAAGCCAGGCCAACAAAACCGCCGAAAGTCACCGAGTAGAAGAACATGAACCACCAGGCATCCTTGTCCTTGAGCACCTTGAGGTATTCGGCGAAGGTTTTCGGCGGCGGCGCATCCGGCGCATCCTTGGCCATGAAGATGAAGGCGATCAGCACAATGGTCAGCGGAATCAGCACGATACCGAAAACATTGACCCAGCCAAAGGCGGCCGCCAGGCCCGGGGCAAACAAGGCAGCGAGCGCGGTACCGGAGTTGCCGGCACCGGCAATGCCCATCGCCGTGCCCTGATGCTCGGCTGGATACCAGCGCGAGGCCAGTGGCAGCGCCGCAGCGAAGGAAGCACCAGCAACGCCGAGGAAGAGGCCGAGGATCAGCACTTCAGCGTAGGAATGGACACCCACCTGCCAAGCGTAAGCCATTGCTGCGATGACGATGACCTGACCGATGATGGCCGCTTTTTTCGGTGACAAACGGTCGACCAGAATGCCCATGATGATGCGCAGCAGCGCGCCAGCCAGTACCGGCGTGGCGACCATCATGCCCTTTTCGGCGTGGGAGAGACCGAGATCCTTGGCGATACCGATACCGAGCGGACCAAGCAGCACCCAGACCATGAAGGCGAGATCGAAATAAAGGAAGGCTGCCAATAGCGTCGGCGTATGGCCGGCCTGCAGGAATGATTTTTTGTCCATTTTGAGTATGTTCTCCGTATTGACCGTAACAATGGTCGTTGAGGGATTGCTTGTTTCAGCGCATGGCTTCATCGCCATCAGCCCACCCTCGTTGGCGGAAAATTCGCTGTGATGGCTTTACTTCGCAAGTGGCGTGCCAGGGCAATAAACCCCTGATTTATTGTGGTTATGGACAAACCGCCGGTAACGGATCGCACCAAAATGAGGCGCCCCACGCTATTGCGGTGCAGCATTTTTGGGATGGAGTCAGCAACTGAGGCTGATTTGCATTTGGCACGAACTTGAATAAAAACGCGCGGGCAAGACCGGCACCATTTTTTGGCCCTTTTACCCGGTCGACCGCAACATTCCTTTTTCTGACTATCCGGCTTCCCGATCAGCGAAAGTGAAACGCCCCCAGCACCATCAGCAGCATCAGCAAGACAAAAGACACGCTCTTCCAGAAAATCACCGGGTTGCGCTCGATTAGTGGCGGACGGGTCTTGTTCAGGAATTCGTTGTTCGGGTGATGCAGGTCGTAGACGAATTCAGACAGCACCTCATAACGCTCGAAGGGATCGGGTTCGACGGCTTTACGGATGGCATCGTCGATCCAGGCGGGGATTTCGCGCTCTTCGTTAAGAACGGTTTGATAGGCGAGCTTGCGTTGTGCCGCCTTGGTCCGCGATTTGGCGACTTCGACGCCGTAGGGCAGCTTGCCGGAGAGCATCTGGTAGGCGATGACGCCGAGGGAGAAGATGTCGGAGCGTGACGAGCCGTTTTCGCCAAGGAAGTATTCTGGTGCAGCATAGGCGGCTGAGCCGAGCAGGTTGATCTGTTCGATGGGCGTGGCAATTTCCATGACACCGGCGACCCGCGTAGCGCCAAAATCAATGATCTTCACCGTGCCGGTGCTGTCGATCATGATGTTGTCCGGCTTCAGATCCTGATAGACCATTTCGAGGCGGTGGAAGGCCTGCA
>CAXYZX010000319.1:0-2161 GCA_964293845.1 uncultured Dechloromonas sp.
TTCGGCAACCGCAAGGCTGACAGCAACGACTATGCGCTGGGCGTTAACTATCTGCGTCAGGGGCTGTTCGGCACACCATGGCTCGGCGCTTACATTAGTGCGTCCTATGGCAAATCAAATTCTGATATCGACTTTTTCGATGCCGAATTTACCCGCGTCGGTGCTGGCCTGCGCTTCAAGTTCTGATTGAGGTCTACCACCAGGCGAGCCTAATTCCCTTTGATCTCTTGCAATATCTCGTTGCGGCGCAAAAACGGTAGCGTCCAGGGCGGGTTGTAGCGGGCGAGTTGGGGTTTGCCGATGGTTTCGATTTGTTGTGTCTTGAGCCAGTCGAGAAGCTGGTCGGTTTTTTCCTGCACCGTGCTTTCAGTGTTGATGCCTGAATAGGTCAAGGTGGCAAAAGTCTTGGCGGGAATCTCGCGCAGTTGGACTTGCGGGTTGAGCGGATTGGGCAGGGTGGCGAGGGTGTATTGGCTGGGCATCACGAAGTGGATGCGCCAGCGTTGGGCGCCGGCCATTTTGCTGCCTTCGGCATTTTGCGGCTCGATGCTGACCGGTGCGGTCATGGCAATTTTCTCGGCGCTGCTTTGCGCTTCGGCGACCACGGGTGCTGTCATCGCGATCCGTTCATTATTGCCAAAGATATAGCCGGCAATGAGCTGGAAGCCACGGCTGGAGGCGCTGTCCATATCGCCGTCGACGGTGGTTTCAGCAACAATCACGGGTACATAGCGGCGGATTTCAACGTTATCTTCCTTGCGCAGTGATTCAAATTTGGGTTCTTCAGTAGCCATCAGGGTTCCCATCGAAAGTGGACCAATAAACAGGCCAAGAAGCAGGGTGGTGAGTCTTGGGCGTCGTTTCATTTTTTGTCCTTGGGGGCGCCGCTGGCTATGGCTACTTCAGGGATGCTGGCCGGCCAGATGCCTTTATTGATGGCGCGCCCCTGTTCAAAAATCAGCCAGCTTTGTCCGCCGTAGTGGGGCAGGCCGCGTTGCAGGGCGTTGAGCGCCGCCGCATTCTGGCCGGAGATGATGGCCAGCTGGAAGGTTTTACCAGGCACTGTCCAGACTTGGGCTGAGCCTTGTCCCGCAAGGTTGGCCGGTCGGGCTGGCAGGCCGGCGCTGGCCAGGGCCTGATCAATCTCGGCATGGGTGCCGGCGAGCAAAACGGGGGCTTTGCTGTTGAGTGCAGCGGTGAGTTGGTCGGGCGTAAGCAGCTTGGGTTTGATCTCAAAAATTCGCTCCGCAAGCGCGTTGACCGCAACATTTGCCTCCGCTGCACGGGCGACATTGACCAGTTGTGGTGCACTGGCGGCCATCCACTGGCGCAGGATCGGCGGCAGCTGGCTGGCTGGAAGGCGGCGCCAAACGCGCATTTCGGGGTCGAGGCGCAGGGTTTGTGGTTTAAAGGCGAGCTTGAGTGTGGCGGTGTTGCGTGCTGCCGCGAGGTCTATCCAGTGCGTTTCGTGTTTGCCAGCGCCCCTGATTTCAAGCGGCAGGCGCAAGGGCAGGTTAGCGTCTTGCTTGCCGAAGGTGATATTGAGTTGGTATTGCTTGCCGCTGCGACTGCTCTTGGCGTGGGTAATGACGACATCAGGCAAGGCTTGCTGATCGAGCCAGGGGGCGAAGAAGCTGCCAAGCTTTTCGCCCGAGGCGCTTTCAAAGGCAGTCTGCAAGTCGTCCCAACTAGTGACTTTGAAACGCTGTGCGGTCCAGAAATTGCGGATGCCCTGGTCAAATGCCTTTTTGCCCAGCCGATCACGCAGCATGACGAAGAGCATCGCTGATTTTCCGTAGCCGACGTTGGCACCGGCAGCGTTGGCGCGTGAGCGAAAGTCGCGCAATGAGCCCGATTTTTCGCCGGCAAAAACGGCGGCATCGCGCAGCCAGGCGAGGCGCATTTCGCTGGCGGCAGTGGCCGATTCGTCTTCCTTGTAAGCGTAGTCGGCCATGAAGGTGGTCAGGCCTTCCGACCAGTTGCCGCGCTCGTAATCGACATAAACCCCGTTACCCCACCAGTTGTGCAAAATTTCATGGCCGAGCGAGGTTTTGCGGATGAAGGGTAGGCGCAAAACCTCGGCCCCGAGATAGGTAAGCGTCGGCATGCCAAAGCCGGTGGGCAGCGGGCTGGCGACGATGGAAAATTCGCTGTACGGATA
>CAXYZX010000320.1:0-2137 GCA_964293845.1 uncultured Dechloromonas sp.
GAAGCCGTTGCCTACGCGCTGTGGAAGCTGCAGGATCGCGGCCGCATGTTCGTGGTGCCGGGTGACAAGCTGTACGAAGGCATGATCATCGGTATCCACAGCCGTGAGAACGATCTCGTGGTCAACCCGATCAAGGGCAAGCAGCTGACCAACGTTCGTGCTTCCGGTACTGACGAAGCCGTGCGTCTGGTGCCGGCCGTTCAGCTGAGCTTGGAAGCCGCCGTCGAGTTCATTGCTGAAGACGAGCTGGTTGAACTGACACCGAAGTCGATCCGTATCCGCAAGCGTTACCTGACCGAAATCGAGCGCAAGCGCGCAGTTCGCGGTTTGTAATTTCTGCCAGCCCTTCGGGGCTTGGTGCAAAAAATGGCGGCCTGAGGGTCGCCATTTTTATTGGTGGATTATTGATTGTTGCGGTCGACGAGGAATTTGGCTGCAAATTCTTTGGCTGGTATTGGCTGGCTGATCAGGTAGCCCTGAATGATGTCACAGCCCAACGTGCGCAGGCATTCCAGTTGTTCCTGTGTTTCTACGCCTTCGGCAATGATCTTCAGCGACAGGTTGTGAGCCATGACGATGATGGCGCGCACCAATGCCTGGCTGCGTTGGCTTTCCTCGGGTGAGGTGAGATCGATGATAAAAGAGCGATCTATCTTGAGAATGCAGATCGGCAGGCGGCGCAGGTAAGAAAGTGATGAATAGCCGGTGCCGAAATCATCAAGGGCAATGCCGATGCCTGAATCGCGAAAAATTTCCAGCTCCTCAAGGCTGCCACTTTCGGCTTGTAGCAGAACCGATTCGGTGACTTCCACTTCCAGCACCGAAGTCGGCAAGCCGGATGCCCGCAGCTTGTCGAGGATTTTGCGTGACAGGGCAGGGCGCCAGAACTGGCGGGGCGAGAGGTTGATCGCAATCGGCGGAATGTCACCGTATTGTTTGCGCCATTCGACAATCTGAGCAATGGCGCGGTCGATCACCCAGTCGCCAATGGCAATGATTTGCCCGGTGTCTTCAGCCACCGGAATAAACTGATCCGGAGGTATGAAACGGCCGTCATGATGCCAGCGGAGCAAAGCCTCGACACCGGTCAGTCGGCCACTGAGAGCGTCTACCTGTGGTTGAAAATAAAGGGCCAGTTCGTTCTGCTGGATAGCCGAACGCAAACGGGTTTCCAGGGTTACCCGCGCTTGCAGACGCTGGTTCATTTGCGGTGTATGGGTGCGAACGGCATTGCCGCCCGCTGCCTTGGCGTCGTACATCGCCGTATCGGCGTTGCGCAGCAGTGTTTCGCCGTCCGTGGCATCATCGGGATAAAGGCTGATGCCGATACTCGCACTGGTGAAAAAATCAGCACCCAAGCCGGAAAGTGGGGTGGTAATTGATTCGCGGAGTTGCCCGGCCGCCGCTATCGCACTCGACAAATCAGTGACGCCAGCCATCAGCACGATGAACTCATCGCCGCCCTGGCGGAACAAACTGCATCCGTTGGCCAGATTGCTTCCCAGGCGTTGCGCAACGCTTTGCAGCAACTGGTCGCCGGCACGATGGCCGAGTGTGTCGTTGATGTTCTTGAAGCGGTCCAGATCGATGAAAAAAACAGCCAGCCGCTGCTGCGTTTTTCCGGCTTGCTCGATGTGCTGGGCCAGCTTTTCAGCCAGCAAAAAACGGTTGGGTAGCCCGGTCAACTCATCGTGCTGAGCCAAAAACTCCATGGTTTCCTGATGGTCGCGGCGCTCGGTAATGTCAGTGACTGAGCCCACCATCTGGTAGGCACGGCCGTGCCGGTCGCGAACGGCCATGCCGCGGGAGGCAATCCAGATGTGACTGCCGTTACTGGCCCGGACTCGGTACTCGCAGTAGAAGTGCTCGGTGTGGCCCTTGAGATGCTCGGAAACGGCATGGTTGTAGCGAGTAACGTCATCGGGATGAACCAGCTTCAGCCAGGCATGGGTGTCAGGCAGAAAATCCTCGTGGTAGCCAAGAATTTCAAGCAAGCGGGTGCCGGTGCGCAGTTCCTTGGAGATCGGGTTCCATTCCCAGAAACCATCATGCGCCGCCAGCATGGCCATCTCATAGGCCTGGCGAACGCGGTGCAGTTTGCGCCATTCGAACCAGGCGAGCAGGCCAACGCCACTTA
>CAXYZX010000321.1:0-2133 GCA_964293845.1 uncultured Dechloromonas sp.
TGGCGAGCCGCCTCTTCCTTCTGAACACTGGCCTTGTAATTGGCCCAATCGCTGTAACCACCGGCATATTCGCGCCAGCCGCCGTTACCTTCAGAAGCAATGGTCTGGGTGACGACATTGTCGAGAAAAGTCCGGTCGTGGCTGACCAGAAACAGGGTGCCATCGTAGTTGGCCAGCAGTTCTTCGAGCAACTCCAGGGTTTCGATATCGAGGTCGTTGGTTGGCTCATCGAGCACCAGCACATTTGCCGGCTTGGCAAACAAACGGGCCAGCAGGAGGCGATTGCGCTCGCCACCGGACAAGGAGCTGACCGGTGAACGCGAACGCTCCGGCGCGAACAAAAAATCTTCCAGATAGCCGATCACATGCTTGCGTGCGCCACCAATTTCAACGAAATCCGAACCTGGCGAAATGACATCAATCAGTGTCGAATCCGGGTTGAGCTGGGTGCGAAACTGATCAAAATACGCCACATCAATTTTGGTCCCCATGCGAACAATCCCGTCATCGGGCTGCAGTTCGCCAAGAATCATGCGTAGTAGTGTGGTTTTCCCGGCGCCATTGGGACCGATCAGTCCGATCTTGTCACCGCGCTGAATACGTGCCGAAAAATCACGCACAATCTGGCGTTGACCGTAAGATTTGTTCACATGCTCCAGTTCGGCGACCAGTTTGCCGCTCTTGTCGCCCGAATCAAGTTGCAGATTGACCTTGCCCATACGCTCGCGCCGCGCCTGCCTTTCGGCACGCAGGATATCCAGCCGCTGAACACGGAAAACAGCCCGCGTACGCCGAGCTTCAACACCTTTGCGAATCCAGACTTCTTCTTCCTTGAGCAGTTTGTCAGCACGCGCATTGGCCAGCCCCTCCTCATGCAGCAAGGCTTCCTTGCGCTGCTGATACTCGGCAAAACTACCGGGGAAGCTGACCAATTTGCCACGATCCAGTTCAACGATGCGCGTACATACACGGTTGAGAAAAGATCGGTCGTGAGTAATGAAAAACAGCGTGGTCCCGGTTTCAATCAGCAGGTTTTCCAACCATTCAATGGCCGCAATATCCAGGTGATTGGTTGGTTCGTCGAGCAGTAGCACTTCAGGCGCCACGGCCAGCGCCTGAGCCAGAGCCAAACGTTTTTTCTGGCCGCCTGAGAGGCTGCCGACATTAGCTTCGGGATCGAGGCCGAAGCGGTCAATCACCTTCTCGGCCTGTGCCTCATAGGCCCATGCGCCACGAGTTTCAAGTTCGTGCTGCAAGATTTCCATGCGTGCCAACAACTCATCCTGATCACCCGCCCCTTCTGACAGATGATGAACAACTTCGTGATACTCGGCGAGGAACTTGGAAGTTTCGCCCATACCGGAGACAACTGCCTCAAAGACAGTCACATCCATGTCAAAGGGCGGCTCCTGCGGCACGTAGCCAACACGAATACCAGGTTGCACCCAGACTTCGCCATCATCCAGTTTGCCGCGTCCGGTGCCTGCTGCAAGCGCTGCCAGCAGTGAGGATTTCCCGGTTCCGTTGCGCCCGATCAGCGCAACACGCTCACCCGGGTCAAGCAAAAAATCAGTGTGATCAAGAAGCGGCACGTGGCCGTAGGCGAGACAGGCATCAGCAAGTTTTAGGTAGGGCATAGCACCAATTAAAAACGGCGCCCCGCAAGGCGCCGTGTTGGGAATGCCCGAATTCTAACGTTTTACGTCGTGAAGCGGGACAACTGTGCCTGCAACTCTGTTGCCAGACGTTGCAAATTTTTCGCCCGCTCGGTGTTGTTGACCGCACGACTGCTGCTGCCTTCGGCCATCTGAGCGATGCTTTCGACGAGCCGGGCAATTTCCTGGCTGGCGGCACTTTGTTCGCGCGTACTATCGGCAATGCTTTGTACCGTCTCAACTGTCTGCCGCGCATGTTCATCGATCAGTGACAGCGACTCACCAGCTTCACGCGCCAAACCAACGCTGCCAGCCATGCTGGCGCTCACCACTTGCATGCGCTTCACCGCGACGCTGGTCTCTTCGAGAATGGCCCTCACCGTCGTTGAAATCTCCTGCGTAGACAGTGCTGTTCGTTCGGCCAATTTTCGCACTTCATCGGCCACCACGGCAAAGCCACGACCTTGCTCGCCAGCAC
>CAXYZX010000322.1:0-2132 GCA_964293845.1 uncultured Dechloromonas sp.
AATGAGCGCCTGCGTGCCGTGTTTGATTCTTCGCGCGATGCGCTATTGCTCGCTGACGGTGACAGCGGGGTAATTCTCGATGCCAACCTCAAGGCTGAGGCACTATTTGCTACATCACGTCTGCAACTAGTCGGCAAACATCAGCGCCAATTGCACCCCAGCGCAGAAGGCGCCAATGTTTTTCGAAACACGATCGAAGGAAGTCTGCCGCCGTTTGTCCGCACCGAAATACAGTGTTTTGATGGGGCGATCAAGGACGTCGAAATCACGACGGAAGTTGCCGAAATCGGTGATGGAAAGCGTCTGGCACTAGGAATTTTCCGGCCGATTTAGGTGTCGACCGCATCATTCAGTTGAGCCAGTTCCGCCAATTGGAGCAATATGTGGGCACGGATTGCCTCACTCTCCAGACTGTTGTGTTTCCCAGCCAGTTGCAGGGCTTTCAATAGTTTTCGTACGGCGTGGGCGATGCCATGCAATGCAAGGTGTTCGGCGTGCTGAAGCAGTTCGCCGGTTTCGTTGAGCAATGCATAGGCATCCGGCGGCAGGGCGGCGAGTGCGTCATGCATGCGTTCCAGTCGTTCATGAGTTTCGGCAACGAATAGGCGGTCTATAACGGACGAGCGCTCGCCAATGTCCTCGGCCGCCGAAATACTGCGTTCAAGGCGGACAGCAAAGTGCGTAACGCGCTCGGCAAAAGCCGGGTGCTCCAGTCCCTCGGAATCATTCAGGCATTCAATGCAGGCACTCAGGGCGGCGATGATGCGAGGTGGTGGCTGGCCTTGGTCAAGGCAGTCAGTGGCGCTGGCTAATGCTTCACCGAGGCGCATGCATTCAATGTCGGCGCTTTCCAGCGTCAGGCTGTAAAGCGCAAATATGGCCGAGCGCACACCCTGCTCGCCATTTACATGTCGGTCCGACCATGTACTTTGCAATCGTTGGCAAGCAATGACCCAGCGTTGGTTGAGGTCCGCTGGAAAACGCGCCTGTTTGGGTTTGCTCAGCCACGGCAGGATGGCCGCCGTGGCTTCCAAGGCTGAGGCCATGGCTGCATTGGTTTCCTCAAGGTTTTCCTCGGGAAAGTCAGCCATTTTTCTGGATTATTGCGCAGCCAGTTTGGCGAACGCGCTGACCACTTCCGGCGGTGCCTGAACCAGTTCGATCAGGACGCCTTCGCCGCCGATCGGTGATTCCTCATTGCCCTTGGGGTGCAGGAAGGTGATGTCAAAACCGGCGGCGCCTTTGCGAATGCCGCCTGGCGCAAAACGCACACCATTGGCCGATAGCCATTCAACGGCTTTCGGCAGATCATCGATCCATAGCCCAACGTGGTTGAGTGGTGTGGTGTGCACCGCCGGCTTTTTGTCTGGATCGAGCGGTTGCATCAGATCGACTTCAACCTTGAACGGGCCGCTGCCCATGGCGCAGATATCTTCATCGACATTCTCTCGTTCGGAAACGAAGGTGCTGGTCACTTCGAGGCCAAACATATCGACCCACAGGGTACGAAGTTTTTCCTTGGACGGGCCGCCAATGGCGATTTGCTGGATACCGAGAACCTTGAAGGGACGTTGCATGGCTAGATTCCTGTCGTTGATTGAGCGATGTAATTCATAATTATACGATCTTCGCCGGGCAGTGGAAGCGCCTTGTCAGGAGCGCTGGCGGCTGGCCATGATGAGCAGGGTAATGCCGACTGCGATCATCGGTAACGATAGCCATTGCCCCATGCTGATGCTGTAGGACTGGCCGAAGATTCCAGCATCCGGTTCGCGGAAAAACTCGGTAAAGAAGCGGAAGGCACCATAGCCGATCAGGAACATGCCTGAGGCAGCACCCGTCGCGCGGGGTGTTGCGGTCCACAGCCAAAGCAAGGCAAAAAGTGCCAGACCTTCGAGCCCGACATGGTAAAGCTGCGATGGATGGCGTGGCTCCATATCTCCTGCTTGCGGGAAGATCATTGCCCACGGCAGGCTGGGGTCGGCGATACGGCCCCAGAGCTCACCGTTTATGAAATTACCAATACGACCTGCCGCAAGGCCGAGGGGCACCAGCGGGACGACAAAGTCAGTGACATCCAGCCAGGCCAGTTTGTTTTTACGGGCCCAAAGTCCGAGTGCGATGGCGACGCC
>CAXYZX010000323.1:0-2122 GCA_964293845.1 uncultured Dechloromonas sp.
GATGCCAATGCCTTCAACGCCCGTAGCCATGAGCGCAACGACAACAACTGGGAGATGACCGCTCTCGCTCGCTACACGGCGAACGTCAATACCGACATCGAGTTTGGCTTTGCCCGCAAAGTGCGTTCGCCCAACCTGTATGAGCGCTACACCTGGTCTACCTGGTCGATGGCCGCCGTCATGAATAACTTCGTTGGCGATGGCAATGGTTACATCGGCAATATCGATCTCCAGCCGGAAAAAGCCCATACGCTGAGTGCCACCTTTGACTGGCATGCCGCTGATCGCAACTGGAGCTTCAAGGCGACGCCGTATTACACGGAAGTGCAGGATTACATCGATGCCGTACGCTGTGTTTCCGGTTCGGCATGCACTCCGGCCAACAGGACCACGACGAACCAGTTCGTTGTTCTTCAGTATGCCAACCAGTCGGCTCGTCTCTATGGTCTCGATCTCTCGGGCTATATGCCATTGGCCAAGAGTGCTGTGGGTGATTTCGGGCTGAGAGGTTTGCTCAACTACACCCGGGGCGAGAACCGTGATACCGGCGGCAATCTCTACAACATCATGCCGCTCAATGCCAAAATGGCTGTTGGTCACAAGATCGGCGGTTGGGACAGTTCGCTTGAACTGGCTTTGGTCAAAAGCAAGGATGATACTTCCGAGGTGCGGAACGAGATCAAGACGCCCGGCTATGGCCTGACCAATCTGCGTACCAGCTATTCGTGGAAGCAGGTACGGCTAGATTTAGGTGTCGAGAACCTGTTCGACAAGATGTACTACTCGCCACTCGGTGGTGCCTATGTCGGTCAGGGTACGACGATGAGTACCAATGGTATCCCGTGGGGTATCGCTGTTCCCGGCATGGGCCGTTCAATCTATACGGGTATTAACTTCAAGTTCTAATCAGTGTTTGAGAAAAAACCTGAAAATAGCCTCGGCGCAAGCCGGGGCTTTTGGCGTATTTGAGGAGCAAAAAATGACGCTGCTTTCGGTGGTCGACCGCAACAAAAGCCTTTCACCACGTCAGGGCAGCGCTTATTCGGCGAGCCAGGCGATCTACGCTGCAGGTGCTGAAGGTCTGGCCTGGCGGGTAAGAAGTGGCGTGGTGCGGCTTGATACGACCACCAAAGATGGTGAGCGCAGCTTTGCCAGCCTGGCGATTGCCGGCGATATTGTTGGCTGCGAAACCATGCTCTTCGGTGCCTACACCTTCTCGGCCTCGGCGCTGACGCATTGTGAGCTGTCGCCATGGCCCGAAGGTGAACCGGCGGCAGCGAGCGAGAGCCTGCTCGAATCGCTGGCACTGGCTCAACGTCGTGCTGCCGATGTCATCGCCTTGCGCGGTGGCCAGGCTTCCGAGCGTGTGCTGGGCTTGATCCGTCTGCTGGGCGACGGGGCTGGCCGGGTGGTGTTGCCAACGCGGCAGGACATAGCCGATATCACTGACCTGCGCTTCGAAACCATTTCGCGCATTATCAAAGGGTTGGAACGGGTTGGCGCGCTGCTGCCGGTGAAAATGGAAGGCGTGCACGCAACACGGAGTTACGCCATTAATTTAACGCTCACATAACTCAAAAAACAGAGGGAAAACCGCCTCCTCCGGTCCTCTTAAACTACCGTTGTAACTTACATCCGCCACTCCCGGCAGCGAAGATAGGGCTGTGCACTTGGCCAGGATCGTCAAAATTGCATTCGTGACGGAGCCAGCACGATAGCGTAGAATCCGAACTTCATTACCGCTATCGATCTGAGGGTTGCGGTAAACGTGGGGCTGACATGGCTTCGACGTGGGTTGCGAATCAGAACAGTGCATACCGAGGACCAGTCACCTCGTAAATACATCTGGAAACTTTACAAACGCCAACGACGAGCAATTCGCACTAGCCGCTTAAGCGGCTGGCGCTGCACCGGTACTCTGATGGACCGGACCAGGCAACTGGAGGCAGTGTCATATACGTCAGATAAGGGTCTGTAATGCCGCGAGGCAGACCTCGAAAATTCAGCGGATCGCCTGAAGCGAGCCTGTTCGGCCGGCGCGCAAAGGTTAAACCCAAATTGACCGGACTAAGTATGTAGATCTGCCTGTGTAGGACTTGCGGACGGGGGTTCGATCCCCCCC
>CAXYZX010000324.1:0-2111 GCA_964293845.1 uncultured Dechloromonas sp.
CTGCAATAGCGCTCGGTGGGCGTTACGACGGGGCTGGCAAGGCCTTTGGCCGCGCACGGCCGGCGACCGGTTTTTCCATGGACTTGCGTGAGGTGTCGCGTCTGGTTCCTGCAGCTAAATCCCAAGGGGCCATACTGGCACCTTGTGTCCCGAGCGACAGACTGCTCGCTGCGCACATTGCGGCGTTGCGCGAACAGGGTGAAACTGTCGTCGAATTACTGCCGTCTGAAACTGCTTGCGAAGGCCCACTTTGTGACCGCAAGCTGGCCAAGCTCGGCGAGCACTGGATCATTGAAGCAATACAAGAGGACTAAAAAATGGCAAAGAATGTCATCGTGGTGGGAACGCAGTGGGGCGATGAAGGTAAAGGCAAGATCGTTGACTGGCTGACCGACCATGCACAGGGGGTCGTGCGTTTTCAGGGCGGGCATAATGCCGGCCATACGCTAGTGGTTGGCGAGCAGGTCTATAAGCTCAATCTGGTGCCGTCTGGTATCGTCCGTGATGGTGTGCAGTGCTACATTGGAAATGGCGTGGTGCTTGATATTCACCATCTGCTTTCCGAAATCGCCGAACTTGAAAGGGGCGGTATCGACGTTCGCTCACGCCTCAAGATCAGCCCGGGTTGCCCGATTATCCTGCCATACCATTCCGCCATCGACAAGGCGCGTGAATCGGTCAAGGCTGAAGACAAGAAGATCGGTACGACAGGCAAAGGCATCGGCCCAACCTATGAAGACAAGGTTTCGCGTCGGGGCCTGCGGGTTTATGACCTGTTCAATCCCGAGCGTTTTGCCGAGAAGTTGAAGGAGGTTCTCGAATATCACAATTTCGTCCTGACCCAATACTTCAAGGCGCCCGCAGTTGATTTCCAGATGGTATACGATCAGGCGATGGCTGATGCCGAGCAGATCAAGCCTCTGGTGGCGGATGTTTCGGCAGCGCTGTACGAAGCTAACAAGGCGGGCCAGAACATGCTGTTCGAAGGGGCGCAGGGCGCCTTGCTCGATATCGATCACGGTACCTATCCCTTTGTCACCTCGTCCAATTGTGTTGCCGGGCAGGCTGCGGCTGGCGCAGGTGTAGGGCCGGGCATGCTGCATTACGTACTGGGTATTACCAAGGCTTATTGCACACGCGTTGGTGGCGGTCCTTTTCCAAGCGAGTTGGATATTGAAACTGAAGGCGTGCCGGGTTACCAGATGTCACAGGTTGGCAAGGAGTTCGGCACGGTAACCGGGCGCAAACGTCGTTGCGGTTGGTTTGACGCCGCTGCTCTTCGTCGTTCCGGGCGGATCAATGGTCTTACCGGATTGTGCATTACCAAGCTGGATGTACTGGACGGCCTGAAGGAACTCAATATTTGTACCGGCTATAAACTCGACGGCAAGGTCATTGACTTGTTGCCTATCGGTGCGGATGAAGTTGCTCGTTGCGAGCCGATTTACGAAACCATGGCTGGCTGGAGCGGTACGACTTTTGGTGTCAAGCGTTGGGAGGATCTGCCGGTCAATGCGCAGGCGTACCTGAACCGTCTGGAAGTGCTATGCGAGGTGCCAATCGCCATTGTGTCGACAGGACCTGAGCGCGAAGAGACAATACTCAAGCAGCACCCCTTTCAATAATCAGCCTTTAGCTGGATTTGCACCTCAAGGGTATTTTCAGCGTGGTGCGGTCGACGGGCCTCAGGGCCCGTTTTTCTTTGGACGACCGGCATAGCCTGACTTGGCCTGATGCTCATCTACCCTCCTGAATAAAATTGCAGTGCGGGATAAAGGGATGTGCATGTAAACGAAATTTATGTTTTGATAGTACGTACCATTAATAAGTGTGGGCCTTTGCGCCCTGTTCCGGAATCTGCCTCATGTCCCGCATTATTCTTGCCCCGATGGAAGGGCTCGCCGACGATCTGTTGCGCGGCGTGTTGACTAATATCGGCGGTTACGACTGGGGAATTTGTGAATTCATCCGGGTCTCGGCCAATATCTTGCCGATCAAGACCTACCAGCGCATGTGTCCGGAACTACTCAACAACAGCCTAACTGAAGCCGGCACACCGATGCGCGTGCAACTGCTTGGTTCCGATCCCTTTTTCATGGCGGAAAACGCGC
>CAXYZX010000325.1:0-2102 GCA_964293845.1 uncultured Dechloromonas sp.
AAGGCGAACCTCGCGGTCCGGGTCTTTCGCCATGCTGATCAGCTCATTGGCTGGCAGACGGGTAGCGACGACGCGGCGCACCACTTCATCAACATCATTTTTCAGGGCAAAAATGGCGTCGACCGCAACATATCGCACAGCAATCGCCCGCCGTTCCCAAAAAATGTCTTTCAGGTAGTTTTGTGCCAGTTCAGGATTGGTCCGCATAAAGCGGTCAATCTGCCGGCCGCTGTGGGCGCGTATGCAGGCATCGCCCGGCGTGCAGCGGTGTTCGTTGAGGAAAGCGGGATAGAAACTGCAGCCTGAACAAAGCCCTAAGCGACCGACACCGGCTTTCTCTGCTGGCTGATCACTCGTCATCGACCTTGGCGGCCACAAGAATACCGGTCGCTGATTCCGGGTTGTTGGTCAGGGCCAGGCAATGCCCGGAGCTGCCGCTGATGAAATAAAGGTCGTGACCGTCCACACTCAAGGCAGGATGGTAAAGCGGCGAAACATCGTCTTCGCTGCATTCAGTGAAATGCAGGTCAGGGAAGCGCTGGCGCAGCGCGGTAGCACGGGCGTCGAGCATGGTTGCTTCGCCGACCTGGACGAGTTGCATGGGCGTAATCATGCTGATTCCTCCGCTTCCAGCGCTTCCTCAAAACGGGCGAGAGAGGCTGATGGAACGCCCATGATCTGGGCCAGCCAAGGGGGTGGGCTGGCCAGCCGGCCTTGCAGTTCGACCAGCACTTCACGGGCTTTGCCGCCGGCAGGTTTCTTGATCGGATGGATATCGGCACGGACCACCTTGGCCGCTGCCGGGCCGCCGATCGATTGCACGTAAACAATCTGGCAGTCGTTGATCAGCGCCGAGCGGGCGGCGTTTTTGTCTTCTTCGGCATCGGCTTCGACAGTGCTGCGCACGGCGATCAGTTTGATCGCTTCCGCCCCAACCTGATAAATCAGGAAGCGTTCGCAGGAGCCAAAATGGCCGTCGAGATTTTCGCCACGGTTGGCAGCGAAGGCGACGCGCAGAGAGCCGGGCATTTCGCCCTCGGTGTAAGTGTCGACCGCAGGAAAGTCGCTGTTCTCAACGCCCTGGCCCCAGAGCAGGCGTACGGCTTCCTTAAGGGTATCGGCGTCGACACCGACGTGACAGCCTTGCTCGGCAAAATCACCAGCGAGGATGACGCGCAGGTCATCGACGGTCAGCGTGCCGAGCTTTTTTTCGGTGAGCGGTGAATCCAGTTTCTCGATCAACGCGCCAACCAGGGCGCGGACATCGAGACCGTTCAGGGTACGGGCAGCCAGCGCGATGCGCAGCGCAGCTTCGCGTGAGGCGACGGGGGTATCGGACATGATGGGCTCCTGGAAAAATGCAGATGGGAGCGCCGGATTTTGGCCGGCGCTCGGGTCTGAACTTTAATCAGGCAGCGCTGATGCAGCCGGATGGGCAGACGTCGACACACAACGGGGTATCGTTGTGGCCATCGCATTCCGTACAGGTCGCGCCATCGATCTTGAAAAAGATCTTGCCGGAACTGATCGATTTGGTCGGACAAACCGGCTTGCAGTCACCGCAGGCGGTGCACATGTCGGGGTCGATTTTCATTGCCATGATGTTTTCTCCTTAGTCTTCAGCGGAGCCAAGGCGCTTGGCACGCAGGGAAATGGGCAGACGTGGCGGTTTGGCGATCGGGTCGATGTAGTAAGTTCCACCGTTATCCAGCTTCAATTCGCCGCCCCATTTTTCCGGGGTATCGAATTCAATGGATTCGATGGAAGCTTCCAGATCGCGCTTCGGGAGGTAAAAAACCAGCCCGCCCTTGGCGTCGCTTTGGATCATGATATTGGCCATGCAACTGCTCCTGCAGAACTGGCGGAGCCAAGGCTCCGCCAGTATTTCGGATTAACGAACCAGGTCGAAGTTGTAGTCGGTTGTACCCATGCCGATGGTTTCCTTGTCGAGTTGCTCAAGGACCGCATTGGTCAGCTGGGTAACGACGGACATCATGCCTTCGTAGCCCATCGTCGTTTGACGATGCAGGTGATGACGGTCAAAGAGCGGGAAGCCGAGGCGGATCAACGGTACTTCAAACTCTTCACCCAGGTGGCGGGTG
>CAXYZX010000326.1:0-2098 GCA_964293845.1 uncultured Dechloromonas sp.
CCGGGCAAGCGCTGGTGGCAGAATTTGATCAATGACCCACCGCCCAGCCCGATCAGCACAATGCGCTTGGGCCGCGGGTGAAAGAGCAAAAATGCCATCATTTTCTGCGTGTACCGCAACTCCAGCGAGTTCGGCGTGCGCATCAGCATTTCGCTCTGCATCAGGCGTACGTTGAAGTACAAATAACGCCGCTCGCCGTTATCGACAACAAAGGGTTTGGGGTAGCTTTCGTCGAGCAATTGCTGACGCAATTCGTTCGCTTGCGCCCACGCTGGCTCCAGCAGCAGGACACTACCGGTCTCTACTTCGAAGGGGCTGGGAATCTGGAAATAGTCGGACATGGCAATCGCAAAATTGACGAGGCCCCGGGCGCTGCACACGCCCGAGGCCTCATCTTGAAATTTCAGGCGGGGCAATCATACCCCGCTAGGCGGCTTATCCGGCTTTGGCGCGGCGACGCATGCCGAGCAAGCTGAATATGGCGGCGCCGAAAAGTGCCATTGAGCCAGGTTCTGGCACATACCTATCCGGGTCGACAAGAATGGTGTCGTTGGCACAATTTTCCGTCCAGTGAATATTGAATGCAGAACCATCCCAACCATTTCTAGTCAGCATGCCAATATCAACACTCATTTCATAAAAATAATGCGTATCGCCAAGATGGCTACCGTAACCAGTCTTGGCGGTGGAGTACGCGAAATCTGCGTCAGCTATTTTGTCTCCGGCTTTGATCGATGTGGGATTATTGAGCACCGGCTTGTTCGAAGTCTGGACACCAGGCGCTTGCCAAAGCCCGTAATACCACTCCGATACGCGGTAGACACCGCCATTCACACCAAATTTGTCGGCGGTCGAAACGCCATTTGGGTTACGGAAGTTGATCCCCAACTCGTACGATCCATTTTTGCCGAAATCAATGGCGAAGTCGCCGGCACCATAATTATTCCCGGAAGTCGCTAATAGGGGATTGTGCCCGGTGGCCAGCGCAATGAACAATCTATCGCCCTGAATAGTTGCGTAAAGCGCTTCGGCATCATAGGCCTGACCACCGTAACCTGGACTCAGGTAAGTATTCAGCCCACCGGTTTGATCGTCAATGGCAGCGTGTATGCCCGCATTTGCCGGGGCCCAGGTTGTCTTGTTCGATAGCCACTCATCAATGTTTCCATCGACAACGATGCCGGCAGTAGCGTGCCCCGAGAGGCCCAGGGCGATCAAGGCAGCAGTTAGAGTTTTCAAGTTTTTCATGGTGGCTTCCCGACGCATTAAAGCGATATTGATGCCCAGAGTGTATTTCCGCTCACCAATACGCCCCGTGAGAAAGCTCACAAACAGCTGATTATTCAATACAAATAGAAAACGGCAGGACTTTCGCCCTGCCGTCATTTTTTTGACTGCAACCCTGACTGTTGCGGTCAACCCGCGATTCAGGGCAAAAAATTTGTCACTTGAGGTAGCCCCAGCTTCTCAGGCGGCTCTGCGAATACTCGGCGGCCTGACCCTTATTGGTACGACGCAGATAGCTGGCGAACTGGTTCGCTGCCTCCTGGCGCTTGCCCATTCCTTCCAGCGAAACTCCCTTGAGAAAAGTCACGCCGGCATCGCCCGGCAACAATCGGTCGTACTGCTCCAGGCTGGCGTAGGCAGCCGCAGGATTGCGCTGAGCGAGTGCGAGAACGCCGACCATCTTGTGCGCCTGTGCTTCCTGCGGATAAATTTTTGTTGCGCTACGGGCATATTCAAGAGCCTGTGCATCCTTGTCCTGAACCGACAGGCACTTGGCCATCAAAACATTGGCCGAGTAATCACGCGGTGTTGCTTTCAAGGCTGTACGAAACTGCTCTTCGGCCTTGCCATAAGCTTTGCCGGCCATCGCCGTTTCGCCTTTCTGGCAGGCCTCTATGGTTGGCTTGATGCGACGCATTGATGCAGTGTTGTCCATAAAACGCTCGCGACCCGGATCACGGATATTGGTTGCCGCATATTTCCTCTCCGCCAGATTTTTTGCGGTATCGCGCCGCTCACTGCTCATCGGATGGGTCGAGAACATCGTCTGCAACATGCCCGGTGACTCCTTCTGCTGATCAACCAGCAACTG
>CAXYZX010000327.1:0-2092 GCA_964293845.1 uncultured Dechloromonas sp.
ATCAGCGCAATTACGTCCGATGCCTCGATCTCGCGCACGGTCAGCGCACCGAGCCGGTTCTCGATGCGCTTGAGGTGGCGCCCATAGCTCACCTGCGTGCTCTCAGCCAGGCTCACGAGCTTCTTGGCCCGGTAGTCCTTGACCAGCTCGCGCACCGTCCAGTCCTTTGCCGCGGTGGCCTTGGCTTTCTGCTTGTCGGCGGCAGGGTTGCGGCCTTGCATGATCTCGGCGCGCTTGATGGTGGCGATTCCGCGTGCGTCGGCCAGGCTGATGTCGGGGTAGCGGCCAATCGACAACTCACGTCGGCGGCCACCGTGCCGGTAGCGAAGGATCCAGCCCGCCAGGCCTGCGGCCGATAGCGTGAAAGTCAGACCATTGCCGTCAGCCTTGGCCAGCGGCGTACCCGCCTTGATCCAGTGCCTGATCTGCAGGTCCGTCAGGAACCCTTTGTCTCGTGCCATGTGTACCCCCGGTTGTTCTGGTGTAGCAGCTACCCATCTAGCTACCCAGCCAGCTACCCAATTTTGGCAGTACGGGGTGAGACGTCAAGAGACCTGAAAATCAACGAAACCCGAAAACTCCTTGTTTTATCGGTGTTTTCGCGTGGCAAGTGAGCCGTGGCGGGACGCCACGAAACCTCACATCAGAACAATGTCGTACTGCTCTGGCGAGTAACTGGGTTCTGATTGCAGGGAAACCGATTTTTCAATGAAGTCGGAAAGCATGGCCAGCGACTGAGACTCTTCGTCAAGAAAGAGATCGACCACCGCCGGGCCAGCCAGAATACGATACTCACGGGCGTTGAACTGGCGCGCCTCACGCAACAGATCGCGGAGAATTTCGTAAGCGACAGTTCGTGCCGTTTTCACCTCGCCGCGTCCACCACAGGTTGGGCAGGGCTGGCACAGCACATGAGCGAGCGATTCACGGGTCCGTTTGCGCGTCATTTCAACGAGACCCAGCGCGGTAAAGCCATTGACCGTTAGTCGCGTGTGATCGCTGGCCAGGGCTTTGTTGAATTCTTCGAGCACGGCTTTTTTGTGCTCTTCGTTTTCCATGTCGATGAAGTCAACAATGATGATGCCGCCCAGATTGCGCAGGCGCAGTTGGCGGGCGATGGTGACGGCTGCTTCGAGATTGGTCTTGAAGATAGTGTCGTCGAAATTGCGCACACCGACGAAGCCACCGGTATTGACGTCGATAGTGGTCATTGCCTCGGTCTGGTCGATGATCAGGTAACCACCGGATTTGAGATCGACGCGACGGGCCAGCGCTTTCTGAATCTCCTCCTCGACTCCGTGCAGATCAAATAAGGGCCGCTGACCTGTGTAATGGTCGAGCAAAGGCAGAACGGCCGGTGTGTACTCCTCGGCAAATGCTGCCAGTTTCTGAAAATTTTCGCGGGAGTCGATGGTGATCTTCGATGTTTCCGGGTTCACAAAATCTCGCAGCACGCGCTGGGCTAACGACAACTCCTGGTAAAGCACGGTTGGCGGCCCCGAGACGCGAGCCTTGTCGCGGATATCGCTCCAGGTTTTCCGCAGATAGGCGATGTCGGTGGCGAACTCTTCATCGCTGGCATTTTCTGCCATGGTGCGGACGATGAAGCCACCTGGCTCTTCCTGCGGCACCAGACGAGTAATTCTTTCGCGCAAGGCCTCACGCTCGGCTTCGACCTCAATGCGCTGTGAAATCCCGATGTGCTTTTCCTGCGGCAGATAGACCAGCATGCGGCCTGCAATCGAGATCTGCGTCGACAAGCGTGCGCCCTTGGTGCCAATCGGATCTTTGACGACCTGCACGATGATACTCTGGCCATCCGACAGGACTTTTTCGATGGGCCGCTCAGTCGCTGTTTCGCGCGGCTGCCAGATATCGGCGACGTGCAGAAACGCCGTTCTGTCCAAACCCACTTCAATGAAGGCTGATTGCATGCCGGGCAGGATGCGGCAGATGCGACCGAGGTAGACGTTGCCAACCAAACCCCGGCTGGCAGTGCGCTCGATGTGCAGTTCCTGGACAACGCCCTGTTGCATTACGGCAACGCGCGTTTCCTGCGGAGTGAAGTTGATCAGTATTTCTTCGGTCATGG
>CAXYZX010000328.1:0-2072 GCA_964293845.1 uncultured Dechloromonas sp.
CTGGTTTTGGGCAGACCGGCCCTTACAAGGCCCAACCGGGTTTTGGTGGGGTGGGCGAGACCATGGGGGGGCTGCGTTCCATAACCGGTTTCCCGGATCGTCCGCCGGTGCGCACCGGCATTTCCATTGGTGACTCGATAGCGGCGCTGTGGGGGGCGATTGGCGCGCTGATGGCTCTGCGCCACAAGGAAGTTAATGGTGGCAGCGGGCAGGTGGTCGATGTCGCACTCTATGAGGCCGTGTTTGCGATGATGGAGTCGCTGGTCCCGGAGTTCGATGTCTTTGGTTTCGTTCGCGAGCGTACCGGTAACATCATGCCTGGCATCACGCCATCGAACACGCACACGACGCGTGACGGCAAGCATGTGACGATAGGCGCCAACGGCGATGCCATTTTCAAACGTTTCATGAAAGCGATTGGCAGAACAGATCTTGCTGAAGATCCAGGTTTGGCCGATAACAGCGGCCGCGACGCACGGCGAGATGAACTCTATGCGCTAATCGACCAATGGTGTTTGGCGCACGACGAAGCGGATGTGCTTCGTATTCTGGCGGCAGCCCAAGTGCCGTCCTCACAGGTCTATGCTGCGGTCGACATGTTTTCTGACCCACAATTTCTTGCCCGGCAGATGATTGAGTCAGCCAAATTGCCTGATGGGCGCGATTTTTGTATGCCCGGCATCATTCCCAAGCTCTCCGAAACGCCGGGTGCTACCGAATGGATAGGCCCGGCGCTCGGTGCGCATACTGATGAGGTGTTAGCCAGTCTGGGTTATACCGCCGAAATGATTACCCAGCTCAGGCAGGACGGAGCGGTCTAGCCGCCCCGTTTGCTTCGCTTAGACCCGGAACCGGCCAATCATCGTCTTCAGGCTGTTGGCGATGCTTTCCAGTTGGTGAGCCGATTCTGCCGTGCCGCGTATGGTGCTGGTTGTTTCTTCAACTGTGTTGGCAATCTGCTCAACACGCTGGGCAATTGCCGTACTCGCCGAACTCTGTTCGCGGGTTGCGTCAGCCACTTCGCCGACGCGGGCCAGGGTGCGCCGCGCGCCCTCTTCAATGGTTTGCAAGGAGGCAGATGCCGAGAAGGCCAGTTCAACGCCTTCCTTCACCTCAGGCAGAGCGGCACTCATGGCTTCGACTGCGCCACGCGTGTCACCCTGGATGCCGATGATCATTTGCTCGATTTCCGTCGTCGCGCTGGCGGTGCGCTCCGCCAGTTTGCGTACTTCATCGGCAACTACCGCAAAACCTCGGCCCTGTTCGCCGGCGCGGGCGGCTTCGATGGCCGCATTGAGTGCCAGCAGGTTGGTCTGGCCGGCAATGTCCTTGATGACATTGGCGATCGACGACACCTGATTGGCGCGTTCTTCCAGGGCACGAATACGATCGGAAGCATCGGAAACCGTCACTGATATTTTTTGAATTGCCTGTGAGGCTTGCAGTACCCGCTTGGCTCCCTGGCCGGACAACTCAACTGCAGCCGAAGTGTCATGCGCCGTTTCGTTGGCGCTGTCTGAAATGTGGTTGGAACTCGCTGTCAGTTCCTCGATAGCGGCCGCCATTGAGGAGGTGGCCTCGGCCTGTTCTTCAGCCGCCTTGGCGACTTGGTCAGAAGCAGTCACGATTTGCGCGGCATTGCTTACCAGGCGATTGGCGTCATCATTGATCTCGGTAAGCATCTGGCGGAGTGAAAGCACCATGCTGCCGAGGGCATGCAGCATGCTGCCGGGGAGCGCTGTATTGACACTGGCGGTCAAGTCGCCAGCAGCGACACGTTGCATCACCTCTGCTGCCATTTGCGGTTCGCCGCCCAGTTGCTTCAGGATGCCACTGCTTACCTGCCAGCCAACGAAACTCAAGAGCACAAGCAACGCAACAGATATTCCCCCAAGCAACATGGCACTCCGTTTGTATTCGGCATCTACATCGTCGATATAAATGCCGGTGCCGAGTACCCAGCCCCAAGGGGCAAACAGCGCAGCATAGTCGAGCTTGGGTTCGGCAGTTTGCTGCCCTGCACGCGGGAACCAATAGTCTACAAAGCCACCGCCAGCCTGCGCCGCGCCAAT
>CAXYZX010000329.1:0-2072 GCA_964293845.1 uncultured Dechloromonas sp.
ATGAGGCTTCTTTCCAGTTGGCAAAGGGTCCAATCGCCATCAGGAATAACAGGGGTGTCATCACCGGAACAAAAACCGCATTGAAGTAAGGCGGGCCGACCGATATCTTGCCCAGTGCCAAAGCATCGATCAGCAACGGGTAAAGGGTACCGAGCAGGACGGTGGCGCAAGCAACGACGAGCAAGACATTATTGGTTAGCAGCAGCGATTCGCGCGAGATCAGTCCAAAACGTCCGCCCAGACCGACCTTGGGCGCCCGCCAAGCAAACAGCGCCAGCGACGAGCCGATAACCGCCACCAGGAAAATCAGGATGAAGATACCGCGTCTAGGGTCGGTGGCAAAAGCATGCACCGAGGTCAAGACGCCGGAGCGGACCAGGAAAGTGCCGAGCAAGGAAAGCGAGAAGGCGGAAATTGCCAGCAGCACAGTCCAGTTTTTGAAGGCGCCGCGTTTTTCGGTTGCCGCCAGCGAGTGCACCAGCGCGGTACCGACCAGCCAGGGCATGAAGGAAGCGTTTTCGACCGGATCCCAGAACCACCAGCCGCCCCAGCCCAGTTCGTAATAAGCCCACCATGAGCCCATGGCAATGCCGAGAGTCAGGAAACACCAGGCAGCGGTTGTCCATGGCCGTGACCAGCGTGCCCAGGCGGCGTCAAGCTGACCGGAAAGCAGCGCTGCGATGGCAAAAGCGAAGGCCACCGAAAAACCGACGTAGCCCATGTAAAGCAGCGGCGGATGAATGATCAGACCAAAATCCTGCAACAGTGGGTTGAGGTCGCGCCCTTCGGCAGCACCTGGCAGCAGGCGGTCAAAGGGGTTGGAAGTGATCAGGATGAAGAGCAGGAAGCCGAAGGCCACCAGTCCGAGCGTGCCGAGTACGCGTGCCACCATGTTGTCGGGCAACTGGCTGGACAGCATGCGCACGGCAAAGGCCCACCAGGTCAGCATCAGCATCCAGAGCAGCAGCGAACCCTCGTGGCCGCCCCACACCGCAGCGACGCGATACTCCAGCGGCAGCAAGGAATTGGAGTGTTGGGCAACATAGACTACGGAGAAGTCATTGTTGACGAAAGCGTGAGCCAGACAGGCAAACGAAAAAGTTACCAGCAAGGCCAGCGCCGAGGTTGCCGGACGCGCCACAGCGACCCAAGCCATGCGGTTTTGGTGTGCCCCAAGTAGTGGCAGGGTGCCAAGCACCAAGGCCACCAGTGCGGCAAGAATGAGTGCGAAATTACCGAGTTCTGGGATCATCTTAGTAGCTCGCTCCGGGTTTTGCAGGTGCGGCAGGGGCATCTGCTGTTTTTTTGTCGGCCGCACGATTGCCGGCATCATTAAGTGCTTTGGCGGCTTCTGGCGGCATGTAGTTTTCGTCATGCTTGGCCAGCACTTCATTTGCGGTAAACGTGCCGTCAGCCGTCATTTTTCCCTGGGCGACAGCCCCTTTGCCTTCCTTGAAGAGGTCGGGCAGGATGCCCTTGTAGTTCACCGTGATATCTTTTTCGGTATCGGTAATGATGAAGGCGATAGTCACGCCATCGGCCTGGCGCTTGATGCTGCCTTCCTTGACCAGTCCGCCAATGCGGAACACCTTGCCCTGTGGGGCCTTGCCGGCAGCAACGTCGGTCGGTGAAATATAAAGGGCGATGTTGCTGTTCAGGGCATTGAGGACCAGCGCAGCGATGATGCCGAGGATGGCCAGGGCGCCGCCGATGAGGGCGAGCTTCTTGTGACGCGATTTCATTGTGAAGAGTTCCTGTATTCAGCGCGCGAGTCAGCCTGGGATTCGGCACGCATTTGGCGCTTGAGGCGGGCGATGGTGGCCTTTTGATTGCGCGCGGCAACAATCGGTTCAATTGCCATGATCAATGCAGTGGCGCCGAAGGAGCCCCAGACGTAAAAGCCATAGCCGCCCATGGCGATAAAGTCGGAAAAACTGGCCCAGTGGATCATTTTCCACCTCCGACAAGCAGCGTCTTTACCCATTCGCTGTTGCGTTCGCGTTCAAGCATGATGGTACGCACGCGCATCAAGGCGACAGCGATGGAATACATCCAGAAACACATGGCCATCA
>CAXYZX010000330.1:0-2021 GCA_964293845.1 uncultured Dechloromonas sp.
CACCGAGTTGGCCGAGGAGGTAGCCGAGCAAGGCGCCAAGCGCCGAAAGCATTGCTGCCTCGGCAAGGAAGGCGAGGCGGATGGTGCTGCCGGTCGCCCCGAGCGCCTTGAGCAAGCCGATTTCGCCAGTGCGCTGGGTGACGGCAACAAGCATGACATTCATCACCAGGATACCGGCGACCGCCAGACTGATGGCGGCGATGCCGGCCACCGCCAGAGTCAGCGCACCGAGTAGTTTGTCAAAGGTGGCGAGGACGGCATCCTGCGTAATGACCGTCACATCCTCTTCGCCGCGATGACGCTGTTTGAGGATTTCCAGCGCCTGCTCCCGGGCAGCGGGAATGGCCTCGCGACTCTTTGCTTCAATCAGTATGCGAAAAAGCGTGTTGGAATTGAACAAGGCCTGCGCCAGCGCCACCGGTACGATGACCAGCTCATCTGTATTCATGCCCAGTCCCTGACCAACCGGCTTGAGCACTCCAACAACCCGCAAGCGGCGATCACCGACACGCACCAGTTGGCCAAGGGCAGGCGCACTACCGAATAACTCCTCGCGTATCGTGGCACCAATGACCACCACCGAGGAGCCCCGGCCCCAGTCTTCATCTGGCAGGGCACTGCCCTTGCCAAGTTCGAAACCACGGACCGGGAAATAGCTGGCCGTGGTGCCAGCCACCATGACTTCACGCAGGCGACCGGCGACGCTGATCTCGGAGGTACCCACAGCCAAGGGAGCGACGCGCAGCACGGCAGGCGCGCGCAATAGGGCTGCCGCATCGTCAACCGTCAAATCACGCGGCGTCGTGGTGATTGCATTGGCCGGATTGAATCCGCCAGTGCCGGAGCGGCCGGGCAACACGATGACAAGATTGGTGCCCAGTGAAGAGAACTGGCCAACCACGTAACGTCGCGCGCCATCACCCAGGGCGGTCAACACAACAACGGCGGCAACACCAATTGACATGGCGAGTACCGAGAGCGAGGTGCGCATCGGATAGCCGGTAGCGGCATCACGGGCAAAACGCAGGATGTCGGGCAAGCGCATATCAGCCGGAGAGGGCGCTGTCGTGCTGCAGGCGGCCGTCTTCCATCATCAACTGGCGATGAGCGCGGGCACCCAGCGCCTGGTCATGGGTAACCACAACCAGCGTGACGCCACGCCCATTGAGCTCTTCGAGCAGACGAACAACCTCTTCGCCTGTGTGGCGGTCAAGATTGCCGGTCGGCTCGTCAGCCAGTATCAGGGCTGGCTGCATGATGGTGGCGCGGGCAATCGCCACACGCTGGCGCTGACCGCCGGAAAGCTGATCGGGGCGATGGTCGGCGCGGTTCTCCAGACCAAAATCCTTCAACGCCTGCGCCACCCGGCGCCCCCGTTCGGCAGCCGGGATCCCCGCAAGGGTCATCGGCAGCGCGATGTTTTCAGCCGCATTCAGGCGCGGGACAAGATGAAAGCTCTGAAACACAAAACCAATCCGCGTGCTGCGCACTCCGGCCTGCTCGTCGGGCGATAGCGTTGTTACATCGCGTCCTTCCAACAAATAACTACCAGCATTCGGGTGATCGAGCAGGCCAAGCAGGTTGAGCAAGGTCGACTTGCCTGAGCCAGAGGGCCCCATGACCGCAACGTACTCGCCCGCACCAATAGACAAATTGAGGCCGGCGAGCGCGTGAACCGTGGTATCCCCGAGCTGGAATGTGCGTTCTATGCCCTTCAGTTCAATCAAGAGCATGAGCTATTTGCCCTTGGCTTTTTCATCTGCGACGACCACAGCCCCCGCTTTGACCCCCTCTTTTTCCAGGGAAGTGACAATCCGCTCACCCGCAGCGAGGCCTTCGGTAATCTCGGTGTACTCCCAATTGGCAATACCGGTCTTGATCTTGCGTTCCTCCAGCTTGCCGCTGACTGGATTGAAGATCAACACACGACCGCCCTCCTGAATCGCTGCCGTCGGTATGCGCAGCACCTTGTCGCGACCATCGAGAATGATCTCGACATCTGCGCTATAGCCGACCAGCAA
>CAXYZX010000331.1:0-2013 GCA_964293845.1 uncultured Dechloromonas sp.
CGGGATAAAAACTCGTGGTAAATCGGCAATCCCAGGCCGCCATCGGCGAGCGGAATTGGCGGCGCGCTGATCCGGGCGAAGGGCAAAGTCTGCAGCCTGGTCGGTTTGAACCAGCTGGCGCCACCATCGGTTGAGACGCTGTGATTGAGCGAATAGCCACCCCAACTGGTGCTTGCATACCAAAGATGCAGCCAGCTGCCCTCAACGTAGAGTTGGGGATTGCCCACTTTGCGCACGTGGGCAAAAGTGCCGCCGGCGGTACTTGCGTGATTGGCTATCGCTTGGGGTTTGCTCCAGCTGCCCTTGTTCAAGGTACTGAACCAGATGGCGAGGTCATCGTCGTTTTCCGGCTTGCCGGCCAGCCAGGCGGCAACCACTCGCCCATCGTGCAACTGGGCCAGGCTGGCCGCGTGAGCCGATTCAGCGGCTTTCGGGAGTAGTTCAGTCGAGAAAACTATGGGAAGCGTGGATGGTGCCGCGGCCGGCGGCGGGAGAAAGGCCACTGCAGCCGGCGAGGGCGCTCGCCAAAAGGCGCCGGCCAGCGCACTGGTAAAAAGTGCCGCAGCAAGCCAGTGCCTGGCCTTTTCGCTAAAAATTTTCATCACACCCGGTGCTCGACTCAGCGTGTTGTGGCGAGTAGCGAGGCCAGTGCGCCGAGCAAACCGAGGCGTTCTTCGCAGACCAGATGCACCGGCATTTGTTGGACGATTGCCTGGTGTTCGCGTTTGGCGTTGAACGCATCGAGAAAACTGCTGTAACCGAAATGAGGTATAAGTTTGGCCGCCATGCCGCCGGCCAGATAAACGCCGCCACGGGCCAGCCAATGCAGGGCGAGGTCGCCGGCGAAGGCGCCGTAGGCGGCGAGCCACAGTTCAACGGCGTGGCGGGCCAGTGGATTGGTGTTGTTCAGGGCTGAAAGGCCAATTTCTTCAGGTTGTTGCGGTCCACCACCCAAAAAGGCATAAATTTTTGCCAGGCCGGGGCCGGAAACAACGTCTTCAGTCGTTACCCGTCCACTCTGCGCCTGTAGCCAGCGCGCCAGTTCGAATTGTTCCGGCGTTTGCGGCGCGAAGCCGAGGTGGCCACCCTCTCCGGGAATGATGCGGTAACGCTGACCATCACTGACCATGCCGGCGACGCCGAGGCCGGTGCCGGCCCCGAGAATGACGCGTGGCGCGTCCACTATGGGATTGCCGGCTTGCAGCGTTTGCAGTTGAGCGGGCGTCACCAGTGTCAGGCCATTGGCGGCAGCAGCAAAGTCGTTGAGCAGCGTCACGCTGTTGAGGTGAAAACGCTGGGCCAGCGCTGTACCCGATAGTTGCCAGGGCAGATAGGTCAGTTTGGCATCGCGGCCATCGGTCGGGCCGGCAACGCCGAAGCAGGCCGCAGCGATGGGGGGCGAGTCCGCAAGTGAGTCGGTGAGAAAGTCGCTGAGCAGGTCGTCGAAACTGGCGTAATCCTGGCTGGCATAGCGTTGCTCACGAACGATACGTAGCCCATTGGCGTGCGGCTCGGCGAGTGCCAGCAGGGTCTTGGTGCCGCCGAGGTCGCCGCCGAGAATCATGGCCGATCAGACGGCGACGGGGGCTGCGATGTGCGGATGTGGGTCGTAGCCGTCGACGCGGAAATCCTCGAAGCGGAAGGCGAAGAGGTCGCTGACTTCCGGGTTGATCCAGATTGTCGGCAAGGGGCGCGGCGCGCGTGATAACTGCAGCTTGGCCTGTTCGAAATGATTCGAGTAAATATGCGCATCGCCAAAGGTATGCACAAACTCACCCGGCTCATAACCGCAGACTTGCGCCAGCATCAGGGTGAGCAGGGCGTATGAGGCGATGTTGAACGGTACGCCCAGGAAGATGTCGGCGCTGCGCTGGTAAAGCTGGCAGGAGAGCTTGCGAACCTGCCCTGAGCCCGTCGAAGGGGCAACATAAAACTGGAACAGGCAGTGGCAGGGCGGCAGCGCCATGCTGTCGACATCGCCGGGATTCCACGCCGAAACGATGTGGCGCCGGG
>CAXYZX010000332.1:0-2006 GCA_964293845.1 uncultured Dechloromonas sp.
GGCGTTCATGGCGCGAGGTCTGCTCGCGAACCTGGGCGATATGCTCCAGATTGCCATGCAGCAGGGGTAACAGGTCGGCGCGCATCTGCGTCGGCATGTCAGGAAGCAGGGTGGTGAGGCGCGGCTCCAGCGTGTTGGCCTCACTTGCTGAAAGCTTGGCCAGATCGAGTACCGTGCCATCCGTGCCGTGTATCGACAGGGCATCCTCGTCGGTTTCAAAACCGCAAACCAGCGGATAAACCGTGCCGTGGCCACTACCAAAAATTTGTTCTATCTGTTGGCGAATCTCGCGGGTATGGGCGATCGCCGCCGCTGTGTTGTACTGAAAACCGGCACAACCGCGCTGCGGATTGCCTTTGGACCAGTGATAGGTGATCAGGAAGAGGACGCGGCGACCGGCACTGGTCATGCGTAAAACGTGATGTGCCAGCACCTCGCCAAGGTGTGGCCAGCCGAGATCAAAGATGCCGCCCAGATTGCGGAAGGGCATCAGGATGCCGGTCGGTGTATTGGTGGCAACCGGAATGTTGATCCGGCCATCCATGCATTTCAGTACCGCAATGGCCGTCGGGTGTTCGGCTAGGTAGCGTTCGCGCGCCAGCCATGCTTCGGGGCTGCGAAAGGTTTCGCCATGGCGACGGGCGAGGTTGAAAAGCCAGTCTATTCGTTGGGCAATCGGCTTGCTGTGAATCTCGCTCATGGCACCCTCAGCTTTCAGTCTTCGTCCATTTCCGCTTTTGCCGCTGCGAGATCCAGATATTCCATGGCGTCGACTGCAGTGCATTTGATCGCTTCGTCGTAGAGCTTTTCAGCATCCTTGAGTCGTGAGCGGCCGAAAGTCATGACCAGACCGCTGGCGTATTCGGTGCGGGCGATGGTCGAGTCGGGATTGAGCTCGATGGCGCTGCGGAAGTGTCTTTCGCTGGCTTCCTTCTTGGCACCATAGGTCAGGCCGCCGACCAGACTGCCGACTTTGTCGATGATCTCGGCATGCCAGGTACCAAGGGCAATATGGGCGTCAGCGTGTTTGGGTGCCAGTGCCAACGCCTGATCCAGACTGGCCTTGATCTTGCCGCCAAGGCCCTGGGCCAGCGCTTTACCGATCGAGATGCCCTGGCTGTAGCGACCCAGTGCGTAGGCATGGAAATACCAGGCGTTGGCGTTCAGCGGATCGCTGGCTTGCTGTGCTTCACAACGTTTGGCAATTTCCTGGAAGATTTTCAGCTTGGTCTCTTCGTCATTTTCCAGATAATTGGCGTAGATCATTGCCGCCTTGTTGGCTGCGTTGATGCCTGAAGTACCGGCCTTCAGACCGCTTTCGAGCGCTTTGGCAAAGTCGCCGGCGTGATAACTGCGCCAGGCATCCTGCGCCGCTTCGCTCTCCGGGTAGGGTTCGCAGTCGCCGCGATGCAGTCGCGGCCAGTTTTTTTTCAGGGCACTACCGGCGTAGTTGAATGCCTTGTCAGGATGCGGGAATTTGGCCCAGACAGATTTGCTCATCGAATGTCTCCATTATTTTTTATTGATATATGCGCCTGAAAGTTTTTCCAGCAGGGAGCGGGCTTCACCTTGCAAATAGGGCGCAGCCAGTGACATGACCTGGTAAACACCGCGTCCAATGTCCGGCTCGCCACGTGGGCGTCTGGCGTGCTCAAACGATAGCCAGAATGTCGCCAGGACGGTCATGTTGGTGGCCAGGACGGGAATTTCGGCGGGTGTTGCGGTCAACGCGCCAGACGCCGCCAATCCTTGGCAAACGGTAATGGCGGTTTGTTCCTTGTGCGCCAGAATGCGCTGGAAGTGTGTTTCCACCAGTCGGTTGCGCGTCAGCAGGTCGTTTATGTCGCGGTAGAAAAAACGGAATTTCCAGATCGTCTCGAATAAGAGGTGGAGGAAAAGCCAGATGTCCTCAGCTCCGCTCGGCCGATTGCCGGGCGCAGTCAGCAGGTTTTCGATGTCCTTTTCGTAATCGGCAAACAACGCATTGACGATCTCATCCTTGCTGT
>CAXYZX010000333.1:0-1969 GCA_964293845.1 uncultured Dechloromonas sp.
CTGCTCGAAGCCGAGCGCGGCGCGCTGACCCAGGAAGCCCTGTTTGCCATGTTTCAAGAGATGTTGCAGCGCCTTGATGCCTTGAGCGGCCGTCTCGAAATGAGCTTTCCCTACTTTATTCGCAAGGCCGCCCCCGTTTCCGGCGTCACCAGCCTGCTTGATTATGACGTGACGCTGATTGTCGATCAGCCGGTCGGGCACGCAGCAACGTTGACCCTGCGCGTGGTTGCCGCCGTCACCAGCCTGTGCCCGTGCTCCAAGAAGATTTCCGAATACGGCGCCCACAACCAGCGCTCGCACATCACCCTTGAGGCCTGCTTGCGCGAGGCGATGGCCATTGAGGAGCTGGTTCGCCTGGCCGAGGAGGAGGCGTCCTGTGAAGTCTTCGGTCTGCTCAAGCGCCCGGATGAAAAATGGGTGACCGAGCGTGCCTACGACAACCCCAAATTTGTCGAGGATCTGGTGCGCGATATCGCCCTGCGCCTGATGAGTGAGCCGCGCATCAGTCAATGGAAGGTTGCTTCCGAGAATTTTGAATCCATCCACAACCATTCTGCGTATGCAGAGTTGTTCGGCACCAATCAATAAGGTGATGAAAATGAGACAAAAACAACGAATCGCCGTCGTCGGTGCCGGCATTTCCGGCTTGGCCAGTGCCTGGTTGCTCGGGCGCGAACATCAGGTGACCTTGTTCGAGGCCGGACAGTATCTCGGCGGTCATACCAACACGGTGGATGTTCATCTCGAAGGCAAGAGCCATCCGGTCGATACCGGATTTCTGGTCTTCAACGAGAAGACCTACCCGAATCTGATTGCGATGTTCCAGTTGCTTGGCGTCGACAGCGTCGAGACCGAGATGTCGTTTGCCGTCAGCCTGGAAAATCCGGACATTGAATGGGCCGGCAGCAATCTGGCGACTATCTTCGGGCAAAAGCGCAATCTGCTGCGCCGGCAATTCTGGTCGATGCTTTCCGACATTCTGCGCTTCAATCGCGAGAGCGTTTCGTGGCTGGCTTCGCACCCCGGCAACAAACGCAGCCTGCGTGATTTTCTGCAGGAAGGACGCTATTCAGCGGCCTTCACCGAATGGTATCTATTGCCGATGGCCGCCGCCATCTGGTCGTGTCCGACCGGGCAGATGCTGGATACACCGCTCGCCACCTTTGTCCGCTTCTGCCAGAACCATGGCTTGCTGCAGGTCTTTGACCGGCCAATGTGGCGCACGGTCAAGGGCGGCGGTCGCGAGTACGTGCAGAAGATTGCCGCGCAACTTGACGATATTCGCCTGGCTTGCCCGGTGCGTGCCGTGACCCGTGAAGCCGGTGGTCTACGCGTGACTCATGCCGCTGGCAGCGAGCATTTTGATCAGGTGGTGATGGCTTGCCATAGCGATCAATCACTGGCCATTCTCGGTTATTCGGCCAGTGATGCGCAGCGTGTCGTGTTGTCTGATATTCGTTATCAGCCCAATCGCGCTGTGCTGCACACCGACCGGGCGCTGTTGCCGCGCGATGAAAAACTGTGGTCGGCATGGAATTACGCTGCCGGTAGCGGTCAGCCAGGTGCTCAGCCGGTGGCTGTTTCCTACCTGATCAATCGCCTGCAGCCGCTGCCCTTCAAAACGCCGGTGGTTGTGACCCTGAACCCGGCGCGTGAGCCGGACCCGGCCAAGATAATTGCCGAGTTCGACTACGCCCATCCGATTTTCGATGGCCCGGCAATTGCCGCCCAGCAACGCCTGGCCGATGTGCAGGGCGATAACGGCATCTGGCTGGCCGGTGCCTGGGGCAGCTACGGTTTCCATGAAGATGGTCTCAAGTCGGCGCTGCGCGTGGTGAATGGCATGGGCATCAAGGCGCCGTGGCAGCCCGCCACTGCCCCGCTCAGTGCGGTGCTGGAACGGGTCTGAGGCGATCATGGCCACCCTGCCCAAACTGCTGATCGGCCAGGTCATGCACCGGCGCTTGCG
>CAXYZX010000334.1:0-1941 GCA_964293845.1 uncultured Dechloromonas sp.
CCGAGAAAGAAACCGTTTCTATCGTTGGTCCGCTATGCACTCCGCTGGACTTGCTTGCCGAACGCATGGAGTTACCGATAGCCGGACCCGGTGATTACGTCGTGATTTATCAGTCGGGCGCTTATGGCGCCAGTGCCAGTCCACAACGCTTCCTTGGCCATCCGGAAGTCGTTGAAGTGCTGGTTTAGGTCGGCAGATCGAAACCTTTGAGCTTGCGGTACATATCGACCGCATAGGAATCGGTCATGCCGGCAACAAAGTCGGCGACCTGGAGCAGGCGAATATACGGATCGCTATCCGGCTCACCTGCATGACCAAGGAACTGCGCCGGCAATAACTGCAGCAGCATGCGCTCTTTGGAGGTCAGGCGGCTATGCCCGGCCCCAGCTTCGACGGCATTGCTGAACAAACCCAACAATGCTCCGAGAACCTCGAAGCCAGCGGTTTCTATTTCTAGTGCCGGGCGGGCTGTGTAAATCGTTTCCTTGGCCACTCTGAGCACCGCTTGCAGAGGAATAGACACGGGTGACTGGGCGAGCAATTCGTCATCAAATTGACCGCTCAGAATAGCGTCTTCGTTTTCCAGAAAAACTGCAGCCGCACTCTCAAGCAAACGGCCAATCGCCTTGGCACGCAGATATTCAAGGCGCTCCTTCGGGTCAAGCAAACGCTCAAGACGACCATGACTCACCGTGTTGCCAGCCAGATCAGCCAACAGGCATTCCGCATCGCGATACGGCACAAACCCCAGCTTGGCCGCATCTTCAAGATCGACGATCAGGTAGCAGGTATCGTCGGCTACTTCGACCAGAAAGGCGAGCGGATGGCGACGCCAGGCCTGGCCAGAAATTCGCTCGACCAGGCCAGTCGACCGCGCCACTTGCTGAAACGCCGCGATATCCTGCTGGAAAAAGCCGAATTTCTTGCCACTCTTCCCATCAAGCTGAGTTTCAAGATGCGACGGACGCGGGTATTTGGTAAAGGTGGCCAATACTGCGCTAGTCAGTTGCAAACCCGGATTGGCCGGGTTCTGCAAACGGGTAACGATGCGAAAGCCCTGCGCATTGCCTTCGTAACGTTCAAAGTCCGCTCGTTGCGCCGGCGTAAAGGGATGGCGCTCCAGCAAACCGGAATGACGGAACCATTCGCGGATGGCATCTTCCCCGGCATGCCCGAAGGGCGGATTGCCGATATCGTGGGCCAGACAGGCCGCAGCGACAATGGCGCCGAAATCGCCAGACTCCACGTGTTTAAGACCATGCCGCGCAATGATTTCGCGACCCACCACGGCGCCCAGCGAGCGACCGACACAACTCACCTCCAGGCTGTGCGTCAGGCGAGTGCGCACATAGTCGCTTTTGGATAGAGGAAAAACCTGCGTTTTGTCCTTCATGCGTCGGAAGGCGGAGGTGAAGACAATGCGGTCATAATCCTGCTGAAACGCCGTACGCTCAGGCGTACCGGGGGCTTTTCCAGCCCCCAGGCGTTCAGCAGATAGAAGTTTTTCCCAAGTTTTTCTTTGGCTCATGCGCCGCAGTTTAACCGAGCTTCAGGCGTCTTCGAGCGTTGCCCGGACGTGCTCAGGAATCGGCGCTGATTTACCGGTCTGCGTATCCATCCAGACCACCTTGGCCGCACCCTCGGCATAAAGCGTATCGTCGCCCTCAATGCGCATTTCAACGTAGGTTTGCACACTGGAACGCCCCGGATGGCCGGCAAAGGTACGCACCTCAACCATCCCCGGATAATTCAGTGGAATCAGGAAGGTGCAACTGGCATTGATGATGACCGGGCCAAGACCACCCGGACGAACCGCAATCTTTAATTCTTCCAGCCACTCAACCCGTGCCTGCTCCATGTAGCGAAAATAAACGGTATTGTTAACGTGGCCATAGGCATCCATATCGCCCCAGCGAATTGGCATTTTTGTAACGTGAATCA
>CAXYZX010000335.1:0-1912 GCA_964293845.1 uncultured Dechloromonas sp.
GACATTTCAGTCCGGCCAGCGGCGAGCCGGTCAGGGCATTGAAGGTGCGATGACAGTCACAGCACCGGTAGCGTTGAATCTCCGACTCGCGGCCCCAGCGCTGCACATGGGCCGCCTGACAATGCGGACAGGCCAGACTCTCCTGGGCCCGTCGATTGATCCAGTCTCGGGCATCATCGCTTGCCTCGCCGCCGAGCAGCCGATGCTTCAGTTGATCTCGCTGCCGATCCGACAACTCGCCAAGCTGGTGCAGCCAGCCACGGAATAATTTCGCGTCCATGATCCGCTCCCGTTAGCCATCTTGACTTCAGTATAGGAAAACCAACGGGTTTCGCGAACAGAGCCTTATTTTTTTGCCACCTGTGTCGTCGACCAGTTCTTTCCCGGCGCCGGGATGGATGCCATCACGCTACTTGAACGCGAAGGCATCCGCGTGCATTTTCCCGAAGAGCAGACCTGCTGCGGCCAACCGTCCTACACCAGCGGTTTTCCCGACGAGGCGCGCAAGGTCGCGGCGCTTCAACTGACCCTCTTCCCGAACGACTGGCCAGTGGTGGTTCCTTCCGGTGTCAATCAGCGTCCAAATCTTTCCAGTTTGTCAGGCTGATTTGACGGATTTTTTCCGCTGTTTGAAGCGGTATGAATCGTTGCCGGTTTCGAGGATTTCGCAGTGATGGGTGATGCGGTCGAGCAAGGCTGTCGTCATCTTTGGATCGCCGAACACAGTCACCCATTCGCCGAATGACAGGTTGGTCGCGATGATCAATGAGGTTTTTTCATAAAGCTGGCTGATCAGGCAAACCAGCCATGCCGGAGTCCATGACTTCCTGAGCGACTCTTACACCACGTCCGGGGACACGATCGCTAAATGGGGCACCCCAAGCCAATCCGGGCGAGTGGTCCAACCAATTTCCATTCAATCATAAAAGCCCTTAGAGTTCGTGTCACATTTCGCGATATGCAACTCGTTACGAATTGGTGAAACACAAAGAAACTCAGGTTCATGCGCCAAATAAGCCGATACGAGCCTAAAGCAGAATTAAATGCAACGTGTTCTCTTGGGGGGGTAAAACAATTGGTTTGGCAACAAATATACAATCCTTTGGGTATCGGCACCTTCATTGACATCGAGAAGACCGAGGCCGCCATGCGCACTGCCGGCAACAAGTTGCTCGACGATGCAGCAGCACTGGCGGCGGCGGAAGGCATTGCGGCCGAGCGACGGCTTTTGGAGTCAGGCAAGAAACGTGTATCTCACCTGATCGCAGAAGGCGCTACTGAATGGCAGGCCGACCTGATTGTCGTCGGCACGCACGGTCGCCACGGCTTCGATCGGATGGTCGTCGGCAGCGTGGCAGAAAAGCTGGTACGCATCGCCGAGACATCGGTTCTGTTGGTCAAAGCGGATAGACCGATTTAGCAACTTCGTTAGCGGGCAGCCCACAGGCTGTGTACTGCCCGCAAAAGCTTCCGCAATTTTTCTGATGAAATAATCGAGTTACTTGAGTCATGGCAACACATTGGATGTATGGCAATCGCCTATGCACTCAATGTGGCTGATAAATTGGATTCGCCTTAAATGCTAGCGACGGCAAATGTGCTTTGCACAAACCAGCAAATAGTTGAAGCGATTTTTCATGCCTCTGACTCATCTTTGTTTAGGAGACATAATGAGCAAGAAAACATTCGTTAATGATGCTGATCTCGATCCGCAGGAAACCAAAGAATGGACCGACGCGCTCGATAGCGTCATCACCCAGGAAGGCGCTGATCGCGCACATTTTCTGATCGAAAAGGTGATCGGCCAGGCGCGTGAAGCCGGCGTCGACATTCCCTACTCGGCCAACACCGAATACATCAACACCATCCCCGCTGACCAGCAGCCCAAGTACCCGGGCAATCCGGACATGGA
>CAXYZX010000336.1:0-1875 GCA_964293845.1 uncultured Dechloromonas sp.
CCACGCAGCCCGTTCCAGATTTCCCCGCTGGGCAGCACCACTTCCAGACCAAGCGTCAACTCACGGGTGTTGCCATAGCGCAGGACCTGCACGCCACCGGCGTTAGTCGACAGATTGCCACCGATCTGGCAACTGCCTTCAGAGGCCAGAGCCAGCGGAAACAGGCGATCATGCTCACGCGCGGCCTCCTGAATCGCCGCCAGGGTGCAACCGGCTTGAACAAAAATGGTGTTGTTTTGCGCGTCGACCGCAACAATCTGGTCAAGACGCCCCAGGCAGAGAACAACCGCCCTGCCCTCGGCATCCGGCGTTGCTGCACCGCACAGACTGGTATTGCCACCCTGCGGTACGATGGCTGTCGCCGCCGCAACGCAGGCCTTGACCACGGCAGCGACTTCTTCCGTATTGGCCGGACGCACCACGCATTGCGCCTGGCCCCGGTAACGACCGCGCCAGTCAGTGACGAACGGCGCAATTGCGGCTGGATCAGTCAGGACGTAAGCCGCCCCGACGATCCGCGCCAGCTGTTCACACAGGCTGGGCGTAGAGGTCATGGTGATCGGCGTCGATGACCTTGACTTGCAGGAAGTCACCCGGCTGAGCATCAAAATAGCCATCGAGATAGACCAGACCGTCGATCTCCGGCGCATCTGCCTTGGAGCGGGCAATGGTGCCTTCTTCGTCGACGGCATCGACCAGTACCTGAATAACGGTATCAATCTTGGCTTCCAGCTTGGCGGCAGAAATATCTTCCTGCACCTGCATCAGCCAGCGCTTGCGGTCTTCACGCACGTCTTCCGGCAGGAGCAGGCCCAGTTCATTGGCTTTGGCGCCTTCAACTGGTGAATAGGCAAAAGCACCGACGCGGTCGAGCTTGGCATCCTCAAGGAACTGAATCAGTTGATCAAAATCTTCTTCCGTTTCACCGGGGAAACCGGTGATAAAGGTCGAACGGATAACAATTTCCGGGCAGATTTCGCGCCACTTGGCGATGCGTTCCAGCGTATTCTCGGCCGAGGCCGGGCGCTTCATCGCCTTCAAAATTTTCGGGCTGGCGTGCTGGAAAGGCACATCGAGATAAGGCAGGATTTTGCCCTCGGCCATCAGCGGAATGACGTCATCAACCGACGGATACGGGTAAACGTAATGCAGGCGAACCCAGATGCCGAAGCTGGCCAGCGCCTCGCACAGCTCCTTCAGGCGCGACTTGACCGGCTTGCCGCCCCAGAAGGCAGTACGGTACTTGAGATCGACACCGTAGGCAGACGTGTCCTGCGAAATGACCAGGATTTCCTTGACGCCGGCGCGCGCCAGATTCTCGGCTTCCGCCAGCACATCACCAACTGGCCGCGAAACCAGCGGGCCACGCAACGACGGGATGATGCAGAAGGTACAGCTATGGTTGCAACCTTCGGAAATCTTCAGGTAGGCGAAGTGATCCGGCGTCAGGCGCACACCCTGCGGCGGCACCAGATCAGAATACGGGTCATGCGGCTTGGGCAGATGTTGATGGACGATACCCATCACCTCATCGGCGGCATGCGGGCCGGTAACGGCGAGCACGGCCGGGTGCGTGGTCTGGACAATATCGCCCTTGGCGCCGAGGCAGCCGGTGACGATGACCTTGCCGTTTTCGTTGAGCGCCTCGCCGATGGCGTCGAGTGACTCTTCCACCGCTGCGTCAATAAAGCCGCAGGTGTTGACGATGACGAGGTCGGAATTCTCGTAACTTGGAGATATCTCGTAACCTTCGGCGCGCAGCTTGGTCAGGATGCGCTCGGCGTCGGAAGAAGCCTTCGGGCAACCCAGGGAAACGAAGCCGACAGTCGGCACTTTTTCTTTAATATTCATGCAGTAAAAACCTTTTTCCGGAAG
>CAXYZX010000337.1:0-1837 GCA_964293845.1 uncultured Dechloromonas sp.
AGGCCGGAGAGCAATTGCTGGACCTTCTCGGGCGCAATGCCGGGGCCGGTATCGCTGATCGCAAAGGCCAGTTTGAGGCGGTTTTTTGACTGTTCAAAAACCTTTAGCGAAACCGACACATCGCCCTGTTCGGTAAATTTGACGGCATTGCCGACCAGATGCTGCAGTATCTGGCGCAGGTGTTCAATATCGCCGATCAGTACATCAGGCAATGAATTGTCGTTTTGAAGATGCAGCGTCAATCCCTTCTTGCTGGCATCATTGACCAGGTTGTTCAATAGATCGTTGAGCAGTGTCGGGGCGGCAAACGGGCTGGGGTTGAAGTGGATCTGCCCGGACTCGAGCTTGGATAGCTCGATCATGTGATTGATCAGTTGCAACAAATCATCCGCTGAGCGGCGCAGTGGGGTGAGATAAGAGCGTTGATCGGCGCTGAGTTCTTCCATGTCGAGCAGATCGGCCATGCCGAGTATGCCGTTCATCGGCGTCCGCAGTTCATGGCTTACATTGGCCAGAAACTCCGTCTTGGCGCGATTCGAGTTTTCTGCAAGTTGATTGGCGCGCTGCAGATCTTCTACCAGGCTATCTTTTTCATGTTCGAGGCGAAATGTGTCCTGCAGGGCTTCATGAAAATAATCGGCACTGCGCGTGGCAATCGACAGAAAAAGCAGGGTCATGACACTGAAGGCAATATGTAGCGGGTCTGCGCCCAGCGAACCGATTGCCACAGTGAGCACGATAGGCCAGGCGTAGTAGCGAAAAGCCTGGCGATTGGCAGCCAGAACCGGTACCGCGCCGGCCACCACGCCGGCCATGACGAAGGCGGTAAATAGTTGCATGGTCGTTGTCGCGCCGAACATGAGGAGCAGCGCACCGGCTCCCCAGACGATGCCACTGGCACCGGCACCCAGTACCGCGCGTTTTTGCCAAAGTGCGGCATTGTCCAGGCGCGTGACGTCGTCCTTGGCCAGGTATTTATTGGCTATCCAGATTCGTAAAATTGCCGTGATGGTCGCCACTAGCCACCAGATGGCAACGGCCAGATGCGATTCGCTGGTATTCAGCGAAGTGACTACCCAAAGCAAAAAACTGGCGTTGAGTATTGAGCTGATTTGCCCAAGCCGGACATTCCGGAAAAGCAAATCCGCCTGTTTTTTGACGATGAAGGGATTGTTGCTGGAAATCAATGCAGGGCTTTTCCTGTGCTTTGCTCAAACAACAGTGTAACGTCCTGCGGGCTGAAACGGTAGTCGCGATTGCAGATATCGTCGCGAATCAGGATCTCGCCATGCTCGGCCAGTATCGTTTCGGCATCCTCACGCCCCAGGCTGCGGATCATGTCGCTGATTTTTTCGCGGTCCTCCGGGCAATGATAGGTAACCACTTGCGGATCATAAATACGGATGCCGGCGCGCTCGATTTCTTCATGGAACAGTCGGCTGAGCAAGGTTTCGGCATCGAGTTCAAGCAATTCGGCAGTTTTGACCGTGCTGGCAAGGTGCGTTATCCGCTGCCAGCCGTCCTGATCATGCTTGTCGGCTTCCGGCATTTTTTGCAGGAAGAGGCAGGCAGCGGCCTTCGGCCCGGCGCTGGCGAACAGGCGCGACGGCTGTTGCTCGGACTGCTCAAGGTAGTGCTCGAAGATGGCGGCAATACTGTCGCCAACCATGGGCACGAAGCTCTGGTAGGGCTGGCGGGCATCCGGCATGTCGAGGCTCATCATCAACTGGCCGCCCTGATCCGCACCCAGCAGGGTGGGCACCGGCGCCGGCAGCACGACCGGATTGCTGCGGGCCATGCCGCGCATCTGCAGTTTTTCGTTGCAATCCATGACCAG
>CAXYZX010000338.1:0-1798 GCA_964293845.1 uncultured Dechloromonas sp.
TCCTGAAAGACTGCGCGAATCTGGTTTTCATCGCATTCCATCAGCAGCGCGTCTTCAAAGGCATCTTGTGCCATCTGGCGCAACTCCTCCAGATTTTCACGCAAGACCTTGATTTTCTCGGTGCAGGCCACAATGCTGCCGTCCGGGCGTTTCCAGATTGTCCTCATGGTGTTTAGCCAATAATTTGGCGCAAGGCATTGGTCAGTGCTTTGCATTCTGTATTCGTGCCTATCGTGATGCGCAGAAACTGATCAATGCGCGGCAGCTTGAAGTGGCGAACAATAATGCTTCTTTCGCGCAATGCTTTGGCCAGTTCGGCAGCATCGCGCTGCGGATGGCGGGTGAAAATGAAATTGGCGGCCGATGGCAAAACTTCAAAACCCAGAGATTCGAGTTCTTCAGTCAATGCAGTGCGCGTGGCGATGACTGCCCTGCAGCATTGCTCGAAGTAGGCCTGGTCTTCCATGGCGGCAACTGAGCCAACGATGGCCAGCCTGTCCAGCGGGTAAGAGTTGAAGCTGTTCTTGACCCGTTCCAGAGCTTCGATCAGCGCCGGATGGCCGACCGCGAAGCCAACGCGCAACCCGGCCAGTGAGCGTGATTTGGAGAGGGTGTGGACGACCAGCAGGTTGGCGTAGCGATCCACCAGTTTGATGGCACTTTCGCCACCAAAATCAACATAGGCTTCATCGATGACGACCACGGAATCGGGGTTGGCAGCGACTATTTGCTCAATGGCGTCGAGCGCCAGCAGGCGGCCGGTCGGCGCATTGGGGTTGGGAAAAATAATGCCGCCGTTTGGTCGACCGCAATAGTCTGCCGGATTGATGCTGAAGTCGTCTGCGAGTGCGATGGTTTGGTAGTCGATACCGTACAGCCCGCAATAAACGGGATAGAAGCTGTAAGTGATGTCGGGAAATAGAATCGGCCGCTCATGCTTGAGCAGAGCACTGAAAACGTGCGCCAGTACTTCGTCCGAGCCATTGCCGAGGAATATTTGCGCTGGCGTCACGCCATGCGTTTTGGCGACAGCGGCTTTCAGCAGATCAGCATTCGGGTCGGGGTAAAGGCGCAGGCGCGCCGCATCATCACCGAGCTCCGTCTGAATCGCCGCCAGCACCGTGGGTGAGGGTGGAAAGGGGTTCTCATTGGTGTTGAGCTTGATCAGGTTGGCGATCTTGGGCTGCTCGCCCGGTACGTAGGGGGTGAGGTCGCGGACGACCTGGCTCCAGAAGCGACTCATGGGGTTTTCACGGAAAGCTTAAAAGGTGAGCGAAATGGTATCATGCCCCTCTGTTCAAAAGCCTTTTCAGCCTTTATCCATGCGGCAAGCCGAAATCACTCGCAACACGCTGGAGACGCAAATTACCGTGCGTCTCAATCTCGACGGTACCGGTCAGGGCAAATTTGCCACCGGGGTTCCCTTTCTTGACCACATGCTCGACCAGATTGCCCGTCACGGGATGATCGATCTCGATGTCAAGGCAGTTGGCGATTTGCACATTGACGCCCATCACACCGTCGAAGATATCGGCATTACGCTCGGCCAAGCGCTGGCCAAGGCTTGGGGCGACAAGAAAGGCCTGACCCGTTACGGGCACAGTTACGTGCCGCTCGATGAGGCCTTGTCGCGCGTCGTGATCGACCTTTCCGGGCGTCCGGGGTTGGAAATGCACGTCGACTTCACCCGTGCCGTGATCGGCACCTTTGATGTCGATCTGTTCAGCGAATTTTTCCATGGTCTGGTCAACCACGCCGGGATGACCCTGCACATCGACAACCTGCGCGGCAAGAATGC
>CAXYZX010000339.1:0-1798 GCA_964293845.1 uncultured Dechloromonas sp.
GCCGGGTCGCGTAAATCGCGCACCAGCCGGGCCAGCGAAAAGCCCATCTGCGCCGTTTCGGCACGCAATTCGGCGGATTCGCGGCTGGCCATAAACTCGGCATTCAGGCGCGAGATTTCGCCGCTGTTGCCGGCTGACCACGCCCCCATCAGCGCGCCGACCAGCGGCGCCTCGTAACGGCCGATACCATGTGTCAGAAGATCAGAGATCCAGCCCCCAGCGGTTGCCTCATCGCGGATAACGCCCGACTCGACCGCCCACTCCAGTCCCTGCGAATAGGTGTAGGCACCCACCGGCAGCGTCGGGCTGGCCAGTTGCAGGAGGCGGGCGAGTTGCAGGTTTGTTGCGGTCAACGCGGTTTGAACTGGTGAATTTTTGGCACGGAGCGATGCGGGCCGTGGCCGGGATTGTGTAAATCCGCCTCTTCATCACGGTGATGCTGATGACCACCACCGTAAGCGCCAGCTTCCGGCTGAAACGGCGCCTCGCACTCGCTGATGGCACAGCCGAGGCCACGCAGCATTTCAGCCAGAACGTGGTCAGTCTGAAAGCGCAGTTTGCCGCCGTTTTCAGTCGGCAGTATCTGCACCGGGACGTGACGGTTGCCAAGGTGGTAGGCAGCACGGGCAAAGAGCAGCGGGCTGGCGGCGACGGCTTCGATCAATTTCTCCGGCGCGGCGCGAATTTCGACGATGGCACTGTCTTCTTCAGCCTGCAATTTGTCGCCATCCTGCAGATAGTCGCCGCGTTCGAGAAAAATGCCAGCCTCAACGCCTGAGACCAGCTGCACTTTCAGGCGACTGCGCTTGCGTTCGTCGTAGGCCAGGGCGACTGAGTCGGTGGCGGGATGGATGGTTCGTTTGGTGAATATCAGCATGGTTAGAACAGAAAATAGCGCTGGGCCAGCGGCAGTTCGGTCGCCGGTTCGCAGACGAGATGCACGCCGTCGGCCTTGACGACGTAAGTTTCGGGATCGACGGTAATTTCCGGCGTGGCGCCGTTGTGCACCATGTCGGATTTCTTGAGCGTGCGCGTGCCGGAGACGGCGACCAGCGGCTTGCTCAAGCCGAGCGCGGCTACGGCCGGGTTGTTCAACGCCGCCTGCGAAACGAAAGTCACCGAGGTTTTCAGCGCCTTGCCGAAGCTGCCGAACATCGGCCGGTAATGCACCGGCTGCGGCGTCGGAATCGAGGCGTTGGGGTCGCCCATGGCGGCGGCGGCGATCATGCCGCCTTTCAGGATCAGGCTCGGCTTGACGCCGAAGAAGGCCGGCTTCCACAGCACCAGATCAGCCAGTTTGCCGACTTCGATGGAGCCGACCGTGTGGGCGATGCCGTGGGTCAGTGCCGGGTTGATGGTGTATTTGGCGATGTAGCGTTTGACGCGGAAATTATCGTTGCGGGCGCTGTCTTCGGGCAGGGCGCCGCGCTGCAGCTTCATCTTGTGCGCCGCCTGCCAGGTGCGGATGATGACTTCGCCGACGCGGCCCATGGCCTGCGAATCGGAAGACATCATCGAAAAGGCGCCGAGGTCGTGCAGGATGTCTTCGGCGGCGATGGTTTCGCGGCGGATGCGGCTTTCGGCGAAGGCGATGTCTTCGGCGATGCTCGGGTCGAGGTGGTGGCAAACCATCAGCATGTCGAGATGCTCGTCGATGGTATTCACCGTGTACGGCATGGTCGGGTTGGTCGAGCTGGGCAGGACATTGGGCAGGCCGGCCGCCTTGATGATGTCCGGGGCGTGGCCGCCGCCGGCGCCTTCGGTGTGGAAGGTGTGGATGGTGCGGCCCTTGAAGGCG
>CAXYZX010000340.1:0-1764 GCA_964293845.1 uncultured Dechloromonas sp.
TGCGCGGGGCAATGCGTTCTTCGCGCATCCGCATCCTGACGCAGTTCAACGCCATTCCGCAGGGCGTCAAGTTTCTTGTCGATCTGCGTGCCGATTTGCTGCGTTTTCTCGAACAGGACCGTGATCTGGCAGTGCTCGACCGTGAACTGGAGTCGCGCCTGAGCGCCTGGTTTGATGTCGGCTTTCTTGAGTTGCAGCGCATCACCTGGAACTCACCGGCAGCCTTGCTGGAAAAACTGATCGAGTACGAGGCGGTGCATGAAATCCGCTCGTGGGCCGATCTCAAGAACCGGCTGGATTCGGATCGCCGGCTCTACGCCTTTTTCCACCCGCGCATGCCGGCAGAACCACTGATTTTTGTCGAGGTGGCACTGACCGATCATCTCGCCGACAATGTTCAGGCCTTGCTTGATGAACACGCCCCGGTGTTCGACCACCGCAAGGCGCATACCGCTATTTTCTACTCGATCTCCAACACCCAGATCGGCTTGCGTGGTGTCTCGTTTGGCAGTTTTTTGCTCAAGCGGGTGATCGACGATCTCAAGCGCGACTTCCCAAAACTCGAGCAGTTTGCCACCCTGTCACCGATGCCGACCCTGGCAGCCTGGGTACGCAAGAACCCGCAGGTGCTGACTGAAGCCGGCGTGGCGTTGCCATTTGACGAACTATCCAGCGGCACCTGGGCCAGTGATGGCAAGCAGGCGCGCCATTTGCGCGATTCCCTGCTCCGCCTCGCTGCACATTATCTGGCGCAGGCCAAGCAGGGCGGCGCTGGAAGCGGCATGCCTTTTGACCCCGTCGCGCGCTTCCATCTTGGCAACGGCGCACGTATCGAAAGCCTCAACTTTCTGGCCGACTCGTCACCCAAGGGCTTTCGCCAGTCTTTTGGCCTGATGGTGAATTACCTGTACAACCTTGACGACATCGAGACCAATCTCGAAGCCTTTGCCAGCACCGGAAGCATCGCCATGTCGGCCACGGTACGCCGCCTGGCACGACGCAAGCCGGCGAACTAGTCGGCCGTGCTGGCCGAGCAGTCGCAACCTTTGCCTGCTGCTATCCAGCGCGTCAGCAGGCGGCGGGCGACGGCTTCAGCACCCTTGGGCAGGTAGCCAAGGTAATGCCTGGGCCGGACAAGCAGGCCGCAATGGTAGCGGTTTTGCTCCGCCGACCATTCAAGCGCCGGGCAGGGGCCGGCTTTTTGCAAAAAACGCAGGCGCGCTGCCGGACAGGTTTCGAGCGCACAACAGACACCGCAACCGTTGCAAGGTTGCCCCTCGGCAGGTTTGGCCGGCGCTGCGCGCTGAAGATGGATAATCTGCTCTGTCACAAACAGATAATGAACCAAGTCGCCGCAAAATGCTCAAACACGAGCAGTAACTTCAAGGAGCATCCCATGATCAAATTGATTTCCGTTGTTTTGGCTACCGTTTTTGCGTTGGGCAGTGTTTCCGCGATTGCTTGCGGCGACAAGGCCAAAGATGAAAAGCAGATGAGCACGCCTTCGAAACCCAAGGTTTGAGTTCACTATGCGAGCGCAAGGCAGCTTAGGCTGCCTTTTTCCGTTTATGGGCGAGCAAGGAAGAGCTCGGGATCAACCGGCGTATTGTTGAGAATCACCGCCCAGTGCAAATGCGGCCCGGTAACGCGGCCGGTGGCACCGACCGCGCCCAGAATTTCGCCCTTTTTTACCGGTTGACCGTAAGCAACGTCAATGCGCGACATATGCATGTAGGCGCTGATCAGCCCTTGGCCGTGATCGAC
>CAXYZX010000341.1:0-1755 GCA_964293845.1 uncultured Dechloromonas sp.
CCCTGCCGCGCGCGTTATGGATGGATGATCTCGATGGCAACAGCCTCACGGACTATCGACCATCGGCACCGAACACCCTGCAGTTTGAGCGCGCTGGCATCATAAAAAACTACGTTCTAGCCGCGTCGACCGTAACCATCACCTGGCAACTGAACGGCCTCGCCGGACATCGCCTGAGCACCCGCATTCACCTTGCCATGCCCAGTTGCGATGGTTTCCTCGGCCGCTATGTGCTGGCCGATGGCAGCATACCCTGTGGCTTTGGTCAGGAACTCGCCCTCGGTCAGGCCCAGCTTTTAGTTCTCGAAGACGGGGTACTTGGTGGCCGACTCAGGCTGCAAACCAAAAATCTGGCCGAAATTTGCGGTCGACCGCAACAGACAGTCTCCCAATCCGAAGCCGGCTTTGAGAAAATCATGCAGTCGACCGAACTCAGTCTGAGTTGGCTCATCCCCAGCGATGCCTGCACCCTGCAAATGCAATTGACCATAGAAACCAGCAAACCATGACCGGCACTGTTTATACCCTGGAAGTTAATCCGCAGATTCCCGAACGTCTGGCGCAGCTCGAAGATCTCGCCAACAACCTCTGGTACAGCTGGGATCGCCCAACCCAGGGTCTTTTCGCCAGCCTTTCGCACCCCTTGTGGTCGGCGACCAACCACAACCCCAAGGCCTTCCTCAAACGTGCCGACCAGAAGCGCCTTGAAGCCACGGCTGAAAACCCGGTGTTCATTGGCGCGCTGAATCGCGTCGCCTCGGCCTTCGAGACCTATCACGAGACGCCGAGCATGGCGCACGTCCATGGCCGCCCGTTCAAGCCGGACGACCTGATCGCCTACTTCTGCGCCGAATTCGGCTTCCATGAAAGCCTGCCGATCTACTCCGGCGGCCTCGGCATTCTCGCCGGCGACCACTGCAAGGCAGCCAGCGACATGGGGCTGCCCTTCATCGGTGTCGGCCTGCTTTACCGTCAAGGTTACTTCCAGCAAAAACTGAGCGCCGACGGCCATCAACAGGCTATCTACAACGACTCGGATTTTGACGACCTGCCGATTTCCCCGGTCCTCAACGGCGACGGCCATGAAGTGCTGGTCCCGGTCGACTTCCCCGGCCGCACCGTCCAGGCCAAGCTGTGGGAGGTCAAGGTCGGCCACGTCCGCCTCATTCTGCTCGACACCTGGCTGCCGCAAAACTCCAATCAGGACCGCGAAATCACCCACCGACTCTACGGCGGCGACAAGCACACGCGTATCGAACAGGAAATCCTGCTCGGCGTCGGCGGCGCACGCGCCCTCGCTGTGCTGGGCATGAAGCCGACGGTCTGGCACGTCAACGAAGGCCACGCCGCCTTTCTCATTCTCGAACGCATCCGCACCCTGGTCGCTAACGGCCTGCCCTATGCCGCCGCCCTCGAAGCGGTAGCAGCCAATGTCGTGTTCACCACCCATACACCGGTGCCAGCCGGTCATGATCATTTCCCTGACGAAATGATGCGCCATTATTTCTCCGGCTGGTGTCACGACCTTGCCATGTCCTGCGAGCAACTGATGGCGCTTGGGGCCGAGCCGGGCAAAACCGATTTCAACATGACCTCGCTGGCCTTGCGCGGCTCGCGCCACCACAACGGCGTCTCGCGCATTCATGGCAACGTTTCCGCAGACATCTGCCGCTATCTCTGGCCACAGATCGATCCTGCCGAAAACCCGATGGACTACGTCACCAACGGCGTCCATCTGCCGACTTTCCTCGCCCC
>CAXYZX010000342.1:0-1752 GCA_964293845.1 uncultured Dechloromonas sp.
AATAATTGGAAAAGATCGAAAAACCTTGACCGTCATGCAAACGGGCGTGATAGCCTGAATGCTCCAAAAAACGCCATCAGCATGATATCTCTGACATAGTCCCCCAGGAGTCAATCCATGAAAAAACTTTTCGCTGCAACTTTGTTCGCCGCCGGTTTACTCAGCAACCCGGTCATGGCCACTTACGAAATGAATGACAAACCGGTTCCCGCTTATATCTCCGGATCAAGCGTACGCGCCGAGGCTGAAGTCGTGGCGATTGATCTCGCCACACGCAAGGTCAGCCTGAAAGCGGAAGATGGCAAGATTACCGATCTGGTTGTCGGCAAGGAAGTCAGAAATCTGGCTCAGGTCAAGGTCGGCGACCGTGTTGAAACCCAGTATGCCCGCGCCCTGACCATCAGACTAAAGAAGAGCCCGGGTTTGCGTGTCACGGAAGAAAAAACCGATGGCGTCCGTGCTGCTGCGGGTGAAAAGCCGGGCGCCGCAGTTGGACACGAAATTCATTTTGTTGCAGACATCATCAGCATCAACAATAAAGCTGGCCAGATTAGCGTCAAAGGCGCCAAGGGCAACATCGTTGATCTAAAGATCAAGGACAAGGAAATCGTCAAACAGATGATGGTCGGCGACCAGGTCGAAGGCACCTACCTTGAGGTGCTGGCTATCGGCGTACTCGCTCCACCGACCAAGAAATAAATAAAATTGCTTAGCCAGGTTGTTTCAGCCAACCTGGCTAAGCCGCAGCACCACGGCCGCCAGCGGCGGCAAGGTCAGTTCAAGATTGGCCGGGCGATTCATCCATTCGCCTTGCCAAGCCTCAACCCCACCCACATTGCCCAGATTGCTGCCACCATAGTGCGCTGAGTCACTATTAAAGATTTCAACGTAATGTCCGGCACGCGGCACCCCGAGGCGGTAAGAATTTTGTGGCACCGGGGTGAAGTTGACCGCAACAATCACACAACTTCCATCGCGCCCCCAACGCAGCCAGGCGAGCACAGAATGTTCGCTGTCGTGGCAATCGATCCACTCAAAACCTTTGGTATCGAAATCCTGTTGATGCAGGGCCGGGCAATCGCGGTAGAGGCGATTGAGGTCCGCAGACAGGCGTTGCAGTCCGGCATGGGCCGGGTCGGCGAGCAGACTCCAGTCGAGTTCGCGAGCTTCTGACCACTCTCTGGACTGACCGAATTCGCCACCCATGAACATCAGTTTTTTGCCCGGCGTGAAGGTCTGCCAAGCCAGCAGCAGGCGCAGATTAGCAGCGCGTTGCCAGGCATCGCCCGGCATTTTGCCGATCAGCGAGCCTTTGCCGTGCACCACCTCGTCATGCGAGAAAGGCAGCACATAGTTTTCGCTGTAGGCGTAAACCTGCCCGAAAGTCAGTTCGTCGTGGTGCCAACGGCGATAGATGCTGTCGCGATGGAAATAACGCAGGCTGTCGTTCATCCAGCCCATGTTCCACTTCATCGAAAAGCCAAGGCCACCAACGTAAGTCGGGCGGGAAACCATCGGCCAGGCGGTGGATTCTTCGGCGATGGTCAGCGCACCGGGAAACTCGCCATGCACCATGGCGTTGAGTTGCTTGAGAAACTCGATGGCGTCAAGATTTTCGCGGCCACCGTACTTGTTGGGCAACCATTCGCCAGCCTTGCGCGAGTAGTCGAGGTAGAGCATGGAAGCAACGGCGTCGACACGAATGCCGTCAAAATGGAATTCGGCCAGCCACCAGTGGGCGGAAGAAAGCAG
>CAXYZX010000343.1:0-1716 GCA_964293845.1 uncultured Dechloromonas sp.
GTCAGATTCATCGTACCGGTCCATTCACCCGACACCAGATTGGGCAGGTAGGCCGCTTTCTGTTCATCGGTACCGGCGATCATCAAGGCTTCAATGGCCCCCTGGGTCAGCATCGGGCAAAGCGAAAAGGCGTGATTTGAGGCCTTCCACATTTCGCTGACTGCAGTCGACAACAAACGCGGCAAGCCTTGACCGCCGAACTCCGGATCGCAACCCAGACCGTTCCAGCCGTTATCGACAAACTGACGGTAGGCTTCCTTGAATCCTGGCGTGGTCGTGACCACTTTGTCTTTCCATTTGGCACCGTTGGTATCGCCAAGACGATTCAAAGGTGACAGCACCTCGCTGGAAAAGCGGGCAGCTTCCTCAAGAATGGCATCGACCACATCAGGCGTTGCCTCCTCACACCCCGGCAGAGCAACGACCTGTTCAAGGCCTGCCAGTTCCTGCATGACAAAACGGATATCTTTCAGCGGTGCACTGTATTCACTCATGATGACGAGGCTTCCCTTCAGGTTTTATTCAGCGTTTCTTTTAGATCAATCAGGAAAAGGATTTCTTCGACGACATTCAGTGAAAAGCCGGATCGCTTTCCACCACGATTGTCGCGCAGCAATTGCTGCAAATAGGCCAGAACATCGCCTTCGCGCCAAAGCTCGATAATCTGCCGCAGCAGGCGCGGCATTTCTTCGATACTCTCGGCCCGCGGGGCCGGTGGCGCTGACTGGACGATCTCGCCGAGATCGTCATCAAGCACCATATCGATGGTATGCCGATTCAATGTCGGCTCAGCCGGATCCCACTGCTGAATCTCTACATTAAAATGCTGATTCAGATTACGCGCGACTTTATCGAATTCTTCGCGCAAGCCCGCCATGCGATAGACATCCATCAGACGTATCCAAGGCTGAAGCGCCTCTTGCGGGTTGTGGTCAATGTATTCCTGCAACGCCTGCGCGGCACCTTTGACACGACCGAAGGAGAGCATGATATCGGCCAGTTCCATGACTGGATTTGCCTCAAAATGCTCGTCGACCGTAGCAGCTGCGATCGACATCATCGAATCGTACCCAGGCGGCAAAGCGGGCCTCTGCGGCACTGTCGCCTCAGGGATTACCTCATCCGAATCCAGTGGAAAATCGACCTGCATCGGGCCGCCCATAGCCACCGGGTCAACATGAAGATCAACGCCACCAAGCTCCTCATGCTCATCAACTCGCTGCGGATCGACTTCAAACTCAGGAGGAATCAGCGCAAGCTCCTCGCCCGTCACAAGCTCCTTGCGTTCACGATAGTTACGCCAGCCCAACCAGGTCCCAACGCCAAGAAGCCCTGCGAGTAAAAGTCCGTACAAACTCCATTCGGATAACAACGACTCTTCCGGAGGTGGCGGCGCGGTTGGCGCCTTACCCTGAACAGGCTTGACAGGCGTAGCTGGCTGTACCGGCATGACTGTTGGCGCGCCCGAAGCCGCAGGATCAGGTTTTTCGGGGACAACGGGCAGCGCTGGAGTTGCTACACCCTGCTCGACTTTCTGTGTAATTTCACTGGCGCGTCTCTGTAACTCGCTCAAGGATGCTTCAAGATTTCGCAGCTTCTCTACCGCCGCCAACTGGGTGGTCGCTTGCTCATTGAGTGCCAGCAAGGTGCGGAACTCGAGGCGCAGCACTTCACGCTGGGCCTCACCTATTTGTCTGGCCGTTGCTATCTGGGAAC
>CAXYZX010000344.1:0-1711 GCA_964293845.1 uncultured Dechloromonas sp.
GTCCTGGAAGATGGGCAGCGGGTCGCGGAAGAGGAGGTGAATACCACGGCCGATGGTCAGGTGACCCGCGCCTACGTTTCAGTCAAGTTGCCCTTGCGTTATTCGGATGGCCACGTCTATTCCCTGTGCGGCATTTCAACCGACATTACCAAGCGCAAGCAGTCAGAGGCTGAACTGGCACGCTATCGTGATCACCTTGAAGCGTTGGTTGCCTCGCGTACCGAGGAACTGGCCGCGGCCAGGGATGCAGCGGAGGCAGCCAGCCGGGCGAAAAGCACTTTTCTGGCCAATATGAGTCATGAGATACGGACGCCGATGAATGCCATTCTCGGGCTGACGCATCTGCTGCTCAAAAATATTCATGAGCCCAAGTTTCACGACCAGCTAAACAAAATTCTCGATTCGGCCAAGCATCTGCTGGGCATTATCAACAACATTCTTGAACTTTCTAAAATCGAGGTTGGCAAGCTGACGCTGGAGAGTGCAGAATTTTCACCGGCCCAGGTCGTTGACCGCTGCCTGAGCATGCTGGCTGAACGCGCCAGTGCCAAGGGCTTGCAGTTGATCAAGGAAATCGATCCGGCCTTGCCCGACTTTCTGGTGGGCGATGCTATGCGCCTTGAGCAGAGTTTGCTCAACTTTGTCAGCAATGCCATCAAGTTCTCCGAGCGTGGCAGGATAGTCGTGCATGCCGTAGCCAGCGAAGACAATGGCCAGTCGGTTTTGCTGCGCTTCGAAGTGCAGGATGAGGGGATAGGAATAGAGCCGGCGCAGCAGGCGCGGCTGTTTAACGCCTTTATTCAAGCTGACGATTCGATGACGCGGCGTTACGGCGGCACCGGCCTTGGCCTGGCGATCAGTCGCCAGTTGGCGCACATGATGGGGGGCGAGGTGGGGGTTGATAGTTTGCCGGGGGTTGGCAGCACCTTCTGGATTACGGCTCGATTGGCCAAAGTTGCGGAACATTCGGCGCCGCTCGAACGTGCCGCGGTCAGTAACCTGCCGCTTGAAGAGGTGATTGCTCAGCGCTTTGGTGGTCAGCGGATTTTGCTGGTCGAAGATGACCTGATCAGCCGCGAAGTGGCGCTCGAATTGCTGGAATTGACCGGGCTGAAAGTTGATGCAGCGGAAGACGGAGCGCAGGCGGTGGGGCGTGTTCAGGCGCAGGACTATGCGCTAGTGCTGATGGATATGCAGATGCCGGTGATGGGTGGCGTTGCCGCCACCCGCGCTATTCGTTTGCTGCCGGGCAAGGACTCAATGCCGATTCTGGCGATGACCGCCAATGCCTTCGAGGAAGACCGCAACGCTTGTCTGGAGGCCGGAATGAATGACCATATCGGTAAACCGGTCGACCCGGATGTGCTCTATGCGACCCTGATCAAATGGCTGGAGAAGGCTGGCTGATCAGTCGCGCTTCTTCAAACAGCGAAGTAATGATGACTTCGCTGAGGCCGGGCGTATCGGGGATGGCGTAAAGCACGCTGGTCATCATTTCCTCGAAAATTCCGCGCAGACTGCGGGCGCCGGCTTTGTATTCCATCGCCAGCTCAGCAATCTGCTCGAAAACGGTGCGCGCGATGCTGAGCTTGATGCCATCCTCGCGCAAAATTTCGGCAAATTGCCGGTAAATCGCGCTCCGCGGTTCGATCATGATGCGCACCAGCATCTCGCGCGTTAGATCCTGCAGACGGGCGACGATGGGCAGGCG
>CAXYZX010000345.1:0-1677 GCA_964293845.1 uncultured Dechloromonas sp.
TACGACTACTTCCGCCGCCGCCTCAACGAAGCGCCGCGCGATGTTGTGCATGGGCTGCGCATCACGCTTGGCCACTTCAACACCAGAGAATTGCAGGAGCGGGTGCTGGTCATCCTGCAAATGAAGCTAGATATTTTGTGGTCCATGCTTGATGCCATGCTGCTTGCCCATTGCCCGGTGAGCATCGAAGGTTGGGGCGCCTACCGCAAGATGGGGCAGGCCTCATGATTTTCGCTAGGCGTTTTTGGCGAAAGCTTGGGCGCGCCGGGCAGGCGGCTGGCCAATAATCATCTCAGGGCGGCAGGTCGTCGCTCCACCATCAAGGAGACACAAAATGAACTGGCAAACCCCGGCATACTGCGAAATCCGTCTCGGCTTCGAAGTCACTGCTTACGTCTACGTTCGCTGAAAGTACAGGCGGCGGTGCCCAAACACTGCCGCCTGTCTGGAGAGCCACCATGAATCACCTCGCCGAAAGCTGCCTGCAGCTAAGCCCGCACTATGTTTTTCGCTGGGAAGCCAGCCAGGATGCGTATGTGCTTCTCTACCCGGAAGGCCTGATCAAACTCAATCCGGCGGCAGGAGAAATCCTCAAGCGCTGCGACGGTCTGCGTTCCACCGAACAGATCATCGCCGATCTCGATGCCACATTTCCCGGTCAAGCGGCGACTATTGCCCAGGATGCCCAGGCGTTCCTGAGTGCCGCGCTAAACAAAGGTTGGTTGCGCGCCACAGGTAGTTCCTGCCAGGTGCGGTCGACCTGATTTTTCGGCCAAAAATTCCAGCCTCACGCATCGTTCTGAAAGTTGCCATGAAACACACACCCAAGCGCCTCGTCGCCATTCTCGCTGCTGCCTTTCCCTGCTTGGTTATGGCGGATTCCCCCGCCATGATGCTGGATTCCGTTGTGGTTACCGGTAGCCGCGTCGAACACAGCAGCTTCGACCTGCCAGCGGCGGTTGATGTGGTGGATGCTGCCAGAATCGGCGCTGATCAGGCCCGGGTCAATGTCTCGGAAGCGCTGGCAGCGGTGCCCGGCATCTCGGTCCAGAACCGCCAGAATTACGCGCAGGATCTGCAGATTTCCTCGCGTGGATTCGGTGCCCGCTCAGCCTTTGGGGTGCGCGGTATTCGTCTGGTCAGCGACGGCATTCCGGCCTCAATGCCGGACGGTCAGGGCCAGGCGGCGACTTTCAACCTGGATCGCGCCGAGCGCATTGAGGTGATGCGCGGGCCAATGTCTTCGGTCTATGGCAACCACGCCGGTGGCGTGATCCAGATGTTTACGGCGGATGGCAAGGGTAGGCCGACGATGGAAGGTGGCTTTGCCGCCGGCAGCTACGGTGCCTGGAAGGCAGATGTCAGCACTCAGGGCGAGGCTGGTGGGGTGGGTTACGTGCTTGATGCCTCGCGTTTTGTTAGCGATGGCTATCGTGACCATAGCGCTGTCGAGCGTGATCAGAGCATGGCCAAGCTGACCTATGCGCCGGACGCCGACAGCCGCCTGATGTTTGTCGCCAATGGCTTTTCGCAAAAGGCCGATGATCCGCTGGGCCTGACCTGGAACCGTTACAAGACTGATCCGAGCAGTGTCGAGGTGGTCGCCGAGTTGTACGACACCCGTAAAACGATAGACCATGCGCAGGGTGGCGTGAGCTACGAGCGGCGTTTTGGCGA
>CAXYZX010000346.1:0-1652 GCA_964293845.1 uncultured Dechloromonas sp.
TGCGCACCAGCATCTCGCGCGTTAGATCCTGCAGACGGGCGACGATGGGCAGGCGCCCGGCGAATTCCGGAATCAGCCCGAATTCGCGCAAATCAGTGGGTTTTACTCGGCTGTTGAGGCGGTCAATGATCTTTTCGTTTTGATCGTCCGAGGTCGAAATGAAACCGAAGGTGTGGGTCTTTTCGAGAATTTTGTCGAGGCCGACAAAGGCGCCGCCGCAAATGAACAGGATGTGCGTGGTGTCAATGTGCTGGCCGCTCTTCAAGCGTACCGGCGCACCTTCCATGATCTTGAGCAGCGCATGCTGCACGCTCTCGCCGGAGGCGGCGCGCGCCTGGCCGCTGATACTGCGCAGCTTGTCGATTTCGTCGATGAAGATGATGCCGCGCTGGGCGCGTTCCATGTCGCCATCTGCCCGGTCGAGCAAACGATGCAGCATGGCTTCGATTTCTTCACTGACGTACTCGGTCTGCGCCAGCGAGGTGGCGTCGGCAGTGACGAAGGGGACATCAAGAATCTTGGCCAGCGTTTCGCAAAGCAGGGTTTTGCCGGTGCCGGTCGGGCCGATCAATAAAATATTGCTTTTTGTGATGTCGACCGCACCACTCTCGGACCAGGCCATTTTGCGGAAGTGCGTATAGATGGCAACGGCCAGCGTGCGCTTGGCTTCCACCTGACCGATGACGTGCAGATCAAGTTGGCGGACTATTTCACTGGGTTTGAGCGGGGATGTCATGCGGGCAACCTGCGAGTGCGGAATGCCCGATGCTATCCCCGTTTTTCATTGCAAGCAAAGGCTCAGGTTTTTCCCGCCCAGCGCCGCCGGTAATGGACGGGTGCCATGCCGGTCCATTCGACAAAAGCGCGGTAGAAGGCCGAGGTATCGGCATAACCAAGATCGGCCGCAACCTGGGAAATCGGGTCGCGCGTCTTGGTCAGTCGGGCTAGCGCCATGTCGCGGCGCAGGGCATCCTTGATGCCGCGAAAGCTGGAACCTTCTTCTTCGAGGCGGCGATGCGCGGTGCGTGGCGAGAGGTGGAGCTGGTCAGCGACTTCTTCCAGACTAAGTGTGTCGGGCAGGGCCGCACGTAGCAGGTCACGAACGCGGATGACCATTTCGCGGTCACGCCGGTAGAGGGTGGTGATTTTGCCTGGGGCGCCGTCGAGGAAAGCGATCAACGCAGTTTCATCGCGACGGATGGGGAGGTCGAGGAGGTTGGCGTTGAAGGTGGCGACCAGTTGTTCAGCATTGAAACTGGAGTGCTCGGTAAAAATCAGAGCATAGTCATTCGCATGCGCCGGTTGTGGATAGGGAAAACGCACACTATCGAGTGCCAGCCCGCGTCCGGCCAGCCAGCAGGCGAGGCCGTGCAGTAGACGCAGCAGCCATTCGAAGGCGAAAACCCGACTGGGTGAATCGATGCGGCCGGCAAGCGGGCGCCGTTCACTGATGAGCAGTTCAGCCAGTCCTTTTTCACGCCGTACTTCGACGGCCATGTCGGGCAAAACGATACGCAAAAAACGGCAGGCGCGCTGCAAGGCTTCGGCCAGCGTCGGGGCGCTGAGCGTGCTGCGACAAAGAAACTCAAAGCTGCCAAGGCGCATGGGCTGGGCGAACAAACCAAAGCCTTCATCGTCGAGTTCGCGATTGA
>CAXYZX010000347.1:0-1648 GCA_964293845.1 uncultured Dechloromonas sp.
GCCGAAGGCGAATGGCATGGTGAAATCCTCCCGGCCCTGCGTGGTGAAGGTGGTTTTGGTTACGACCCGATGTTCTATCTGGCCGAGTACGACAAGACGGCGGCCGAACTGGATGCCGCGACCAAGAACTGTGTCTCGCATCGTGGCCAGGCCATGCAGCAACTGATTGCACGCCTGCAAGCCCTGTAAATTCGTGGCCCGTACCATCCCAATTTTTACGGCAAAACCGGCGTCGACCGCAACCGACCTCGAATTCCGTGTTTCCCCGCCGCTGGCGCTCTACGTGCATGTGCCGTGGTGCGTGCAAAAATGCCCGTATTGCGATTTCAACTCGCATGAAGCCAACGGCGCTATCCCCGAGCGCGAGTATGTCGCTGCCTTGATTGCCGACCTGCAATCCGCGCTGCCCTTGATCTGGGGGCGGCCGGTGGTCAGTGTCTTCTTTGGCGGCGGCACGCCCAGCCTGCTTTCACCAGCAGCAATCGATGAACTGATCGCGGCTTTTCGCGCCTTGGCCATGTTGTCGCCGGAGGCGGAAATTACGCTGGAAGCCAATCCCGGTACGGTCGAGGCAGCCAAATTCGCCGGCTTTCGCGCGGCCGGGGTCAATCGTATTTCGCTCGGTATCCAGAGCTTCAACGATGATCATCTCAAGGCTTTGGGGCGCATTCACGGTGCCGCCGAAGCGCGCCGTGCAGCGCAACTGGCCGGCGAGCATTTCGAGTCCTTCAATCTCGATCTGATGTATGGCCTGCCGGGGCAGACGCTGGCGCAAGCGCTCAGCGATGTCGAGACGGCGCTGTCGTTCAATCCGCCGCATCTTTCCTGCTATCAGCTGACGCTGGAGCCCAACACGCCATTTGCCGCCTTTCCGCCTGAATTGCCGGAAGGTGATACCTGCGCCGACATGCAGGAGGCGATTGAGGCGCGTCTGGCCGGTGCTGGTTATGCCAATTACGAAACTTCTGCCTTCGCCCGAACTGGCAAGCAGTGCCGGCACAATCTGAATTACTGGCATTTTGGCGACTATCTCGGCATTGGTGCCGGTGCCCATTCCAAGCTGACGCTACATGATCGCGTCTTGCGCCAGATGCGCTGGAAACACCCGAATGCCTATCTGCAGAATATTCGTGCCGCGACGCCGGTTCAGGAAGAAACGCGGATTGCCGGGGCCAGTCTGCCCTTCGAGTTTTTGATGAACGCGCTGCGTCTGGCCGATGGCTTTCCGCCGGCGCTCTATGAGTCACGTACCGCACAATCGCTGAATGGCATCCTGCCGCGTTTGCGTACTGCGGAGGCTGACGGCCTGCTGGCCATCAGTCCCGAGCGCATTGCGCCTACCCTGCGTGGGCGACGCTTCCTCAACGTTCTTCTCGAACGTTTTTTGGACGAGGTTTGATCAGGCGAAAAACTTGCCCTTGAGCAGTTCCATGCCTTGGGCCATCAGATCACCGCTTTGTGGAACGTTGCCGTTCGGTGTCAGGCTATCGATAAGCTGGGGCAGCATCGAGGCCAGACTGCCGGAGGCTTGCTCCTGGCTGACACCAAGTTGAGAGGCAATGCTGGATAGCGAAGAGCCGCCCAGTACGCTTTGAATCTGCTCGGCTGAAATCGGCAGGTTCTGGCCCTGAGATACCCATGAATTGAC
>CAXYZX010000348.1:0-1636 GCA_964293845.1 uncultured Dechloromonas sp.
CTGTGGCACAATCCGGCCTCCCGTTTGTGTATTAGAAACCCATGAAATTTGCCCTCTACCTCATTGCCTTCGTGATCGCTGCGTTGATCATTCCGTTTTTTATACCCAGCAGCGCTAAGCAGGAGGGTGTCGATCCGAACAGTAACTTGCCCTGGCAGATTACGCTGGACGGGCAGGGCGGTAGCTCGGTGTTCGGCCTGAAGCCAGGAGTCAGTACGCTGGGTGAAGTGCGGCAGCGCTTTGGTTCGGAAATGGAATTGGCGATTGTTGCCGAGCCGAACGAGGTGGGCATGCTGGAAGGCTATTATTCGGGGGTTTCGCTGGGTTTTGTGATGGCCAAGATGGTTGTTACGGTCGACGCCAAAGATGAGGCCATTATTTCTATGCGTGATCGAGCATTGCGCGCCAAGCACATGGATAGCACGACGCGCAAAATTACGTTGAATGCTGATGACGTTGCGGCTGCTGATCAAATGCTGGTGAAGGCAATCAGCGTCATTCCGACGGTGAATCTGGATGAGGCGACGGTAATCCAGCGTTTTGGTCAGCCTGGCGAACGGGTGGAGATTTCAGAAAAACGGGTGCATCTGCTCTATCCGCAACAGGGGCTGGATGTTGTGGTCGATGGCAACGGCAAGGAATTGCTGCAATACGTGGCGCCGCGCAACTTTGCCAGCCTGCGCGAGCCGCTGCGGGCGGCTGTGGCTGTGCAACCGGCCAGCCAGTAAGCCGGGATTTTGCTCTGCTTCTCTGCTAAAATAACCGGTTTTTCAACTGACTAGCTTTTGCGGAGCAATTAAATGGCTATCGAACGCGCACTTTCCATCATCAAACCTGACGCAGTTGCCAAGAACGTTATTGGCAAGATTTATTCCCGTTTTGAATCCAACGGTCTGAAGATCGTTGCTTCCAAAATGGTTTGGTTGTCCGAGCAGGAAGCCGGCCAGTTCTACGCTGTGCACAAGGCACGTCCGTTCTTCAAGGATCTGGTCTCCTTCATGATCTCCGGTCCGGTGATGGTTCAAGTGCTTGAAGGCGAAAGTGCCATCGCCAAGAATCGTGAACTGATGGGCGCTACCAACCCGAAGGAAGCCGCCGCTGGCACCATTCGTGCTGATTTTGCCGAATCCATTGATGCCAACGCCGTTCACGGTTCTGACGCTCCGGAAACTGCAGCTGTGGAAATTGCTTTCTTTTTCCCGGCAATGAACGTTTACTCTGGTCGTTGATTCAAAAAGCCGTCGTCCCCGTGCAAGCGGGGACCCAGTGCTTCTGGATTCCCGCTGGGGCGGGAATGACGGATTAGGATACTGATGCAAAATCTTCTCGATCTTGATGGCGAAAGCCTGACTGCCTGGTTCGCCGAGCAGGGTGAAAAACCCTTCCGCGCCAAACAGGTCATGCGCTGGATACATCGTTCCGGTGTGGCAGATTTCGATGCCATGACCGATATTGCCAAGAGTCTTCGCGAGAAGCTCAGGGTCAAGGCGGTTGTCGCGCCGCCGGCCATTGTGTCCGACAAGCTGTCAGATGACGGCACGCGCAAGTTTTTGATCGATGTTGGCAACAACAATGCCGTCGAAACGGTGTTCATTCCCGAAGATGACCGGGGCACGCTGTGCGTGTCTACTCAGGC
>CAXYZX010000349.1:0-1623 GCA_964293845.1 uncultured Dechloromonas sp.
GCCTTGTAGTCTGCCTTGTAGTCGCTTTCGAGCCGGCGTAGCATGTTCAAGACGCCATACATGGCGCCCGTCGGCTCGCCCGCCTTGTTGCGCATGTCGGGCAGGGCGTGAAAAGCGCGGTATAAATAGGACGAACCGTCCACCAACAATAATAGGGGCATGAGACGTGACGGAAAGTGACAAACTGGTAATGGGTGTGGAATCCGAGGCCTTGCTGAATGGTGCAACGGCCCGGGAGTCCTGGCGGATTTTCGGCATTATGTCAGAGTTCGTCGAGGCGACCGAACGTCTGGCGGCGATCAAGCCAGCCGTCACCATCTTTGGCAGCGCACGCACGCCGCCAGGATCGCGCTATTACGAATTGACCGAACGTACCGCACGCCTGCTCTCTGATTCAGGATTCTCGGTCATTTCCGGCGGTGGCCCCGGCATCATGGAAGCAGCCAACAAGGGCGCTTTTCACGGCAAATCACCTTCGGTTGGCCTCAATATTCAATTGCCGCACGAGCAGGCAGCCAATCCTTATCAGGATATTTCTCAGACCTTTCGCCATTTCTTCGCCCGCAAATACATGTTTGTGCGCTTTGCCAGCGCCTACGTCGTCATGCCCGGCGGTTTTGGCACGCTGGATGAATTGATGGAAGCCCTGACCCTGATCCAGACCGGCAAGGCGCGCAAGATTCCGCTGATTCTCGTCTGCTCTGATTTCTGGAAAGGCATGATTGACTGGTTCAAGGAGAAACTCGTCGACGAAGGGATGGTCAATCCTGAAGACATCGACCTGATTCAACTGATCGATCAGCCGGAACAGGTGGTCGAGGCAATTTTCAAGCATTACGAGGCACGTCCGTTTGGCCCGTTGCCAAACGAGCGGGAGATGATGCTCAACCTGTAATAAAATCAGCAGCAGACCCCCAAGGAATTCTTCATGCGCCGCCTTTTACCCATACTCCTTCTTGCCACTGCTCCTGCCTGGGCGCAAAGCGATCTGCAGCCTCTGCCGGCTGTGCCCCCACCGCCGCCAGGCATGGAGGCGTTCGACGCTGCCCTGGAGCCACAGGTCAATATCGTCAAAACGGAAAAAGATACTCGTGAGGAGTTTCGTATCAACGGCAAGCTCTACATGATCAAAGTCACACCGGCTGTCGGCAAGCCCTACTATCTGGTCGACCATCAAGGCGATAGCAATTTCATTGAGTCCGACGCCATCGGGCCAACGACCAAGCCGCCGATGTGGATACTTCATTCCTGGTAAATTTTGTCGGTCTATACCACGGTCGGGCGCAGCGAACTTGCTGCCTGGCTTGAACCCTTAGCGCTTGGGGAATTTTCGCACTTTGCCGGCATTGCTGCCGGCATGCAGAACTCCAACTATTTTGTGACCGTCGGCGGCGTGCGCCGGGTGCTCACGGTATTCGAGCACCTGACACCGGGCCAGCTGGATTTTTATCTGGCGCTGATGGCGCATCTCGCCGCACGAGGGATTCCCTGTCCGCAACCGTTAGTAGATCGCGCCGGGAACTGCTGGCGAGTGCTGGCCGGCAAGCCGGCGGCATTGCTTTCATGTCTGCCCGGTGTGGGTATCGAAACCCCGTCGCCAGAAAACTGCCGCGTGCTTGGCGC
>CAXYZX010000350.1:0-1617 GCA_964293845.1 uncultured Dechloromonas sp.
AATTTATGCAGCTTGAAGACGAGAAGGAAAGACGCGGCATTCAGTCGATGGAAGTCGGTGGGCAGATACTGATTGCGCTGGCCGATTCCGCCGGCCCGATGTCGCTCAAGCAACTGGCTGAAGCGGCGGGCATGACGGCAGCCAAGGCACATCCCTACCTGGTCAGCTTCGGCAAGCTGATGCTGGTCACCCAGGATCCGATTTCCGGCCGTTACGAACTCGGGCAACTCGCCCTGCGCATGGGGCTGGCCTGCCTGCGCCAACTTAATCCGGTGCGTTTCGGGATGGCGGCAGCGGTCGAATTGGAGCAGCGGATACACCACACCGTGGCGCTCTCGGTCTGGGGCAACGCCGGGCCGACGGTGATTCATCTGGAAGAGTCCAGTCACCCGATCCATATGAACCTGCGCACCGGCACCGTCATGTCACTGACCACGGCCACCGGCATGGTCTTTGGCGCCTACATGCCGTCGCGCATGATGGAGCGCTTCGTCGCGGAATCGATGCACCCGAAGGCTTTTCCGCACATCGTCGGTTCGCGCTGCGGCTGGAAGGAGATGCAGGCCGACCTGCAGGAAGTGCGCGAACAGGGCCTGGCGCGCGCCGTTGGTCAGCCCATCCCCGGCGTCAGCGCTTTTGCCGCACCGATCTTTGATCACAATGGCCATCTCGTCATGGTCATCACCATCGTCGGGCCGACCGGCGGCTTCGAGACGGCCTGGGATTGCGAGAATGCCGGCATTCTCAGAGAAGTCGCCAACGGAATATCGGCAAATCTCGGGTTTACCGCAGCCGCCTCCTGAATCATCGCGCTAGTCCGCTTGCGCCATCAGGGATTTGCGCCGTGTTTCGAATTCCTGTCTCAATTCGCGCCGGATTCCGGCTGCTGCGAAACGCCGCTTTTCGTCGGCACTCACCGGGCAGAAAGCGGGAACCGGCGCTGATCGGCCCGCTTCATCCATCGCCACCATGGTGAAGAAGCAGCTATTGGCATGGCGTAACACCTGGCTGCGAATATCCTCGGCGATCACCTTGATGCCGACCTCCATCGAGGTGCGGCCGGTGAAATTGACCGAAGCGAGGAAAGTGACCATTTCGCCGACGTGAATCGGCTCGCGGAACATCACCTGATCAACCGACAGGGTCACAACGTATTGCCCGGCGTAACGACTGGCACAGGCATAGGCAACCTGATCAAGCAGCTTGAGAATGATCCCGCCATGCACATTCCCGGAAAAATTGGCCATGTCCGGGGTCATCAAAACCGTCATGGTCAATTGACCATTCGGTGGCAACACACCAGTTTCCATTTTCTCAAGCCTCTCCACAGGCGCCGCACCCAGCCGCGCTACTTTTACATCCCCAGATAAGCAGCGCGCACCTGTTCGTTACTGATCAACTCCTGTCCGCTACCGGTCAGGATGACATTTCCGGTTTCCAGCACGTAACCGCGATCAGCAATGGCCAGCGCGGCAAAGGCGTTCTGTTCGACCAGCAAAATGGTCATGCCCTGCGCCTTGAGCGTCTTGACCACGTTGAATACTTCTTCAACCAGCAACGGTGCCAGGCCCATTGAAGGCTCGTCGAGCAACAGCATCTTGGGCCGCCCCATCAGGG
>CAXYZX010000351.1:0-1599 GCA_964293845.1 uncultured Dechloromonas sp.
GCGTGATAGATGTCGTACTGCACTTTGACATTGTTGCGGTCAACCGCCGTTTGCAGGCGAAAAACCTTGTTCATGTCGTCCAGCCAGTAACCCGGCATGTCGATGCGGCTATTGATTGGCTCCAGCATGACCGTCGCGCCTATTGTCGCCAAACGATCGGCGGCGTAGCGCAGGTTGGCGATATAGGTTGCTTCCAGTTCAGCTTCATCATGGCCCGCCGGTCGTAGACCCGCCATGCAGTGCAGGCGCTTGCAGTCGAGAATCATGGCGTAACTCAGCGCCTGCTCCACGCTTTCAGCGAACTCGCCCTGACGCTGCGGCAGACAGGCCAGCCCGCGTTCACCGGCGGCCCAATCACCGGGCGCCAGATTGAACAGCACCTGCTCCAGATCATTCTCGCGCAGCCACTCCGCCACCTCACGGGCCGGATAGTCATAGGGGAAGAGATACTCAACCCCCTTGAACCCAGTCTCGGCCGCTTTTTTAAAGCGTTCCGGAAACGGCTGATCGGCAAAAAGAAAACTGAGATTTGCGGCGAACTTTGGCATGACGACGACAGTCTGAAGGGCGGCCCAAAAGTATAATCCGGCCACAATTTAAGAGAAAACCTGGAGAGCACAGTGAGTGATAGCGCAACAGAACGCAAGGGCAACCGCCTTTCAAAGATAGTCACCCGTACCGGCGACGCCGGCACCACCGGCCTTGGCGACGGTAGCCGGACGACCAAGGACAGCCTGCGCATCGATGCGATTGGTGAAATCGACGAGCTGAACTCCGGCCTCGGTGTGCTGCTCTGCGAAGATATGCCGGACGCCATGCGTACCGCGCTGCTTGATGTCCAGAACGACCTCTTCGATCTCGGCGGCGAACTCTGCCTGCCCGGCATGGAAGTCATGAAGGATGCACAAGTTGCCCGCCTCGAAGCCCAGGCCGAGGCATTCAATGCCGAGCTCTCCATGCTCAAGGAATTCATCCTGCCCGGTGGCACACGTGCCGCCTCGCTCGCCCATCTTTCGCGTACCGTTTGCCGGCGCGCCGAGCGCGCCATGGTCAGACTGCACCACGCCGAACCTTTGTCCGATGCCGCTCGTCGTTACGTCAACCGCCTTTCCGACCTGCTCTTCATCCTCGGTCGCGCCCTCAATCGCGCCGGCGGTCGTGGCGATGTACTCTGGCAAAAGGGCAAGAACGCGGCATGAGCGCCTGCGTTATCGGCCACATTACGGTCAAGGATGCGGAAAAATGGGCGCAGTATCGTGCCCAGGTGCCCGCCACCTTGGCCCCTTGGGGTGCCGAATTGCTCTTTCGCGGCCAACTGGCCGGCATCATCGCCGGCCAGCACGCCCACAGCGACACTGTTGTCATCCGCTTTCCCGATCTGGCATCGATCAACGGCTGGCAACAATCTGCCGCCTATCAGGCGCTGATCCCCCTGCGCCAGCAGGCGGCCGATCTCGACCTGATCAGTTTCAGCGATTAGGTAGCGCGCTCTACCCGCGCCCCACCGGCGCCGGGTAATCTACGACGATCTTTGACCGGAGTAGCGCCGATGAACCCGCCGACCTTTTCCACCCTGACTATCGCTCTTGCCGATGGCAT
>CAXYZX010000352.1:0-1527 GCA_964293845.1 uncultured Dechloromonas sp.
GACGCTTGAGCAGACCAAAGAGTTCGCAGGAGGCTTCCTGTTCGACCAGTTGAACAATCTCTTCGATCCACAGGAAGTCGTTGGTGCGGGCCGTGACAGTGACGTGCGAACGCTGGTTGTGGGCGCCGTACTCGGAGATTTTCTTGGAGCAGGGGCAGAGGCTGGTTACCGGCACAACGACCTTGACCGAGGTGGCGATCTTGCCATGGCAGATATCGCCGATGAAGGTGACTTCGTAATCCATCAGACTCTGCACGCCGGAAACCGGAGCGGTCTTGTTGATGAAGAAGGGGAAGCTCATTTCGATGTGGCCGGTTTCGGCTTCGAGCTTGACGACCATGTCGCTGAGCATGGCCGGGAAGTTTTCGACCGAAATTTCACGTTCGTGGCTGTTCAGTATCTCCACGAAGCGGGACATGTGGGTGCCCTTGAAATTGTGCGGCAGACCGACGTACATGTTGAACATGGCGATGGTGTGCTGGATGCCGACCGATTTGTCCTGCACCTTGACCGGGTGGCGAATCGCCTTGATGCCAACCTTGTTGATCGCAATATGTCGCGTATCAGCGGTGTTTTGAACGTCGGGAATGCTGGGTTTAGTGGTGCTCATGTGCTGTTCTTTAACTAATTATTGTGGGTTGCTTCGGGCACGCACGGCGCGCACGATTCCTTGTTGGTCGAGGCCCAGTTCAGCCAGTAATTGGCCTTGTTCGCCGTGATCAATGAAGCGATCAGGCAGACCAAGGCGCAAAACAGGCACATTCAGGCCATGTTCGGCAAGTACACGCTCGATTTCAGAGCCCGCGCCGCCGATTACAGAGTTCTCTTCGATGCTGACCAGTAGTGAATGGTTCCCGGCGAGTTCGAGAATCAGCTCGGCATCAATCGGTTTCACGAAGCGCATGTTGACTACCGTAGCGTAAAGTTCTTCGCCAGCGGCAACGGCGGCCGGGACCAGACTACCAAAAGCAAGCAGGGCGATACCCTTGCCCTGGCGGCGGATTTCGCCCTTGCCGACGGGCAGCGTGTCGAGATTCATTTCAGGGACTGTGCCGGTGCCGCCACCACGTGGGTAGCGCACCATGCTCGGGCAATCGAGGGCGTAGGCTGTGGACAGCATTTTGCGGCATTCGATTTCGTCAGCCGGAGCCATGACGACCATATTCGGGATACAGGTAACGAAGGACAGGTCAAAGGTGCCGTGGTGGGTTGGACCATCGGCGCCGACCAATCCGCCGCGGTCGACGGCGAAAACAACCGGTAAATTTTGCAGCGCAACGTCGTGAATCAACTGATCATAGGCGCGTTGCAGGAAGGTTGAGTAGATCGCTACAACCGGCTTCAGCCCTTCGCAGGCGAGGCCGGCGGCAAAAGTGACGGCATGCTGTTCGGCGATACCGACATCATAGTAGCGATCCGGGTACTCAGCCGAGAAGCGCAGGAGGCCGGAGCCTTCGCGCATGGCTGGTGTAATGCCGACCAGACGGGAGTCTGCCTTGGCCATGTCGCATAGCCAGTCGCCAAAAA